>NZ_JBEOSI010000006.1:0-507355 GCF_040302845.1 Streptomyces sp. NPDC096323
ACCCCTGCGGGCTTTCCTCCGGGCGCTTCCCTTCGGTCTTGCGTTTCCGACTCTATCAGACTCTTTCGTGTCCGATTCCCGGTCGAAGCGGGTCTTGCATTTTCGCTTTCACAGGAATTCGCTTTCGCGTTTCCCTTTCCGGCGATCCAGACTCTATCAGGCCATTTCACTTTCCCTGACCAGCACCCCGCAGACATGAGCCTGCCCGATATCGGGTTAGGGTTTGGGCTTGATAGTCGCTGCCGACCCCCGACTCAATGTCGCGTTGGGGCCAGGCAGGAGTACGACAGTACAGGCTGCCGGGAGTCGAGGCAAATCGTTTCCGGTGCACCCCTAGGTCCTCGAACCGTCAGGACTCGGGCGGAACCGTCACTTCTTATGACTTACCCTGCTGAGCAGTACGCCGTCCCCTACAAGCCGCGGCGGCGCCATTGAAGCTCCACTCTGGGAGGCTCCCCCATGACCACTGTGACGTCCCCTCTTGCAGGGCGTGCCATCGGGCTCACTGCTGTACCCGACCCGGTCTTCTCCGGGGCGATGGTCGGTCCCGGGACCGCCATCGACCCCGTCCGTGAGCCGTCCGAGGCGGTCTCGCCGGTCGACGGAATCGTCGTCTCCCTTCACCCGCACGCCTTCGTGGTCGTGGACAGCGAGGGCCATGGGGTTCTGACCCACCTCGGCATCGACACGGTCCAGCTCAACGGCGAGGGCTTCGAGCTGCTCGTGAACAAGGGGGACACCGTCACGCGCGGCCAGGGCATCGTCCGGTGGGACCCGGCTGCGGTCGAGGCGGCCGGCAAGTCGCCGGTGTGCCCCGTCGTGGCGCTGGAGGCAACGGCCGATTCGCTGTCCGCCGTCATCGAGGACGGCGACGTGAAGGTCGGCGACACACTGTTCGGTTGGCAGTAACGCGTTCGGCGCAGTGACAGCCGACTGGATAACCACCGCGGGGGCATCGTCCGCCGCACGACCGGAGACGGGTGAAATGCAGACAACGCTGCGAGGCGTAGGCGTGAGCCACGGTGTGGCGATCGGCGAGGTACGGCACATGGGCACGGCAGTGCTCGAACCGCCGGCCAAGCAGATTCCGGCCGAGGAGGCCGAGCGCGAGCAGGGGCGGGCCCGGCAGGCCGTGGAGGCCGTGGCGGCCGACCTCATCGCGCGCGGCAACCTGGCCGGGGGCGAGGCCCAGCACGTGCTGGAGGCCCAGGCCATGATGGCGCAGGACCCCGAGCTCATGGCGGATGTGGACCGGCGTATCGCAGTCGGCAGTACCGCCGAGCGCGGTGTGTACGACGCGTTCGCCTCCTACCGCGCGCTGCTCGCCGGCGCCGGTGAGTACCTGGCCGGCCGTGTCGCCGACCTCGACGACGTACGCAACCGGATCGTGGCCCGCCTGCTCGGTGTGCCGATGCCGGGCGTGCCGGACAGCGATGAGCCGTACGTGCTGATCGCCCGGGACCTGGCTCCGGCCGACACGGCGCTGCTCGACCCCACTCTGGTTCTCGGCTTCGTCACCGAGGAGGGCGGGCCGACGAGTCACAGCGCCATTCTGGCGCGGGCGCTCGGCGTGCCCGCTGTCGTGGCGCTCCCCGGCGCCGGCGAGCTGGCCGAGGGCACGGTGATCGCCGTGGACGGCAGCACCGGCGAGATCTTCGTCGAGCCGAGTGCCGAGAAGCAGGCGGAGCTGGAGAGCTCCGCCGCCGCGCGCAAGGCGGCGCTGTCCGCGTCCACCGGTCCGGGCGCGACGTCCGACGGGCACCTGGTGCCGCTGCTGGCCAACGTCGGCGGGCCCGGTGACGTCCCGGCGGCCGTCGCCGCGGGTGCGGAGGGGGTGGGGCTCTTCCGTACCGAGTTCCTCTTCCTGGACGACAGCAAGCAGGCGCCGTCCGAGGAGAAGCAGATCGCCGCGTACCGCGCGGTGCTCGAGGCGTTCCCCGAAGGCCGGGTCGTGGTGCGGGTGCTGGATGCGGGGGCGGACAAGCCCCTGGACTTCCTGACTCCGGCCGACGAGCCGAACCCGGCGCTCGGTGTGCGAGGGCTGCGCAGCCTGCTGGATCACCCCGACGTGCTGCAGACCCAGCTGACCGCTCTGGCGAAGGCGGCCGAAGGGCTGCCCGTCTACCTAGAGGTCATGGCTCCCATGGTCGCGGACCGTGCGGACGCCAAGGCGTTCGCCGACGCGTGCCGCGCGGCCGGGCTGCAGGCCAAGTTCGGCGCGATGGTGGAGATCCCGTCGGCCGCGCTGCGGGCGCGTTCGGTGCTGCAGGAGGTGGAGTTCCTGTCGCTGGGCACCAACGACCTGGCGCAGTACACCTTCGCCGCGGACCGTCAGGTGGGTGCGGTGTCCCGTCTCCAGGACCCTTGGCAGCCCGCGCTGCTGGATCTGGTCGCCATGTCGGCCGATGCCGCCAAGGCCGAGGGCAAGAGCTGTGGTGTCTGTGGTGAGGCCGCCTCCGATCCGCTGCTCGCCTGTGTCCTGACCGGTCTGGGTGTCACGTCGCTGTCGATGGGTGCCGCGTCCATTCCCTATGTACGCAGCACGCTGGCGAAGTACACGCTCGCCCAGTGCGAGCGCGCCGCGGCTGCCGCACGTGCCGCGGACTCGGCCGAGGAGGCCCGCGTCGCCGCGCAGGCGGTGCTGTCGGGCGAGTAGGACGCCACGCATGACCATGGCGTCGTGCGATGTGTGGTGAAGGGGCTTCCCGCCCGGGTCGGCGGGAGGCCCCTTCCGGCCGTCAGTGGTGCGCCTCCGGTTCGTCGGCACCGACGTCGAACCCTGCGCAGTACTCCACGCCCGATTCCGGAGAGACGGGCTCACCGGTGTCCGCGTCGGTGCAGTAGGCGCTGAACACCTCCCCCGCGGTGAGCGGGACGAGGCTGCCGCCGGTGAGTCGCCAGCCGTGGACCCGGTCCGGGGCTCCCGGAGCGCTGGTCCGCAGGACGACTCCCCCGTGGCTTTCCAGCGCGATACCGACGGCCAGCACGGTCACGAACTCGGCGCCCTCCCCCGAATCGAGGTGCGCCGGCCCGGTGGTGTCCCGCTCGGTGTGCAGGGCGGCGAGCAGTTGCTCGTTCTCCGTGGGGGTGCTGCAGACGAGGTGGTGCGTGCCGGGGCCTGCGGCCTCCAGGGTGCGAAGCAGGAGGTGGGACGCGCGGTCGAAGGCGGCGCGTCCGACGTCCTGGCCGCAGTCCGCGCAGTCCCCGAGCCCGGACAGGAGCATCGTGGCGTACTCCCAGGTGGCCTGCCGGACCGCTCGGGAGACCAGGAGAGGGATGAGGGTGTCGAGAGGCTGTCCGGTGTAGGCGACGGTGGCGCCGCAGGCCGCGACCTCCGCGGTGAACCGGCTGCGGCCGGAGGGGCTGTCGGGGGCGATTCCCGTTTCTGCGCAGAACTCCGCGTACTCCTCGGGGTCGAAGAGAGCGACCGTCGTGTGCATGCCCTGGGCGGCGAGTGCCCTGAGCAGGCCTTCCACCTGCTGCAGATAGACGGAGTGGTCGTCGAAGGTGAAGGTGCGGTAGCGCCGCATCGCCGCGAAGTCCTGTTCATCGGTCAGGAGGCCGATGGTGCTCGGTGCTTCGCGGCGCAGCGTGCGTCGCATCGTGGTGCCGGTCCTGCCGCGGACGGTGGCCCGGTTGTTCCTGGTCTGCGCCATGATTTCCCCCAGTGCGCTGTCGAACATTGCTCACACAGCGTAATCATGGGCACTGACAGTGGCCTCGGTCAGCCGCGCTTGCGAGCCAGCTCCTCGTAGAAGTGGAGGAGTTCCAGGTTGTCGACGGATCCGGGGTTGACGGCTTTGGCCAGGGCCGTTCCCTGGAGCAGGCGCTTGACCGGAACCTCGATGCGCTTGCCGGTGAGGGTGTGCGGGATGCCGGGGACCTCGATGACCTCGTCCGGGACGTGGCGCGGGGAGAGGTTTTCGCGGATGGTGCGCTTGATGCAGTCGCGGAGGGTGTCGTCGAGTGCGGCGCCTTCGGCGAGGTGGACGAACAGCGGCATCCAGTAGCCGCCGTCGGGTTCCTCCAGGCCGATGACGAGGGACTCACGGATTTCGGGGAGGCGCTCGACGGCTTCGTAGATGTCCGCGGAACCCATGCGGACGCCCTGCCGGTTGAGGGTGGAGTCGGAGCGGCCGTGGATGACGACGGATCCGCGGTCGGTGATCGTGATCCAGTCCCCGTGCCGCCAGGTGCCGGGGTACGTCTCGAAGTAGCTGTCGCGGTAGCGGCTACCGTCGGGGTCGTTCCAGAAGCGGATCGGCATGGACGGCATGGGCTTCGTGACGACGAGTTCGCCGACCTCTCCGGTCAGGGGTTCGCCTGCGGGGTCCCAGGACTGCAGGTCCGTGCCGAGGCAGGCGGCCTGGAGTTCGCCGATGTGGACGGGAAGGGTGGGGACGGCGCCGGCGAAGCAGCTGCAGACGTCGGTGCCGCCGCTGACTGAGGCGATCCACAGGTCGTCGGCCACTTCGTCGTGTAGCCAGCGGAATCCGTCGGGCGGGAGCGGGGAGCCGGTGGTGGCGGCGCACTGGATGCGGGAGAGGTCGAAGTCCCGGCCCGGGTGGATACCGGCTTTGCGGCAGGCCATGACGTAGGCGGCGGAGGTGCCGAACAGGGTGGCGCCGGTCTGTTCGGCGACGCGCCACTGGGCGCTGACGTCCGGGTAGCCGGGGCTTCCGTCGTACAGCACGAGGGTGGTGCCGGTGAGGAGGCCGGAGACGAGGAAGTTCCACATCATCCAGCCGGTGGAGGTGTACCAGAAGAAGCGGTCCTCGGGGCCGAGGTCGCAGTGCAGGCCGATCTGCTTGAAGTGTTCGAGCAGGATGCCGCCCTGGGACTGGACGATGGCTTTGGGGAGGCCGGTCGTGCCGGAGGAGTAGAGGACCCACAGCGGGTGGTCGAAGGGGACCTGTTCGAAGACCGGTTCCGTGTCCGCTTCGGTGAGGGCGGACCAGTCGAGTGCGCCTTCGGGTGCGTCGGTGCCGAGCAGCGGGATGTGGACGACGGCGCGCAGGGTGGGGAGTTCGCGGCGCAGTTCGGCGACGGTGTCCGCGCGGTGGTGCTCCTTGCCTCCGTAGCGGTAGCCGTCGACGGTGAACAGGACGACGGGTTCGACCTGTTGGAAGCGGTCGAGGACGCTGCGGGCGCCGAAGTCGGGCGCGCAGGAGGTCCAGACGGCGCCGACGGCGGCGGTGGCGAGGAAGGCGACGACCGCCTGCGGGATGTTGGGGAGGTAGCCGCTGACGCGGTCGCCGGGCCTGACGCCGAGGGCGCGGAGTTCGGCGGCGAGCGAGCCGACCTGGCGGCGCAGCCGGGACCAGGAGACGGGCACCTGGGTGTGGGTCTCGTCGACGTGGAGCAGGGCGGGGGCGTCCGCTCGAAGAGGGTCCTCGGCGGTGCGCAGCGCGTGCTCGGCGTAGTTGAGGGTGGCGCCGGGGAACCACTGGGCGCCGGGCATGGTGCGGTCGCCGATGACGGTCTCGTACGGGGTGGAGAACCGGACGTCGAACCATTCGGCGACGGCCTTCCAGAAGGTGTCGAGCTCGTCGACCGACCAGCGGTGCAGGCTCGCGTAACCACCTTCGGCCGGTGCTCCGTGGTGTTCGGCCGCCCAGCTCTGGAAGCGGGTGACGGCGGCGGCCGCGATGCGGTCCGGGCCGGGCTGCCACAGGGGGGCTTCTTCGGCTGCTGAGGTCATGGGGCGGCTCCCTGGCTGTACGGGTACGCGGGGTGTGCGTGAGTCGCGCGCACGGGCTGGGGTGTGCGCGTGAGGCGGCTCCACGGACGATGCCATGTGATCGTCTTTCGCACCAGGGTTGCCCGCCCATGGCCGCGTGTCCCGGTATGTGGTCCCGACACGTCCGGCCACGCCGTACCGCTGGTGAACGGTAGTTGAACAGAACCCGCTCCCGTCGTGCCTGGTGGCAGGCTGAAGCGATGGACGGTCGTGACCTGGTGCGCTCGGTGAAGTCGGTCGGTTCGATGCAGGGGCTGCGTACGGTGCGCTCGGCGTGGCTACGGGTGCGGGCGGATGCGCGGGCGCTGCCTGCGCGTGGTCCGGAGCGGGCGCGGGTGCCGGGGAATCTGGTGGGGGCGGAGCCGGGGCCGGGCGGTGGTGTGGTGAGGTTCGCCCGGTCGGAGCTGCGGGTCCGGGTGGGGGCGGGCGGGGCGGTCTTCCTGGGGTGGGACGGCGCGGAGCCCTCGCCGTCGTACGCCCTGCCGGAGGATGCGCCGGACGCCGATCCGCGGGCCGTGCTGGAGCCGGACAAGGACGGCGGCTGGCAGGTGGTGTCGGAGCGGCTGACCGTGGTGGTGTCCCGGCTGGGGGCGGTGGAGCTGCGGACCCCGGGCGGGGTGGTGCTCCGGCGGCAGCTGCCGCCCCGGTGGTGGGAGCCGGTGGCGGGCGGTCCGGGGCGATGGGTGCAGCGCTCCGAGGTCCCGGCGGACGCGCGGTTCTTCGGGCCCGGCGGGCGGGCGGCGGGGCCACGGCTCGGGAACGGTGTGTACGCGCTGTGGAACAGCGGTCCGGGCGGCCGGCCCGGGCCCGGGGACGATGGGCGGTATCTGACGATGCCGGTGCAGATGGTGGTCTCGGACGCGGGGACGCATCTGATGTTCCACGACAACTCCTGGGCGGGGCGGGTGGAGCTGCGCGAGGGCACGGAGGGGGCCGGATCCGGTCATGACCGGCCGGGGTCGTCCGAGCTGCGCGTCGAGGGAGGTCCGCTGCGCTGCTGGGTGGTCGTCGGCACACCGGCCCGGGTCCTGCAGGGCTGGTCGGCCCTGACGGGGGCGCCGGCGGTGCCTCCGTCGTGGGCGCTGGGGCCGCAGCACGCACGGCGGGGGCCGGGGAGCGAGCGGGAGGCGTGGCAGGTCGCCGCCGGGGACCGGGACAGGGGGCTGCCGTTGTCCGCGCCGGAAGGGTTCGGCGGCGATCAGCGGGAGGCCGACGACGTGGGCGGCCTCGCGACGGCGCGGGCGGGGTACGACGAGTTGCTCCGGCTGCGGCCCGGGGAGCGCCCGTTCCTGGTCTCCCGGTCCGGCTGGGCGGGGACGCAGCGGTACGGGGGGATCGGGTCCGGTGATGTGGCGGCCGGCTGGCCCGGGCTGCGGGCCTCGTTGGCGCTGGTGCTGGGCCTCGGGCTGTGCGGGGTGCCGTATGCGGGGCCGGATGTGGGCGGTTCCGACGGTTCACCGTCTCCCGAGCTGTATCTGCGGTGGTTCCAGCTGGGTGCGTATCTTCCGCTCTTCCGGACGGGTGCGGCGATCGCCGCGGGGCGCCGGGAGCCGTGGGAGTTCGGCGCGCAGGTGCTCGACGGTGCGCGGGAGGTGCTGGTGGAGCGGGAGCGGCTGCGCCCGTACTGGGTGACGCTGGCGCACCTGGCCCGGCTGTCGGGGGCCCCGTACGTACGTCCGTTGTGGTGGTCGGCGCCCGGCGACCGGGCCCTGCGGGAGTGCGAGGACGCGTTCCTGCTCGGTGACGCGCTGCTGGTGGCGCCGGTGCTGGAGCCGGGCGTCGGGGAGCGGCCGGTCCGCCTGCCTCCGGGGCGCTGGTACGACACGGTGAGCGGTGCGGTGTACGAGGGCCCGGGGCAGGTGGTGGTCGAGGCGCCGCTGTCGCGGGTGCCGGTGCTGGCCCGGGCCGGATCGGTGATTCCGGTGCGGGGCGCGGACGGCGGGCTCGAACTGGAGGTGTGGGCTCCGGTGGAGGGGACGGGCGGGGGCGGCTCGGTGGTCCGTGACGGGGGTGACGGCTGGGCGCCGACGGTGGTCGAGCGGTACACGACGCGGCTGGTGGGCGGGCGGGTCGTGGTGGAGCGGGACGGCGGGGAGGGACTGGTGGACTGTCCGGTCCGGGTGCGGGGAATCTGACGGGATGCGCCACCGCGGTCCGTACTGCCCGCGCCGTCAGCGGTAGTGGCCGGCGAACCAGGAGCGGACCGCCTCGGTGTGGAGAGGGAAGGCGAGCGTTTCGGGGGCGCGCAGCACTCCGTATCCGGACGTCTCGTCGGTCGGCACGGACGGCGGAAGGGCGGCCGCCGGCCGCGCGGGGAGCAGCCCGAACAGGAGGAGGTGCCCGTCGGTGTCGCTGAGGGCGTCGGCCAGCCGGACGTCGTCGCGGTCCGCCTCGATGCCGGTCTCCTCGCGGAGTTCGCGTACGACCGCGTGTTTCCAGTCCTCCTCGTGGTCGATGAAGCCGCCGGGGAGGGCGATGCCGCCGAGGCGGGGTTCGATGGTGCGGGTGATGACGACGAGTCCGGTGCCGTCGTCGTCGGTCACGGGGAGCAGTGCGACGGCGACCGGCAGCGGGTTGCGGTAGGCGGTGGCACCGCAGGCGGGGCAGGTGCGGGGCCAGCTGTCGGGGGACGGCAGCGCGGTGTACGGCCTACCGCAACTGCCGCAGTGGGAGTGGGGATCCTTCACGGCTTCTCCGTTCCTCGTCGGTTCACGCCTGCGGCTCGTGCCGGCCGGACGGACACGCGCGGACTGTATCCGATCGTCCGCCCACGGCGGCCGGACTGGTGGACGATGTGCTCATGACAGTCATGAGGTCCGTTTTCCGTGCCCTGGCGGCGAGTGCCGCCACTCTGCTCGCCGTCACCGCTGCCGCTCCGGTGGCGCAGGCGAAGCCCGAGCCGAAGGCTCCCCCGGAGTTCGTCGCCCTGCGCGCGGTCGATCCCACGATCATCCAGGAGATGCGCTACCCCACCGAGCACGACTTCATGGGTGTCCCGGTGGACGGCTACCGCCGGTCGCTGTGCATCCTGACCCGGCCTGCGGCCGAGGCCCTGCACCGGGCCCAGGTCCGGCTGCTGGCCCAGGGGTACTCGCTGAAGGTCTACGACTGCTACCGGCCCCAGCGGGCCGTCGACCACTTCGTGCGCTGGGCGAAGGACCTGGACGACGAGACCATGAAGGGCGAGTTCTATCCGCAGGTCGACAAGACCCGCCTGTTCGCGGACGGTTACATCGCCGAGAAGTCCGGGCACAGCCGGGGCAGCACGGTGGACCTGACGCTGGTGCGGCTGCCGGCCGTGCCGACCAGGCCGTACCGCCCGGGCGAGAAGCTGGTGCCGTGCTACGCCCCGCAGGCCGACCGCTTCCCGGACAACTCGGTGGACATGGGGACCGGCTTCGACTGTTTCGACACGCTGTCGCACACCGACGACCCGCGGATCCAGGGCGTGCAGCGCGCCAACCGCCAGTTCCTCAAGAAGACGCTCACCGACGCCGGATTCGTCAATCTGGCCGAGGAGTGGTGGCACTACACCTTCAAGCCGGAGCTCTTTCCGGACACCTACTTCGACTTCCCGGTGGCCCGCAGATCCGTCGCCGGCCACTGAGGGACCGTGTGATCCGGAAAGCGGACGAGCAGGCGGCCGGGACCACCCCCGTGGGTTCCGGCCGCCCGTTCTTCTTCTCGGACGCGGATGAGCCGTATCCGGTTGCCGATTCAGTCACTACGGTGCCCGTATGCCACAGCAGACGTTCGATTCGTACGAGGAATTCTGGCCCTATTACGTCGCGATGCACTCCCGGGCCGCGACCCGCTGGGTCCATCTGACCGGCACCCTGACCGGTCTCGCGATCACCGCCTACGGACTGGCGCGCGGCCGGAAGCGGTACGCGGCGGCACTGCCGCTGATCGGGTACGGGACCGCCTGGCCCGCGCATTTCCTGATCGAGAAGAACAACCCGGCCACCTTCGGCCATCCCGCCTGGTCGCTGCGCGGCGACGCGCAGATGATCGGGATGATGCTGACGGGCCGCGACCGGGAGCTCGCGGAGACCGCCGCCAAGTGGCTCGCCGACAACGGCTGAGCGCAGCACCGCTTCTGATCCTGTGCCAGGTCCCGTGACCAGTGTGTACGCGGCCTGCGCGCCGGTGCCGTTATGTCGTGGCCGGCTCACGGAGCCGGTCCACGCGGGCCATCGCGTGTTCGACGACGGCCACCAGGACGTCCCGTACGGACGACCGGTCCCGGGCGTCGCACATGAGCACCGGCACCTGCGGATCGAGATCGAGTGCCGCCTGCACCGTCCCGGCCGGGAACCGGTCGGCGCCCTCGAAGCAGTTGACGGCGACGGCGAAGGGAATGTCGCGGCGCTCGAAGTAGTCGACCGCCGCGAAGCAGTCCTCCAGCCGGCGCGTGTCCGCGAGGACGACCGCGCCCAGCGCGCCCTGGGCGAGTTCGTCCCAGAGGAACCAGAAGCGGTCCTGTCCGGGAGTGCCGAAGAGGTACAGCACAAGGTCCTCGCGCAGGGTGATCCGGCCGAAGTCCATCGCCACGGTCGTCGTGGTCTTCGCCTCGACACCGTCCAGGTCGTCCACCGGACGTCCCGCCTCGCTCAGCCTCTCCTCCGTACGCAGCGGCCTGATCTCGCTGACCGCGCCCACCAGGGTCGTCTTGCCCACGCCGAAGCCGCCCGCCACCAAGATTTTCAAGGTAACCGGCTCAACGGGCCGCCTGTTGCGGCTAGAGCGCCCGAAGGCCATTGATCACCTCGCGAAGAATGTTCACGTCCGGCAGCTCGGCCGGCGGAACGGGACGGGTTACGTGCACCAGCTCGTCCTCGACGAGATCACCGACCAGGACCCGGACCACCCCGACGGGGAGATCCAGACCGGCCGCGAGCTCGGCGATCGACTGGGGCATGTCACTGCAGAGTTCGACGATCTCCACGTGTTCCGGGGAGAGCATCTGGTCCCTGCCGGGATCGTCGGCCGCGGGTTCGGGCATGACGATCGCGATCAGGTCGAGGCGGTGACGGGACGCGCTGCTGGTGCGTCCCCTGGTCATCGCGTACGGGCGGACCACCGGGCCGGCGTCGCCGTCGTACCAGCGCGAGGACTGCGGGTCGCCCGGGACGCCGGGGGAACGGGAGGTGTCGGCGCTCATCCCATCCACTCACCCTCCCGAGGACGTACCGGTCGTCCGGGGAGCATTGGCCAGGTGAGCTCCCACGCGCTTGACCATCAGGGTCATCTCGTACGCGACCTGCCCGACGTCCGAGTCGGAATCGGCCAGTACGGCCAGGCAGCTGCCGTCGCCCGCCGCCGTGACGAACAGGAACGCCTCGTCGAGTTCGACGACGGTCTGACGGACCCGGCCGGCGTCGAAATGGCGGCCGACGCCCTTGGCGAGGCTGTGGAATCCGGAGGCGACGGCCGCCAGGTGTTCGCCGTCCTCCCTGGTCAGGTCCTTGGACGCGCCGGTGGGGAGGCCGTCGCTGGAAAGGACCAGCGCCTTACGGATGCTGGCGACGCGCTCGACGAGTTCGTCGAGGAGCCAGTTGAGTTCGCCCGACCCCTGACGTGCGGAGTCGAGTGCTGCGGCGTTCGGTGCGGTCATGGACCGTCCCCTCCCGGAGTGGTTCCTTGTGCTGTGTCGTCGGGGCCGGTCACGTCCTCGGCGTTCTGCAGACGCCCGCGCTGCCAGCCGCGCTGGAGCGAGGCCATGCGGGTGCGTACCTCGTCGGCGTCCCGCTCGATGTCCTCGGCGCTCTCCACCGGGTCCGGCCCGGTGACGCCCGGGCCCTCGCGGAGCTGCGGGGCGAGGCTGGCCTGCCGGACCCGGCGGGGCAGTCCGCCCACGGTGTCGGGGGCGGCCGGCGGTGACGGGACGGCTGACATGGACGAGCGGGGCGCCGGAACCGATGGCGTGCCGGGCGGGGCCTCGGCGGGCCGACGGGGTCCGACGGGGCGGCGGCGTTCCTCGTGCGGAACGGGGCCGGTCGCGGGGCGCCGGGCCGGGGTGTGCGCGGCCTCCGGCTCGGCGGACGTGGGGTGGGCGCGGCCGCTCGCGTCGACGCGGCGGCCCCGGTCGGTGACCAGGGTCGGCGGTGTGCGGCGGGGCAGCGGGCGTGTGCCGTCCGGGCGCAGAGCCCGGACGCCTTCGGGCTGCGCGGTGCGGTCGGCGGCCTGCTGGTGCTGCTCGCGGTCGGCGGTCTGCGGGTGCTGTTCGCGGTCGCTGTCGCGCCGGAGCTCGCGGGCGCGGAAGATGCCGCCGCGTTCGCTCTCCGTGTCGTCCAGGTCGGCGACGCCGTCGAGTACGGGATCCAGGCCCCGGCCGGCGACGGCTTCGAGGAGGGGGTCGCGCTCGAAGTCCAGGGCCCCGGCCGGCCCTTCGAGCTCGACCGGACCGTCCAGCAGGGCCGGGTCCGCCAGCCCGCTGGGGACCGGTGACAGGCCGCCCGGCCGGTCCGGCGGGCGTGTGGCGGCGAGACTGCGGTCCGACGCGTCCTGGCCCCGGTCCTGCCGCGGGTCGCTGCCCGGCCTGCTGCTGGCGATCGCCTTCTCGGACCTGCGGTCGAGGCGGAATCCGGTGCCGTGCGAGTCAGGGGCGTCGGTGAGCAGCGCCGCCGGAATGAAGACGACGGCGGTGGTGCCTCCGTACGGGGAGGTCTGGAGGGACACGCGGACGTTCTGCCGCTGGGCCAGCCGGCTGACGACGAAGAGACCGAGCCGGTCGGTGTCGGACAGCTCGAACTCGGGGGTCTCGGCAAGCCGGAGGTTGGCGTCCAGGAGCACTTCGGGGGGCATCCCGAGGCCGCGGTCGTGGATTTCGAGGGTGAAGCCGTTGGCGACCTGTTCGCCGTGTACCTGGACCGCGGTGTGCGGGGGCGAGAACACCGTGGCGTTCTCCAGGAGTTCGGCGATGAGATGGGTGAGGTCGGCGACGGCGGGGCCGCCCACGCCGATCCGCGGGAGCCAGCGGACCTCGATCCGTTCGTAGTCCTCCACCTCGGCGACGGCGGCGCGCACCACGTCCATGAGCTGGATGGGCTTGCGCCACTGCCGGGAAGGAGCGGCTCCGGAGAGGATCACCAGTCCTTCGGCGTGGCGCCGCATCCGGGTGGTGAGATGGTCGAGGCGGAACAGGTCGGCGAGTTCGTCGGTGTTCTCGGTGCGGCGCTCCATCGTGTCCAGAAGCGTCAGCTGGCGGTGGAGCAGCACCTGGTTGCGGCGGGCCAGGTTGACGAAGACCTCGGAGACGCCGCGCCTCATGTCCGCCTGCTTGACGGCTGCCTCGACCGCGGCCCGTTGCAGCGTGTTGAGTGCCTGCCCGACCTGGCCGATCTCGTCGCGTTCGTAACTGAGGTGCGGGGACTCGGTCTCGACGTCGACGTGTTCGCCCGCGGCGAGGCGGCGCATCACGCTCGGCAGCCGCACTCCGGAGACCTCGTGGGCGTCCTTGCGCAGCCGGGAGAGGTCACGGACGAGCTCGCGGCCGATGCGTACGGACACGAAGACGGAGACGAGCAGGGCCAGGAATCCGAGCACACCGGCGACGCCCGCCTTGATCAGGACGCCGTAGCCGGCGGGCCTGCCCCGGTCCTGGAAGCGGTTGTTCATCTCGGTCGAGTCGTTGGCCAGCCGGTCCAGGACGGGCGGGGCCACCTCCTGCCAGCGGGCGGTGTCCACGGCACGGGAGTCTCGGATGGGGCCCTGGGCGAGGAGTCTGTCCTCGGCGGTGCGCAGCGGTTCGCTGTCGGGGCCGGACCAGTACCGCTCCACGCGCCGGCGCTCGGAGGCGGGGAGCACCTGGAGGTTGATCTCGTACAGCAGTTTCCGGTTGGCCACGAGGTCGGAGATCTGGCGGAGTTCCGGGGCGGAGAACCGTCCCGCCAGGAGTCCGGAGGCGACCAGCGCGTCTTCCCTGGAGAGCATCTCGCGGGCGCGCGAGACACCCGTCAGCGCCCGGACCTGCTTGTCCATGGACACGTTCTCCATCGTGTGGAGGCCGGTCAGGAAGCGGTAGCAGGGGTCGATGAGGCGGTTGTAGTAGTCCATGGCCCTGGCCCGGCCGATGGTGCGCCGGTCGACGGAGCCGCGGAGCGCGTCGAGTTCCTCGACCGCTCCGAGGATCGAGCTGAGCTGGGTCTCGGCGTCGGGGCGCAGGGCGTCGCGGATGTCCTCCTGCTGCGCGCTCGAGGTCACGCGCGCGACGACGCGGTCGGTGACGGCGCGTTGCGTGCGCAGCAGCGGAAGGGCGTCGGAGGCCCGCGGGTCGGCGAGGAAGACGAGGGTCTGGCGGCGCTCGTTCTGGACGGCCCTGACCGTGTCCTCCAGGGGATGGCCGACCTTCTCCACGACGGTGCTCGCGCTCAGCAGCTGGCCGGCCTCGCGCCCGGTCAGATAGGTGGCGAAGCCCCAGAGCGCGGTGAGGGAGACGAGCGGCACCAGAAGCAACGCCACGATCTTCCTGCGGATGGACTTTCCGCGAAAGCGCATGGCCTCCCCCAGCTCCGCCCCGCGGGGCGGGGATGGTGTTCCGTCAACAAACGGCGCGAGCCTACTACCGACACACAGACAACTCGAAGGCGTGTCCGGGCGATTTTCGGCCGCCTTGCCGGGAGTTGACCATGAGATGTCCCGGTATTCCGGGAGATGAAATTCGCGAATGCGACAGAAGGCGCCGATCAGAGCGGCATATTCCTTGCCCCGCCGGTTGGCTGGAAGTCTTCGTTCTGTGCCGGACGGGGGAACGACGGGGGAATCTTCACCGTCCGGCATTCGTCCGTCTGTACGGGGGCAGGAGAGCCACAGGAGTGCACTGGGGCGGGACGGCACAGCCCGTCCGCGTAGAAAGGGTGCATGTGGGGCAGCAACCCTGAAGTCGGACAGCGGTGGGGAGTTGAGATTCGTTGGACACGCAGGAGCGTCACGGTGCGGTGGAGGTGCCATCGGCCCGGAGGGCGAAGGAGGCGGGCACCGCGGCCCCGGCGACGCGGGACGGGCCTGAGATCCCGCGGCAGCCGCTCTGGGTCGAGGAGCCCGCCACGCGTCGGCGGATGCCGGATCCGGTGCGCAGGGCAGCCGTGCGGGCCGTACTCATCGCATCGCTGACCCTCGTCCAGGCCACAGTCGCCTTCCTGACCGAGCTGACCGGTTCCTGGCTGGCCTTCCCGATGATGCTCAGCAGTGTGGGCAGCACGGTGATCGCCACCTGGTCGGTGCTGGATGTGTGGGTCACCCGGCAGGTGTGGAATCAGCGCAACGGTGTGGTGTCGGTGCCCAGTAGTTCGGCCCGGCGGCTGCGCCGCGAGCGGCGCATGGCGAGACGGGCGGCGCGGACCGCCGCGCGGGACGGCGCGCGGATACGCCGGGACGCGGGACGGCGCCTCTCCCGCGCCTGACCCGCGCCTCGGTCGCTCAGCCACGGTGGCGTGCGGGGCTCCGCTACGGGGCCGTGCCGGGCTCCGCCGCCCGGCGGTGTGCGTCCTCGGTCCGGGCCGCCGGTACGTCCGGCGCCGGCGCGGACCGCTTGAACATCCGGGTGGCGGTGATCTCTCCGTGCACCGTCTCCGCGCCGGGGTCCTGCTGCGGCAGTCCGGGGCGCAGGTGCTCCTCGACGCTGATGTACTTCAGCCCGGCCCTCAGGTCGGCGTCGTTGCGCAACCTGATGACCAGCGGGAATTCGGCCAGCGCCGTCGTGTCGAAGAGGCCCGTGGTGTAGAGCAGCTGAACGCCCAGCGCATCCGCGACCGCACGCTGGAGCTCCAGCAGATACGTGGCGTTGGCACGGCCGATGGGGTTGTCGAGGAACAGCGTCCCCGCGTGGCGGTGCTGGTGCCGGTCGCGGCCGCGGTCGTTGCTGCGCAGGGCGGCCATGGTGCAGTACAGGGCGATGGCGGCGGTCAGCAGCTGCCCGCCGGAGAAGACGTCGCCCATCAGCCCGACCGGCACCCGTTCGGCGCGCAGCACCGCGTCGGGCTTGAGGATCTCGACGGCGATGCCCCGGGGCTCCAGCGCCGCCTGTACGCCGCGCAGCAGCAGGGACATCCCGTCGCGGCGCAGGTCGGAGTTCTTCTTCAGGGCCGCCTTGGTCGCCTCGTCGATGACCTCGCCGAGCCGTTCGGTGAGGGTGGCCTGGTCGGGCTCCTCGAAGCGGATCCGGAGGAATTCCTGGCCGGACCACTCCCCCAGGCCCTCGGGGAGCCGGGAGAGCCGCTGGGCGGAGCGGAGGGTGGTGAGCGCCGAGTCCACCAGGCCGCGCAGCCGGTCGACGATGGAGTCGCGGTTGCGCTCCAACTGGGCCAGTTCGTCGGTGAGGACCCGCAGCCGGGGTGCGAACGCCGTCGCCCACTTCTGCGCGTGCTCGGGGAGGGCCGCGGCCGGGAGTTCGCGGATCTGCTGGCGGGCCGGGGTGCGGACCTGTTCGTAGCGGGTGGAGTTGGCGTGGCGGACGAGTACGTCACTCGCCTCCCGCACGGCCGCTTCCGCGGTGGACAGGTCGGCGGAGCAGCCGCGCAGGGAACGGCGGGCCTCGGCCGCGGACCGCCGGGCCTCCTCCAGGCTGCCGGGGTACGGCTCGGGGGTCTCGGGGTCGTCGTCGGCGCCGTGGTCCCGCAGGAGGTCGCGCAGCAGGGCCGCGGTCTCCTCGAAGCCGCCTGCCGAGTCCTCGGCGGTGCGGTGGGCGTGGAGCAGTTCGGCGTGGGCGGCGCGGGCGGTGTCCAGTGCCGCGGTCGCGGCGGCGAGTTCGCCCGTCGCCGTACGCAGGAGGGCCTGGGCCTGTTCGGCGTCGGCGGGGACCTGGTCGTCAGGGAGTTCGGTGTGCAGGCTCTCGCCGTCGGCGGGGGCGAGCCGCTCGGCCTCGCCGCGCAGCCGGCCGAGCTGTTCGCTGGCGGCCGAGGCGCGTGTCTCCAGGAGCTGGACGAGGGATTCGGCGCGGGCGGCGGCGGCCTGGCGGGAGGGCCCGTCGGCGCCGTCCGTGCCTTCCAGGAGCTGGGCGGCCCGGGTGCGGACTTTGTTGGTGAGCCGGTCGAGTTCGGTCAGCGCGGCGCTCTCGTCGCTCTCGGCGCGGGCCTGTTCGGCGCGCAGGTCGGCGCCGACGCCGACCTTCTCGTAGAGCTGGGAGGCCGCCCGGTAGGCCTCGCGCAGGGCGGGCAGACTGTGCCGCGGGGTGCCCGGCTCCGGTTCGGGAAGGTGTTCGGGGGCGCCGGCGATCTCGGCGCGCTCGGCGCGCAGGGCGCGGGCGGTGCGGCGGGCGTCGTCGGCTGCGCGCTGGGCGGCCCTGCGGTCCTCGTCGGCGGCGCGGGCGCGTTCCAGACAGACGGTGGCGCGGGCCTCGGACTCGGCCGCCTCGTCGGCCAGTTCGCGCAGTTTCGCCTGCCAGCCGGCCCTTTCGCGGAGCCGGAAGGCGAGTCCGGCGAGCGCGTCGGCGGCGCGGCGGGCTCGCTGGGCGGCCTCCTGGCGTTCGTCCCGGACGCGGGCGGTGTCCGCCGCCGCCTCGTCGGCCTCCGCCCGGGCCGTGCGCGCCTCGGCGAGAGCGGCCTCGGCCGTCTCGGCGGCCGTGCGGGCGGTGCGGGCGGCCTCCGCGAGTTCGGTGAGCCGGCCGGGCGGGCAGTCGGCGCGCCAGGAGCCGATACGGGCGGCGAGCGCGCGGTCTCCGGCGAGGCGGGCCGCCAGGGTGCGGATGTCCTCGTCGCGGGCGGCGGTCCGGCTCCTGAGTGCCTGCCGTTCCTCGTCCGCGGCGTGCTCGTCGTGCATCGCCGGGTTCGGCGGGACGAGGAACACCCCGTCGGTGCTCGCGGCGGATCCGGCGGCGTGGTTCGGGACGGGGGCGAGCAGCGCGGCGGCGGTGCCCACGGCCACGGCGGAGCGCGGCAGCAGGGCGGCGGCCCCGAGCACCTCACGGGCGCGAGCATGCGCGTCCGGGTCGGTGATGACGACGCCGTCGACGAGCTCCGGGCGGGCGGCGAGCACGGCCGCGTGGTCGGCGGGGTCGACGGCCTGGGCGAGGTAGCGCCAGCCGGGCAGTGCGGGGATGCCGTGTTCGCCGAGGTATTCGACGGTGGCGAGCACATCGGGTCCCGGCGGCAGCAGTCCGCCGTCGCCCAGCGCGCCCAGGATGCGGGAGTCGTCCGCGGCCGCGGTACGCAGCTCGAAGAGCCGGCGCTCGGCCGCGGCGACGCCCTGGTCGAGGAGCTCCCGCAGCTCGTCCGCGTTGCGGTCGAACTCGTCTGCTGTGAGGGCCTGTTCGGCGGTCCCGGACAGCGCGGCGCTCCGGGCTCCGTGAGCGACCGGTCCGGGCTCGGTGCCGGACCCCACCCGGCCCTCGCCGTGCCGCTCGCCCTCCACTCCTTCCTGCCCGCCCAGCCGTGGCCGGGGAACACCGCCGGTGGTGGGCAGCCCCAGAAGGTCGGCGAGGCGGTGGTCGGCGGCGATGGACTCGGCGGCCCTCAGCTCGGCCTCGTAGGCCTGCTCGGCCGCGCGTGCGCCGTCGGAGGCCCGCGCGGCGGCGAGTTCGGCCCGGCTCTCGGCTGCGGCGGCTTGCCTCGACCGGTCCGACGCGGCCCCGGCGGCCTCGCGGGCGGTGTCCCAGGCGGCCACGGCCGTCTGCTCGGCATCGTTCGCCGCGAGGGCGGCGCGGGCCGGGTCCGCGTGGGGCGCGGTGTCGTCGAGCCAGCCCGCGCGGACCGCTTCGGCGGTCTCCTGCTCCACCTCGGCGAGGCGCTGGCGCAGATGGCCGGCCTCGCTGCGGGCGCGCTGGGCCTCGGTGGCGGCGGTGGTGGCGTCGCGGTGGGCGGCCTCGCCCGCGGTCTGGAGCGCGTCGGAGCGCTCCTCCTCCTCGTTGGCCAGGCTCTCGCCCGCTTCGGCGGCGGTGTGCAGGGCCCGTACGAGATCGGCCGCGGCGGTGGCGCGGGCGGCAAGGGCCGGCGCGGCGTCGCGCTCGGCCTCGCGGATGGCGACGGCGACCCGGGCGGAGCGGTCCGCGGCGGCGCGGTGGCGGAGCACCGCCTCGGCGGCCTGCCAGGCGGCGTGCAGGGTGCGGGCATCGCCCAGTTCACGGCGCTGGGCCGCCGCGCTCTTCTCGGCCGCGGTCAGGGCCAGGGAGGCGTGCCGGTAGGCGAGTTCGGCGGCGATGAGGGCGCTGCGGCTCCGGGCCTGCTCGGCGCCGGTGACGGTGTGGGCGGCACCGGTGACCTGCTGGGCGAGCTCCGCGGTCCGGCCGCGCTCCAGGCCGGCGCGGGCGGAGAGCCTGCGGGCCAGGGTGCGGGTGCGGCGTTCGGCGCCGGCGTGGATGTCCCGGGTCCTGGCGCGGGCTTCGGCGGCTTCCACGATGCGGCCGAGCAGGTCGACGGAGCCCGCGGTGAAGTCGCGCTCGGCGGTGAGCTCGGCGCGGCGGCCCAGCTTGTTGCCAAAGCCGCTGACGAGGTCGGCGAGTCCGTCGGTGTCGCGGGTGTCGGTGACGGCGCGCAGCAGCAGGTCGGTGAAGTCGGAGTCCTTCTTCACCGCGAAGAGTCCGGCCGCCTCACCCTCGTCGGCGTTCATCTCGCGCTGGTAGCGGAAGAGTTCGGGGTCCAGGCCCAGGTCGCCGAGGTGCTCGTTCCAGCGGTCGTGGATCTCTTCCCAGTGCACGTCGAGGTGCTGGTAGAACTTGCCCGCCTCGGTGAGCGCGTCGCGGAAGCCCTTCATGGTGCGGCGCCTGCCGCGGGCGCCGGAGGCGCCGTCGGCGGGGCGGCCGACGGAGGTGGCCTCGGCGACGGGCAGCGAGTCGAGACCGAGCCCCGGGCCGGGGCGGAAGGAGTACCAGGCCTCGGCGAACTTCCGGGGGTCGTTGGACACCTGCCGTCCGCGCCATTCGCTGACCTTGCCGACGACCACGCACTCGCCGGTCAGCGTGTGCTGCCACTCCAGCGCGACGTGTCCGCAGTCCTCCGCGAGCAGGAACTTGCGCAGCACGCCGGAGCTGGCGCCGCCCAGGGTGTTGCGGTGACCGGGCAGCATCACGGAGAAGATCAGCTTGAGCAGGACGGACTTGCCGCCGCCGTTCTCCAGGAAGAGCACCCCGGCGGGGGCCGGCCTGCGCGGCGGTCCGACCGGCTCGTCCTCGAAGAACTCCGCCTGCGCGGGCGCGGGGTGGGGCACGGGCTCGCCGACACCGCGCAGGTCGAGCACGGTGTCGGCGTAGCGCGCGCCGGCAGGCCCGATGGAGTAGAGGCGGACCCGGGACAGCTCGTACATGGCGGCGGACTCTCGTCGTTCAGGCAGCGGGAGGGAAACGTCTGGGGGTGGTCAGTGACCGGCCCGGTCGGGGTCGGGTCAGCTGTGGAACGGCAGGCCGGCGCCGGCCGCCAGCTCCAGGCCGTCGGGGTCGGGTGGCGGCAGCAGCGTGGCCGACCCGTCGGTGACCGGCACCACGCCGAGCTCGAGGAGCTCGGCCAGGGCGGCGCTTCCGGCCATGTCGCGGACCTGGAGCTGGTAGCGGGCGGTGGTGCGGAAGGCGCCTCCGGCGTCGTCCCCGGTGCGTTGGAGAAACCCGGAGTCGGTGAGGAACGCCACGGCCTTGCCGACGATGCCGGTGGTGGATCCCGCCAGCCGGCGGGCGTCCTTCGTCGCTCCGGTCGCGCTGCGCCGGGAGTAGATCCGCCAGCCCGCCTCCAGGCCGGGGGCCTCGCTGGCCGGGTCGGTGTTGTCGCCCTGTTCCTCCGCGCGCTCCTCCAGGCGGTGACACGCCTGGCGTACGAAGGCGTCGACGCCGTTGACCGTGATGCGGCCGATGTACGCGTCGTCCGCGAGGTCCTCCGGGCGCGGGAACGCCATCGCGGCGACGGCGAGGTGTGCGAGACCGTGCAGGAAGCGGTCGGCGGAGTCCGGTGAGGCCCGCCGGGCGTAATCGCCCATGCGCACGGCGAAGACCGAGTCCTCGCCCGCCGTGACGGCCATCCCGGCCCGGGTGGACACCTCCAGGACGACGAGGCCGAGCCCGGTGGCCACGGCGTCGGCGAGCCGGGCGAAGGCCGGATTTTCCCGGTAGCGGCGGAGCAGTTCGGCGTACTCGGCATCACGGGCGGGCAGCAGTTTGGGCTGGAGCCCGAAGGCGACGAGCCGGGAGGCGTCCGCCGCGTCGGCGGGGGTGACGGCGGCGGAAACGGCGGGCGCCGCGGGGCGCTCGGCGGGATACGCCTGCGCCGCCCGGTCGGCCGCGTGGCCGGACGCGGGCGCCGCCAGGTCGGCCTGGGGCACGGCGGCCGGGTGGAGCGCGGCCGGGTCGCTCCACGCGTCGGTGTGCTCTGCGCGGTGGTCGCTCACGGTCGCTCCTCGTTGCGGAAAGTCTTCGGTAGGGGTACGGAGTGCCCGGTCCTGATGCCCGTCACCGCGGCGCGGGTTCTCGCGGGAGCGGCAGGGGCGTGACTCGTCCTCATGTCGCCTCCGCCCGGTCGGCCGCCATGCCGACGGCGTCCAGCAGGGCCGTGCCCACGATCAGGTCGGCGCCGCCGAACTCGGGGTCCTCGAGCGGGGTGCCGTCGTCCACGGAGAACAGCAGGCGGCGCTCCCCCTGCCGGTAGGCGGTGCCGACCGGGGGGCTGGCGGCATGCACGGCGAGCAGGGCGACCAGATAGGGCAGTTCCGTGTCGCGCCGCCGGGCCTCGGCCAGGAGCCCGGAGAGGCGGCGCGGCGCGTCGTGCTCCAGGTCGAGCAGCTCCATCGCGGACGCCAGCTGCTCCTCGCTGAACCGGCTGTCGTCCGGAGTGGCGATCAGGTCCGGCTCGGGCATCTCGGCGCCCAGGTGTTCCCGCTCGAGCGGCGGGGTGAGCAGCATGTCGACCAGGTCGCCGACCCGGACCGAGGTGGGGGTGCGCAGCCCCGTGCCGTGGGCGAAGAACGCGTCGGTGGCCCGGATGCCCTGCTCGACGGGGAGCGGCAGCAGCGGGGCCAGGAGCTGTCCGTACAGATCGAGTCCCACGCGGGCGGCGGGCGTGGCGAAGGCCTGGCGGTCCTGCTCGGCGCGGAACAGCGGCCCGGCCTCCAGGAGGCGGGACTGGAGCTGGGTATGGCGGCGGATGCAGTCCTTGACGATGTCGACGAGCTCGGCGGCGCGCCTCTTGTGCTCGGGCTCCTCGGCCTCGTCCCTGGCCTTGCGGATGTTGGTGAGGATCGCGTTCTCGTGGCGGTAGCGGTCGGCGACGTGGTCGAGCGCCTCGGCGATCATGTCGGGCACGGCGTTGAGCCAGTCGACCGCGCGGACGTTGCGCCGGGTGGCGTCGAGCGTCTTGCGGAGCGTTTCCGCGTACTGCACGGTCCGGTAGCGGGCCTGCTCCGCGGCGAGCTGGGCGTCGGCGAGGCGGCCCCGGCTGATCAGGACCTCCAGTTTCACCTCGGCGGCGATCTGGGCGCTGGTGACATCGGTGTCGAGCGCGCCGACCAGGACGTTGACCGCTTCGTCGGTGGCGCGCAGATAGACGCTGCCGCCGTATCCCGGAACCTCCTCGATCAGCTTGAAGTCGTAGTCCCGGCGGACGTAGACGCCGTCCGGTCCGAAGGTGCCGTAGACCGCCCGGAAGCCGCGGTCCACGCTGCCGACGTTGATCAGGTTCTCCAGCACCCAGCGGGCGACCCGCTCGTGCTCGGCCACGGGGCGGCGCGGGGCCTGCGCGGCGACGCGCGGGAGCAGTCTGGCCACTATCTGGTCGTGGTCGGCCCCGGTGTCGAAGTCCATGTTGAGGGTGACGTGGTCGATCGCCGCGAGGGCGACCTCGGCCATCGCGTACACGGTGTACTCACCGGCGAGGTTCGCCTTGCGCACGTCGAGGTCGTGCAGCGGCGCCGTGCAGGCGAGCGCGCGCAGCCGCCGCGAGAGCCCCTCGTCGGCGGCCGGGCCCGGTGCGGGCCGCGGCCCCGCGCTGAGCTGGGGCGCAGCGTTTTCCGTGTAGGCAGGCGAAGTCACGCTGCACAGATTAGGTCCTCGGACTGACAACGGTCGAAACGGCGCAGAAGCGGCCGCTTGCCCCGGAGTCGGTCACGCCTCCGCAGGCCGGCCCGACGGCCTCCCGCTCCCGGCATCCCTCACGCTCCGTATCCCCCGCCGCCCGGCGTGCGGACGACCAGCACGTCCCCGGCCTTCAGCTCGGCGGTGTCGCAGCCTTTCAGCGGGGTGCGGCCCCCGTCGGCGTGCTCGATGTGCTGGCTGCCCAGGGCGCCCGGCCCGCCGCCCGCCATGCCGTACGGAGGAACGCGGCGGTGCCCGCTGAGCAGCGCCACAGTCACGGGTTCCAGGAAGCGGATCCGGCGTTCCACTCCGCATCCGCCGCGCCGGCGGCCCGGCCCCCCGCTCCCCTCCCGTACCCGGAAACTCTCCAGCAGCACCGGGTAACGCCATTCGAGGATCTCGGGATCGGTGAGCCGCGAGTTGGTCATGTGCGTCTGCACGGCGTCGGTGCCGTCGAAGTCCTCCCCCGCGCCCGAGCCGCTCGCCACGGTCTCGTAGTACTGCACCCGTTCGTTGCCGAAGGTGAGGTTGTTCATGGTGCCCGAGCCCTCGGCCTGGACGCCCAGGGCGGCGTACAGGGCTCCCGTGACGGCCTGCGAGGTCTCCACGTTGCCGGCGACGGTGGCCGCGGGGTGGGCGGGTGCCAGCATCGAGCCTTCGGGGACTCTGATCTCCAGCGGGGTGAGGCACCCGCTGTTGAGCGGGATGTCGTCGGTCACCAGGGTCCGGAACACGTACAGCACGGCGGCCATGACCACCGACTTGGGCGCGTTGAAGTTGCCCGGCTGCTGCGGCGAGGTGCCGGTGAAGTCGATGAGCGCGCTGCGGGCGTCGCGGTCGACGGTCAGCGTCACCTCGATCACGGCGCCGTTGTCGGTCTCGTACCGGCAGTGGCCGTCGTGGAGCCCGGCGATGATGCGGCGTACGGACTCCTCGGCGTTGTCCTGCACGTGCCCCATGTAGGCGGCGACGACGTCGGGGCCGAACTGGGTGACCATGCGGCGCAGTTCGGCGATGCCCTTCTCGTTGGCGGCGATCTGTGCGCGCAGGTCGGCGAGGTTGGTGTCCGGGTCGCGGGAGGGGTACGCGGCGGAGCCGAGCAGTTCGCGGGTCGCGGCCTCGCGGAAGGCGCCGTCCCGCACCAGGAGCCAGTTGTCGAAGAGCACGCCCTCCTCGTCGACGGTGCGGCTGAAGGCCGGCATCGAACCGGGAGTGATGCCGCCGATCTCGGCGTGGTGTCCCCGCGACGCCACCAGGAAACGCAGGGCGGGGGCGCCGCCCGTCTCGTCGAACACCGGTGTCACGACGGTCACGTCGGGCAGGTGCGTACCGCCGTGGTAGGGGTCGTTGATGGCGTACACGTCACCGGGCCTCATCGTGTCGCCGTTGCGGCGCAGCACCTCCTTGATGGACTCCCCCATGGAGCCGAGGTGCACCGGGATGTGCGGTGCGTTGGCGATCAGGTTGCCGTCCGCGTCGAAGAGGGCGCAGGAGAAGTCCAGCCGCTCCTTGATGTTGACGGAGTGGGCGGTGTTCTGGAGGCGCACGCCCATCTGTTCGGCGATGGACATGAAGAGGTTGTTGAAGATCTCCAGCATGACCGGGTCGACGCGGGTGCCGACCGCTTGTCTGCCGGGGCGTGGAAGGGCGCGGGTCAGGATCAGATGGCCGGTGTCCCCGAGGACGGCCTGCCATCCCGGGTCGACGACGGTGGTCGCGTCCGGCTCGGCGATGACGGCGGGGCCGGTCACGGTGTCCGTGGGCCGCAGGTCGGCTCTGCGGTGGAGCGCGGCCTGCTGCCAGCGATCCCCGGCGAACATCCGCGCCGTGTCGTGGGGCCGCGGCGCGGTGGCCTCGTCCCGCTCCGGTGCGGACGGTCGCGGCGCGGAGGCCTCGTCCCGCTCCGGTGCGGACGGTCGCGGCGCGGAGGCCTCGCCCGGCCCCCGTCCGTACGGTCGCGGCGCGTCGTACTCCCTCGTCCTGCCCGTCGCCTCCGCGGAGACGGCCTCGACCACGAGCGGCCGGTCCATCGTGAAGCCGTAGCGCGCGCGGTGCTCGCCCGTGAACGCCTCCGTCATGGCCGCCACGGTGTCCAGGCCGGTGGAGAGGCTCGCGTCGGTGCCCTCGTACCGCAGGAGCACGCGTGCCCGGGTGCTGATCGCCCGGTCCGGGACGCCGTCGGCGCGCAGTTCGGCCCGGGTACGGGCGGTCAGCGCGTCGCACACGTCGTCCAGGCGGGTCCGGGTGGAGTCGTCGAGCGGCGCCTCGACGGACTGTTCGCGCATGGCGGTCGCGTCGGCGAGGCCGATGCCGTACGCGGACAGCACACCGGCCAGCGGGGGTACGAGGACCGTGTCGATGCCGAGGGCGTCGGCGACGGCGCAGACATGCTGGCCGCCTGCTCCGCCGAAGCCCGTGAGGGCGTACCGGGTGATGTCGTGCCCTCGCTGGACGGAGATCCGCTTGACCGCGTTCGCCATGCCGAGCACGGCGATCTCCAGGAATCCCGCGGCGGCCCCGGCGGCGGTCCGCCGGGTTCCGGTGGCTCGTGCGACCTCGTCGGCGAGCGCCTCGAAGCGGGTCCGCACGATGTCCGCGTCGAGGGGGAGGTCGCCGTCCGGCCCGAAGACGGCGGGAAAGTGGGCCGGCCGGATCCGGCCGAGCATCACCTGGGCGTCGGTGACGGTCAGCGGCCCGCCCCTGCGGTAGCAGGCCGGCCCGGGCACCGCTCCGGCCGAGTCGGGGCCGACCCGGAAGCGGTTGCCGTCGAAGTGCAGGACCGAGCCACCGCCGGCCGCGACGGTGTGGATGTTCATCATGGGGGCGCGCATCCGGACGCCTGCCACCTCGGTGCCGAGCTCGCGTTCGAACCCGCCCGCGTAGTGCGAGACATCGGTGGAGGTGCCGCCCATGTCGAAGCCGACGACCCGGTCGTATCCGGCGCGCTCGGAGGTGCGGGCCATGCCGACGACTCCGCCCGCCGGTCCGGAGAGCACGGCGTCCTTGCCCCGGAAGCGGGCGGCCTCGCGCAGGCCGCCGTTGGACTGCATGAACATCAGCCGGATGCCGTCGAGTTCGGCGGCGATCGTGTCGACGTACCGGCGCAGGATCGGCGAGAGGTAGGCGTCGACGACGGTGGTGTCGCCGCGCGGCACCAGCTTGATCAGCGGGCTGACCTCGTGGGAACAGCTGATCTGGGTGAACCCCGCCGCACGGGCCTCCTCGGCGACCGCCCTCTCGTGGTCCGGGTGGCGGTAGCCGTGCATGAGGACGACGGCGGCGCTGCTCAGTCCGTCGCCGCGCGCGGCGCGCAGCCGCTCCGCCACCGCGCCCCGGTCCAGGGGCCTGACGGTCCGCCCCCGCGCGTCGACCCGCTCGGGGACCTCGATCACCCGCTCGTACACCGCCTCGGGGAGCAGGATGCGGCGGTCGAAGATCCGGGGCCTGTTCTGGTACGCGATGCGCAGGGCGTCCCGGAAGCCTTCGGTGATGACGAGGACGGTGGGTTCGCCGCGCCGTTCCAGCAGGGCGTTGGTGGCGACGGTGGTACCCATCCTGACGGCGGCGACCCGGTCGGCGGGGACCGGTTCGTCGGGACCGAGTCCCAGCAGCAGCCGGATGCCGGCCACGGCGGCGTCCCGGTAACGGTCGGGGTCGTACGAGAGGAGCTTGCGGGTGACCAGCCGCCCTTCGGGGTCTCGGCCCACCACGTCGGTGAACGTGCCGCCCCGGTCGATCCAGAACTCCCAGCGTCCGGTCATCCCTCCATAGTGGCGCGCCGCCCCTCGACAGGGGTGCACGACGCGAGGACGACGGGCGGGGCGGTACGGGCGCGGCGCGCCCCCGACGCGCTGCCCTTCCTGCGGTTCCCCGGCTGCACGCTCTTTGAGCGGCAGGGGGTCTGCGGTCCCGTTTCAGACCGCCGGTGCGTCCGGCCCGATCCTGCTGCGTACGGCGGACTGGACCTCGGCCTCCTCGGCCGGATCGGCGGCCAGCCGGCGCAGGCGCTCGGCCACCCTGATGTCGCCGGTCTCCGCGTGGCGTGCGGCGACCTCCCGGGTCGTCTCCTCGCAGTCCCACAGGCATTCGACGGCGAAGCCGGTGGCGAAGGAGGGGTCGGTGGCGGCGAGGGCGCGGGCGGCCCTGCCCCTCAGGTGGGAGGAGGACGTCTCCCGGTAGACGTGGCGCAGTACGGGCGCGGCGCAGGCGATGCCGAGCCGGCCGGCCCCGTCGACCAGGGCCCACAGGCGGGGCGCGTCCGGTCCCTCGCCGCGTACGGCGTCACGCAGGGCGCCGAGGACCAGCGGGGCGTCCTGTGCGCCGCCCCGGCCGGCCAGTACGCCGGCCGCGGAGGCGCCGAGCGCGTCGGGCCGGCGGGCCCAGCGGCGGGCCCGTTCCACGGCCGCCTCGCCGCACATCCGTTCGAAGGCGGCGACGGCCGCTTCGGCGACGGTGTGTGAGGCGCCGACCGCCGCGGCCTCGATCAGGTCGAGCACGGCCGGGTCGCGGACCTCGGCGGCGAGGTAGTGCAGCGCGGCGCATCGGGCGCCTTCCGGACCGCTGCGGGCGGCCTCGACGATCATGGGCCGGTCCTCGGTCCCCGCCACGGCGGAGAGGCAGCGGGCGGCCGGAACGTGAAGAACGCTGCCCCGGTCGAGCCCTTCCTGGGCCCAGTCGAAGACGGCACTGACGCTCCAGCCGGGGCGCGGACCGCCGGGCCGCATCTGCCGCTGCCAGCGGTCGAAGGAGCCCTGTTCCGAGGCGGCTCTCACCCGGGCGCCGACCGGGGGGCGCGGATCGTCGGCCCAGAGCCGCCAGGGGCGGGGCTCGTAGGCGTCCCGCACGGTCGCGGCGAGCTCGGCGCGGCCCTCGGCGTTCTCGGGGAACCGGGCGAGCACGGGCAGGGCGAGGGACCGGAGCCCGTCGTCGTCGTCACGCAGCGCCAGCTCGTCCAGCGCCCAGGCCCAGTTGGAGCCGGTCGCGGCGTAGCGCCGCAGCAGGGCCAGGGCGTCGTCGCGGCCGTACGAGGCGAGGTGACCGAGAACCGCCAGGGCCAGACCGGTCCGTGAGTCGTCCGTGTCGAGGTGGTCGTCGGCGTCGTACAGGTGCCGTTCGATCTCCTCGATCCCGCCGTCGAGGTCGAGGTACAGGCGTGCGTAGTAGAGGGAGCGGTTCTCGACCTGCCAGTCGTGACGCGGGTCGCTCAGGACGCAGTGGTTGACAGCCGCCAGGGCCTCGGGGCGTGGTGCGGCGAGTGCGTGGAGCGTGCCGTCGCCGCGGCCCCTCTGCAGCAGGCCGAGCAGGGTGCCGCTCGGCGCTATGAACGGATCAAACATGGGAAAAGCCTCACATCAAGCTGTCGACGCAACCGGGACTGTGCAGTTCCACGTGCCGAAAGTGGCACTAGGCCGCGCAGCAACATGATCGGCCGACCGCCGTCTTCCGCCTGGTGTAGACCATCTTCCTCTGCCTCTCGTCGGTGGCCCGAATCGGGCCCGCGACGTCATGATGACCCAGCCATTTCGCCACCGCGACCACATTTACGGCGAAGCCCCCTCAGCGGGCGCCGAAGAGTTCCAGCAGGTCGGCCTTGCCGAACATGCGCGCCGTGTCCAGCGCGGAGGGTGTTCCGGCCGCCGGATCGGCCCCCGCGTCGAGCAGGGCCTTGATCACCGCTTCCTCGCCCTTGAAGACGGCTCCGGCGAGCGGTGTCTGCCCGCGGTCGTTGGCGCGGTCCGGGTCGGCGCCACGCCCGGCGAGGGCGATGACCGCGGGGGCGTGCCCGTGGTAGGCCGCGAGCATCAGCAGCGAGTCGCCGCGGTCGTTGGTGAGGTTCACCGGGACGCCGGCGTCGATGTAGGCCGCCAGCGCGTCGGCGTCGCCGTGACGTGCCAGGTCGAAGACCTTGGTCGCCAGCTCGACCACCTCGGGATCAGGGGTTTCGCTCATCGGGGGACCGCCTTCCTTAACCGTTCGTGCTGATTCCGGCCCGCTGTGCTGTGCACCAGTGGGCCGTACGAGTGATTGGACAGAGTACTGCCCGGGCGCCCACACGCCCGGGCCCACCCATGGCAAAAGATCACCCGGAGTGACGAGAACGAGAGGCCCGCGCCCGGAGATCCCCTCTCGGCGGCACTTTTCCGTGAGCCACTCCAGTGAACAATCAGACTTTTCACCCAATTGCAGCTTTTATCCTATGGATACTTCCGGTGAGCTTGGAAGGACTCATGGTGACTGTCCCCCCAACCAGGAGAACCACTCATGATCCTTTCCATGTCAGGCGTCGTCATCCTCGGCATCATCGTCTTCCTGTTCTTCAGGAAGGACGGCCTCAAAGCGTCGCACGCCCTCGTCACCGCCCTGTTCGGCTTCTACCTGGCCGGCACCGCCATCGCACCGAGCATCACCGCGGGCGGAGCGAGCCTCGCCGGCCTCTTGGGCGGGATCAAGTTCTGACCCTCCGCTCCCGCTCCCACCCCCTTCAGGAGACCGACGTGGCCCGGCGACCACTCCCCCGCATTCTGAGCAGCGGCAGCGCTTCGATCACTCGCAGTCGAGAGATCGCGCGTACGGCCGCCGACAGCGCCACCGACGTGCTCCATCCGCTGATCATGATCACTCGTGGTCTGCGGCTGCTGGCCGGTGCAGGACGGCAGAAGTGGGCCGCGACGCCCAAGGACCGGCGTGGTCCCACGCTGTTCCTCGTCGCGGCCTGCGTCCTCGTGGTCGCGCTCATCCCGTACGGGCCGCTGCTGGCCCTCGTCGCGGTGATGGGCGCCGCCGCATGGAAGGGACGGGAACGCACCCCCGTCAAAACCGGTCCCGACGAGGCGGAGGCCGGCCGCCTGAAAGCGCTGTACGAGGCGCTCGTGCCGTACTTCTCGACGGCCGACGACCCCAGTCCGCTGTTCACCCACGGCGGCGACTGGGACAAGGTCTTCAGCGAGTACGAGTTCGACGGGGACGGCCGCGTCAGCAGCCTCCGTGTGACGTAC
Source organism: Streptomyces sp. NPDC096323 (assembly GCF_040302845.1). Classification (NCBI taxonomy): domain Bacteria; kingdom Bacillati; phylum Actinomycetota; class Actinomycetes; order Kitasatosporales; family Streptomycetaceae; genus Streptomyces; species Streptomyces sp. NPDC096323. The sequence goes on from NZ_JBEOSI010000006.1 coordinate 29,717, forward strand.
CCGGCCTACTTCACCGACAGCGAGGCCGCTTCCCGCGCCCGGATCGAACAGCTGCTGCACACCAAGTCGGGCCGCGGCCGGGAGTACCTCTTCAGCTGGGACGAGGAGGGCAACCAGCTCCTCATGAACGTGCTTGACGCCCTGCCCGCCACCCTCACCGCCCAGCGCTTCGTCACCGCCCCCGGAGAGACCGTCCTCGGGTTCACCGACGAGGACGCGGTGCAGCGCACCGTGCCGGTGAGCGACGGCGACGAGACCCGGGACGCGCCCGGCGTCGTCTGGCGGACCGGCGCGCGCTCCACCGAACCGCATCTGCTGATCGTCGGCCAGCCCGGCAGCGGCACCACCACGCTCCTGCGCTCCATCGCTCTTCAGGCACTCCAGCACGGCGACATCCTGATCATCGAAGGAAGCGGCACCGGCGAGTACACGTGCTTCACCGGCCGCGAAGGGGTCCTGGCCGTCGAGTGCGGACTCGCCGGCGCCCTGTCCACCCTGGAATGGGCGGCCGACGAGACGGAGCGCCGGCTGATCGAGGCCAACCGGGCCCGGCAGTCCGGCGAGGCCCCTCCCGAGGACACACAGCGCCCCCTCTGGATCCTGCTGGACCGGCCGAGCGCGCTCGGCCACCTCGCCACCGCGGACAGCGGGCCCGGCCCGCAGGACCTGCTCCACGTGCCGTTGCGCCACGGCAGGGCCGCAGGCGTCACCGTGGTGATGACCGAACAGTTCGACAGCCTGGACGGCGTGAGCGACACCGTCCGGTCCCACACCAGGGCCCGGGTCGTGCTCGGTCGGTGCACACCCGGCCAGATCGAGTCCGTCCTCGGTGTCGGGCCGCACACCACCCCGCCCCCGGACGTCCCGCCGGGCCGCGGTTACGCGCGCCTCGGCACGGGTGAGGTGCTGCGGCTCCAGGTGCCCGCCACCCCCGATCCGCACGACGACGCGACGAGCGAGGCGCAGCGCCAGGCTGTCCTCGACCTGCTCCCCGAGCGGCGCACGGCGGTCGAGGCGAGCGTGCCCGACCCCGTGATGGCGGACACGCTGACGGCTTCCGTCTCCGTCGAGGGCCTGACCCTCAGCGACTGATCCGGGCAGGAAGAGGCCCGCGGACCGGGACGGGCGGATCCGCGGGCCCCTCGTCGTGTGCGCCGGCGCTCAGGCCACGAACGTACGGGGTGTCTCGGCCCCCGCCCCCGCTCCCGAACCGACCAGCTGGGCGGCGGCCGCGAGCCGCTGGGCCGCCTCGTCCGCGACCGGCCCGCCGACCGTGAACGGCAGCCGCACATAGCCCTCGAAGGCCCCGTCGACCCCGAAGCGGGGTCCGGACGGCACCCGCACCCCGACCCGCTCCCCCGCCACCGCGAGCCGCGATCCGGAGAGCCCGCCGGTGCGTACCCAGAGGGTCAGCCCGCCGCGCGGCACGGCGAACTCCCAGTCCGGCAGCTCCCGGCGCACCGCCGCGACGAGCGCGTCCCGGTTGTCCCGCGCCTGCTCCCGGCGGATCTGCACCGCCTGCTCCCAGCCCCCTGTGCGCATCAGCCAGTTCACCGCGAGCTGTTCGAGGACCGGGGTGCCCATGTCGGCGTAGGCGCGGGCGGCCACCAGGCTGCGGATCACGTCCGGAGAGGCACGGACCCAGCCGATGCGCATGCCGGCCCAGAAGGCCTTGCTGGCCGAGCCGACGGTGAGCACGGTGCTGCCCGCCGGATCGAAGGCGCAGACCCGGCGCGGCATCCTCACATCGTCGTCCAGGTACAGCTCGTTCATCGTCTCGTCGACCACCAGGACCGTGCCGGCCGAGCGCGCGGCGTCCACCAGCGCCCGGCGGCGGTCCTCGTCGGCGAGCGCGCCGGTGGGGTTGTGGAAGTCCGCGACGACGTACGCGAGCCGGGGCGCCGCGTCCCTCAGCACCTGGCGCCACCGGTTCATGTCCCAGCCGCCGAGCCCCTCCTCCATGGCCACCGGGACCAGACGTGCGCCCGCCTCCCGCATCAGCTGGAGGATGTTGGCGTAGCTCGGGGACTCCACCGCGATCCGTTCGCCGCGGCCGGCGAAGAGGTGGCAGATCGCGTCGATCGCGCCCATCGCCCCGGTGGTGACCATGATCTGTTCGGGCATCGTCGGGATACCGCTCGCGGTGTAGCGGTCGGCGATCATCTGCCGCAGCGCGGGGAGGCCGGCCGGGTAGTCGCCGTGGGTGTGGGCGTACGGGGCCAGCTCCTCCAGGGCGCCCTGGACGGCCCGGGTCAGCCAGGGTTCGGGAGCGGGCAGTGAGGCGCAGCCCAGGTCGATCATGGATCCGAGGGCTTCGGGCGGCAGCGGTTCCAGCCCGCGGGCGGGCAGCGGGTTACCGGCGGGGACCGCCGTCCAGCTGCCGGCCCCGCGCCGGGACTCCAGGAAGCCCTCGGCGCGCAGTGCCTCGTAGGCCGCGGCTACCGTGGTGCGGCTGAAGGACAGGGCCAGGGCCAGCTCCCGCTCGGCGGGCAGCCGGGCGGCGACCGGGACGCGGCCCTCGAGGACGAGCAGCCGGATGCCGTCGGCGAGCGCACGATAGGCGGGAGGCCTGCGGGTGCCGGGGCCCGCGGGCCGGGGCTGCTGGGCGTGGAGCTGCCGGGCGAGCTGTGCAGCACCGACGGCCGAAGTCCACTGCGCCATGAAAATCAGTCCACCTTCCTCGGATTGGCCATAGTTGGCAGCCAATCCCCTGCCACAGAGTGACACGCAGCAGTCCACGACCACCACACCAGGGGGCACGCCTTGTCCATCACCGCAGCGGCGCGCGGGGCTCATCTGCCCCGCCGGCTGATCCAGCTCTACGCGGGCCTGGCGCTCTACGGGGCGAGTTCGGCCCTGCTGGTCGTCGCCGGACTGGGCCTGGAGCCGTGGGGTGTGCTGCACCAGGGACTGGCCGAGCGCACCGGTATCAGCATCGGGGTCGTCTCGATCATCATCGGCGCGATCGTGCTGCTGCTCTGGATACCGCTGCGCCAGCGGCCCGGCCTGGGCACCGTCTCGAACGTCTTCGTCGTCGGTCTCGCGATGGACGGCACACTCGCCGTCGTCCCCGAGGTGCACGGTCTGGCCGCGCAAGCCGGGGTGATGGTGGCGGGAATCGTCCTCAACGGCGTGGCGACGGGGCTCTACATCGCCGCCCGGTTCGGCCCCGGGCCGCGGGACGGGCTGATGACCGGGCTGCACCGGCGGACCGGCCGGTCGATCCGGCTCGTCCGTACGGCGATCGAGGTCGCTGTCGTGCTCACCGGGTTCCTGCTCGGCGGCTCCCTCGGCGTGGGCACGGTCCTGTACGCCCTGGGCATAGGCCCGCTCGCCCAGTTCTTCCTGCGCTTCTTCGAGGTCACGGACGGCGGTGACACCACGGCCGCCGCCCGGACGCCCCCGCAGGCCATACTGCGGCAGTGACTTCCGTACGCCACCCCTATCTGGACCACCCCGCGCCGCTCGCGTTCGCCCACCGGGGCGGGGCGGCGGACGGGATCGAGAACACCGCGGCCGCGTTCCGGCGCGCCGCCGACGCCGGGTACCGGTACTTCGAGACCGATGTGCACGCCTCGGCGGACGGCCGGCTGGTCGCCTTCCACGACGCCACCCTGGACCGGGTCACGGACGCGGGGGGCCGGATAGCGGAACTGCCGTGGAGCGAGATTCGGCGTGCCCGGGTGGCCGGGCGGGAGCCGCTGCCGCTCTTCGAGGAGCTGCTGGAGACGTTCCCCGGTGCCCGCTGGAACGTGGACATCAAGGCCGCCCAGGCCCTCGCGCCGCTCGTGGAGCTGATCCGCCGGACGGACTCCTGGGACCGGGTGTGCGTCGGCTCGTTCTCCGAGGCGCGGGTGGCCAGGGCGCACCGGCTGGCGGGCCCGCGGCTCGCGACCTCCTACGGCGTCCGCGGTGTCCTGGGGCTGCGGCTGCGTTCGTACGGGATCCCGGCGGCGCTGCGCGCCGGCGCGGTGTGCGCGCAGGTCCCGGAGAGCCAGGGCGGTGTCCGGGTCGTCGACCGGCGCTTCGTACGGGAGGCGCACGCGCGCGGACTCCAGGTGCACGTCTGGACGGTGAACGAACCGGAGCGGATGGCCGCGCTCCTGGACCTCGGGGTGGATGGCATCATGACCGATCACATCGAGACGCTGCGTACGGTGCTGAGCGAGCGGGGGGCCTGGGCCTGACGCCGGCCCGGTGACGTCTCCACGGGGAGAGACGAGGGGTGCGGATGAGCGCCGAGACCGCGGACAGCGCCGGGCCGGCGGACGGCACGGCCGGCCGGGACGCCGCCGGCGACCGGCGCCGTGAGCAGCGTGGGTGGTACTTCTACGACTTCGCCTGCTCCGTCTACTCGACGAGCGTCCTCACGGTGTTCCTCGGGCCGTACCTGACGTCGGTCGCCAAGGCCGCCGCCGATGCCGACGGCTATGTCCATCCGCTCGGCGTGCCGGTGCGTGCCGGGTCGCTGTTCGCGTACGCGGTCTCGGCCTCGCTCGTCGTCGCGGTGATCCTGATGCCGATCGTGGGCGCGGCAGCCGACCGTACAGGCCGCAAGAAGCCCCTCCTCGCCGCTGCCGCGTACACGGGCGCGACCGCGACGGCCGCGATGTTCTTCCTGGACGGACACCGTTATCTGCTCGGCACGTTCCTGCTCATCGTGGCGAACGCCTCGATCTCGGTGTCGATGGTGCTCTACAACGCCTATCTGCCGCAGATCGCGGGGCCCGAGGAACGCGACGCGGTCTCCTCACGGGGCTGGGCGTTCGGCTACACGTCGGGGGCTCTGGTCCTCGTCCTCGATCTGGTCCTGTACACCGGCCACGACTCCTTCGGCCTCTCCGAATCGGAGGCCGTGCGGATCTGTCTCGCCACGGCCGGTGTCTGGTGGGGCGCCTTCACCGTCGTACCGCTGCGGCGGCTGCGCGACCGGCACATGAAGGGGGCCGGTGACGGGGCGGCGGGCTCCGGGTGGCGGCAGTTGACGGCGACCCTGCGCGACATGCGCCGCCACCCGCTCACCCTCTCCTTCCTGCTGGCGTACCTCGTCTACAACGACGGCGTGCAGACCGTCATCTCGCAGGCGTCCGTGTACGGCTCCGAGGAACTGGGCCTGAGCCAGACGACCCTGATCACGGCGGTATTGCTGGTCCAGGTGCTGGCGGTCGCCGGGGCGCTCGGGATGGGGCGCATGGCCCGGGTCCACGGCGCGAAGCACACGATTCTCGGCTCGCTCGTGGTCTGGACGCTGATCCTGGTCGCGGGCTACTTCCTGCCCGCCGGCTCACCGGTCTTCTTCTACGCGCTGGCCGCGGCGATCGGCCTCGTCCTCGGGGGCAGCCAGGCGCTGTCCCGTTCCCTTTTCTCGCATCTGGTGCCGCGCGGCAAGGAGGCCGAGTACTTCTCCGCGTACGAGATGAGCGACCGCGGGCTGAGCTGGCTGGGGCCCTTGGTGTTCGGGCTCGCGTACCAGCTGAGCGGCAGTTACCGGGATGCGATCATCTCGTTGGTGATCTTCTTCGTGGCCGGTTCCGTGCTGCTCGCGAGGGTGCCTGTGCGGCGGGCGGTGGCGGCGGCCGGGAATCCAGTCCCCGAACGGATTTAGACGTTGAAGTGAAAGGCCGGTAGTGTACGCCTTTGGCCTGCCCGGAGGACCGTTACTGCGAGTGGAAGCATCCAAACCGTTGGGTGACACCTTCCGCCAGATGTGACAAACCGGGCATTGGCGGGTACTTCAACACTCGCAAACCTGAAAAAGCAGCGGCACGACGGGCGACGCATGACCGGCAACGGGAATCTTTGCCGCCGACCGGACGTTGACCGGATGACGACGACAGCGACATTTGTCCTGTGGGCGACAAGCCCGGGAGGCACGATTCATGAGTGAGCGAGCTCTCCGCGGCACGCGACTCGTGGTTACCAGCTACGAGACGGACCGCGGCATCGATCTGGCCCCGCGCCAGGCGGTGGAGTACGCATGTCCGAACGGACATCGATTTGAGATGCCGTTCTCGGTAGAGGCGGAAATTCCGCCGGAGTGGGAGTGCAAGGCGTGTGGCGCCACGGCACTCCTGGTGGACGGGGATGGCCCCGAGGAGAAGAAGGGCAAGCCTGCGCGTACGCACTGGGACATGCTCATGGAGCGGCGCACACGCGAGGAGCTGGAGGAGGTGCTGGCCGAGAGGCTGGCGGTTCTGCGCTCCGGAGCCATGAACATTGCCGTGCACCCGCGGGACAGCAGGAAGTCTGCCTGACCGCACAGCACCGCATCGAGACAGAGCCGCGGGCCGCGACACCTTGTGTGTCGCGGCCCGCGGCTCTGTTGTGGGCCGGGCCTCGGAAAACGTTGTGCGCCCTGGAGGAACCGAGCCCGTCCGGCGATTGAGGACCACCTGTGACCGCGGCCCGACGCGGCCGCGCACGGGCTCGGGTGTGATGTGGCAGCCTCGGCCGGACGGGCGAATGACGTTACGGCGCCAGCGGTGGGCGCGGCTCGTCGTCCGCGCCGGAGGGGCGCTCGCGGATCACCTCGCCCTGGACCACCTTCCCGTCCGGGCGGTGCATCCGCGCCTGCTGGAAGGCGTCCGAGAGGCTGCCGGGGCCCGCCGACCTCATGCGCCGTTCCAGCGAGCGCTCCGCGTACCCGCTGAGCGCCGACCGGACCGGCGGCACCAGGAGCAGCAGTCCGGCCACGTCCGAGATCATCCCCGGAATCATGATCAGGAGCCCGGCGAGCATCAGGAAGCCGTTGCCCCGGGTGCTCGAAGGGGCGGGCGAGGCGCCGTCGGCCCCCGGCTGTCCCGGCATCTGCTGGAGCGTCTCGGTGAGGTTGCGGAAGGCGCGGCGGCCGGACCGCTTCATCACCACCGCCCCGAGGACGACCCCCGCGGCCAGGAGCAGCAGCACGGTGAACCCGCCTGCCACGTCCGCCACCACGGTGAGCAGCCAGATCTCCAGCACCGCCCAGGCGGCGATGGCGAGAGGTACGAAGGTCCGGGCGCGCGAGCGCTTGCGGGCGGTCGGGGGCGGGGTGCCGGTCGTCATGCTCCCAGTGTGCCTGGACCGGCGTGCGGACGGGGTAAGGGGCCGGGAGGCCGCCCGCCCGCGGTCAGGGGTTCCGGCGGCCGAGCACCCGGTTCGCACGGGTGGTGACACCCCACGCGGTCACCCGCCAGAGCGCCTCGACCAGGATGTCGCGGCTCATCTTGGAGTCACCGATCTCCCGGTCCACGAAGGTGATCGGGACCTCGACGACGTGGAAGCCGGCCTCGATCGCCCGGCGGGCCAGGTCGACCTGGAAGCAGTATCCCTGCGAGGCGACCTCGTCCAGGCCGATGCCCTGCAGCGTCTCGGTGCGGAACGCCCGGTAGCCGCCGGTGACGTCCCGCGTCCGCAGCCCGAGCAGCAGCCGGGAGTACGTGCTGCCGCCGCGGGAGATCATCTCGCGGGACTTGGGCCAGTTGACCACCCGGCCGCCCGGGACCCAGCGGGAGCCGAGCACCAGGTCCGCGCCCTTGAGGGCGGTGAGGAGGCGGGGCAGTTCCTCGGGCTGGTGGGAGCCGTCGGCGTCCATCTCGACGAGGACGCCGTAGTCGTGGTCCATGCCCCAGCGGAAGCCGGCGAGGTAGGCCGCGCCGAGCCCTTCCTTGCCCTTGCGGTGCAGCACGTGGACCTGGTCGTCGGTCGCGGCCAGTTCATCGGCGAGCTTGCCGGTGCCGTCCGGACTGTTGTCGTCGGCGACGAGAATGTCGGCCTCCGGCACGGCGGCGCGCACCCGGCTGACGATCGGCTTGATGTTCTCGGCCTCGTCATAGGTCGGAATGATCACCAGAACCCTGCCGAGCGGGCCGTATCGCCTCTGACCGCCGTCGTTCACTTACTGCCCCTTAAGTCCGTACGCAGATGCACACCATATCGAGCGCGGCGCGCACACCGACCGACCCGGTCGGGCGGCGTGGACGGCGGCGGCGGACAGAAGCGCGGAAGTACGGACAGAACTGCGGGTCGGGGCCCGGCGCCCTTCGGGCCGACCTGGGGCCCGCTGGCTGCGGGTCGACCTAGAGCCGTTGTCTACTGAACGTCCGGGCCCCACCCGGGTCACACCCTCCGCCCGGCTGAAACCTTCCCTCGCCCCCGAGGCGCGGACGCTGAACCTGGCTGTCAGGGGTGGTGCGCCGGTGCGGCACACCAGCCCCATGACCCAGCGGCGTTCGACGACTGCGTGGAGTTTTACCCGGTCGGACGTCCTGTGGTGGACTCGGCCGAACCTACCGGCCGGTGGGCGCACTCTGTCAATAGTCGCCTGACCTGCACCGTTTACGGAACTTGCCTGGTCAGTCCCGAAGATCCCCAGGTCGTGGCAGAACGCGGGCGGCATCGATCGGCGGTGCGAAATGTCCGTAGGTCACTCGTTCGGCCGCACATAGACCGTTTGTCCGAAGACAACCGTCCGCAGGCAGACCGGGAGTTCGCCGCCGGGGCTGAGGTCGGGCAGTCCCGGCGTCCCCGACCGGGGATCCGTCGACCATCGCGCCACCCGGTCGTCCGGCGCCTGGACCACCAGTTCGGCGGTCCGCCAGACCGCGTAGTCGGCCGGGGCTCCGGGCACCAGGGTGCCCGCGTCGTCGCGGCCGACGGCCCGCCAGCCGCCCCGGGTGTGGGCGGTGAAGCCGGCCCGCACCGAGATCCGGTGCTCGGGCGTGCGGTGGAACGCCGCGGCCCGCACCGTCCCCCACGGGTCCAGCGGGGTCACCGGGCTGTCGGAGCCGAACGCGAGGGGCACACCGGCCCGCAGGAGCGCCGCGTACGGGTTGAGGGTCCTCGCCCGCCCGGCGCCCAGCCTGCGGGCGTACATGCCCTCCTCACCGCCCCAGGCGGCATCGAAGGCGGGCTGGACCGAGGCGGTCAGACCGAGTTCGGCGAACGCGGCCACGGTCTCGGGCGTGAGCATCTCCGCGTGCTCGACGCGATGCCGGGCGGCCCGCACCCGGCCGAGGCCGACCTTCTCGGCCGCCGCCCTGATGCCGTCGACGACGGCGGTCAGCGCCGCGTCGCCGATGGCGTGGAAGCCGGCCTGGAGTCCCGCCTCGGTGCAGGCGGCGACGTGGGCGGCGATCTGCGCGGCGTCCAGATGGGCGGTGCCGGATACCGGCGCGTCGGCGTAGGGCTCGTGGAGGCAGGCGGTATGCGAGCCGAGCGACCCGTCGACGAAGAGGTCGCCCGCCGCACCCACCGCGCCGAGCTCCCGGACGCGCCGGGCGTCCTTCTCGTCGGCGACCTGTTCGGCCCAGTAGCCGAAGACCCGCGGCCCCGCTCCCCCCGCCGCCAGCTTGAGCAGCGAGGTGAAGTCCTCCTCGTCGGAGATGTCCGGGCCGCCGCACTCGTGGACCGTGCCGATCCCGAGGGAGGCCGCGTGAGCCAGCGCGGCCTTCTGGGCGTCGGCGCGCTGACGCGGCGAGACGGCGTCGTGGGCGGCCGCGCGCACCGCGTGGTGGGCGGCGCCCGTCAGCGGCGCGTCGGGCCGGTAGCCGGCCATCGAGGTGACCCGGGGGACGAGGTCGAGCAGCGCGGTGGTGACGACCGCCGAATGCACGTCGATCCGCGGCAGGTAGACCGCGCGCCCGCCCGCCGCCTCGTCCAGCTCACCGCGCGTGGGCGGACGCTGCTCCGGCCAGCGCGTGGCATCCCAGCCGTTCCCCAGGACCACCCGGTCGGCGGGGTGCGCCGCCACGTACGTCCGTACGAGAGAAAGGGCCTCACCGAGGGTGCGGGCGCCGGAGAGGTCGAGGCCGGTGAGTGCCAGACCGGTGGACGTGGTGTGGACGTGCGCGTCGGTGAACGCGGGAGTGACCAGGGCGCCGTCGAGGTCGATCACTTCGTCGACACCGCTGGCGAAGGCGTCGGCGGCCCCTTCGGAGCCCACCCAGGCGACATGGCCCCGTTCGACGACCATGGCGGTCGCGAAGGGGTCGGCGGGGCTGTGGACGTCTCCACCGCGCAGCAGCACGGTGCGGTGTTCGCTCTGGGGGGCGGTGCTCTCGGTCATGGGCACCAGTCTCCCGCCTGCCGGGGCAGGCGCCGTGCGCGGCCCCCTCAGATCTGCGGCGGGCGCGCCTCGTACGGCGTGGAGAGGACGACGGTGGTGCGGGTGGAGACGCCGGCGAGCGAACGGATCCGGGTGAGCAGGTGCTCCAGCTCCAGCGGGGTCGCGACCCTCACCTTGAGGATGTAGTTCTCGTCGCCGGCGACGCTGTGACAGGCCTCCAGCTCCGGGACGCCCGCGAGCCGCTCCGCGATGTCGTCCGGGGCACTCGGGTCGAAGGGCTTCACCGAGATGAACGCGGTCAGGGGCAGGCCGACGGCCTCGGGGTCGACGACCGCGGCATAGCCCCGGATCACCCCGCGCTGCTCCAGCCTGCGGACGCGCTGATGAACGGCCGAGGTGGACAGGCCGGTGGCCTTGCCCAGGTCGGTGTAGCTCATCCGCCCGTCCTTGACGAGCAACTCCACGATTTGACGGTCCAGCTCCTCCATATGGATCAATCTATGGCCCCCGGCCCTCCAGGCACAGCCGTGGAGACCCTGTGAAGGGCACCTGCGGGCGGCATGTGACCAATGCCACAGGTTTACGCACCGGTAGCCGGGCGGCTCGCGGTTACGGCGGATGCGCTACGGGAAGTGCTTGCTGTGGTCGAGGCCGCGGCGCCTTGTCGGCCCACCCGAGGGGGGAATTACCCATGCAGAGCCTGAAGCTCACCGGACGTACCGAACCGGAGCCCGTTGATCCTTTCGAGGACACCGATCCCGACGCGTACGACACCTTCGAGATGTACCGGGTCGTCTGCCCGGACTGCTCACAGCCCATCGCGCTCCTGGCGGACGAGGACGTGCTGCCGGAGCACGCGCTGTGCCCCACGCCGTGGAACCCGTTCGTCCTGACGGTGTGCGCCGGGACCGGCCGTGCCGCTTCGAAGGCCCGGCCCGCCGACGAGTCGGCCGATGTCCAGGAACAGGAGACGGCCCTGCTGCTGACGCTGCCTCAGGGGCTCGACTGGCGGATGCAGCCCTTCTCGCACGCCGGCGGCGCAGGCTCGCGTCCGCTGCGGGTACCGCATCAGCTGCGTCGCCACGCCGCCTGATACCGAGGCCACCGCAGGGCGCCGGGGCGCCGGAGGCGGACCGCCCGCACCGTGACGGAGCCCGGCTCCGCGTGGTGCGGCGCTCCGTAGCCGTTCGGGTGCGTACGGCACGGGACGGGACGGGCATGGCATCGCATCGCACCGGGGATGACCCGCCGAACGCGCGCCCGAATCGGCCGGGCAGTGACCCGGCCCGGCCTCGCGCCGTTGGCCCTGCATGACCCTGCTGCACTCCACGGCCGGCCCCGGTCGCCGCCGTCTCGCCGCTCCGCCCTCCGAAGAATCGGTTCCGCAGTCCAGCACCTCGTCCGCGCCGGCGGACCCGGCCCACCCGGCGCCGCGAGCGGCGCGGTCGACGCCCCACTCGACCGATCCGCCCCTCTACCGGGCGCTGCTCCGGCACTGGGAGAGCACCGGCAGGACCCTGCCGGGCCGCCATGATCAGGAGTGGAACCGGATCATGACGACGCCGGTGTGGTCGGACCGGCCGCTGCGGGTCAGCGCGTCTCAGGACCCGCGAGGTGGCGGGCGATGACCATTCGCTGAATCTGGTTGGTGCCCTCGACGATCTGCAGCACCTTCGCCTCGCGCATCAGCCGCTCGACCGGGAAGTCCAGCGTGTACCCGTATCCGCCGAGCACCTGGACGGCGTCGATGGTGACCCGCATCGCGGCGTCCGTGCAGAACAGTTTGGCCATGGCCGCCCGTCGCGAGAAGGGGCTCCCCGCGTCGCGCAGCCGGGCGGCCTCCAGGTAGAGGGCACGGCCCGCCTCGATCTGGGTGGCCATGTCGGCCAGCATGAACCGCAGCCCCTGGAAGTCCGCGATGGGGCGGCCGAACTGCTTGCGCCCGGTCGCGTAGGCGACGGCCTCGTTCATCGCCGCCTGGGCCACGCCGATGGCACAGGCGGCGATGCCCAGCCGGCCGGAGTCGAGCGCGGACAGGGCGATCGCGAAGCCCTGCCCCTCCTCGCCGATCCGGCGCGCGTCGGGGATCCGCACGCCGTCGAAGTGGAGCTGGGCGGTGGGCGAGCCCTTCATCCCCATCTTCTTCTCGGGAACGGCCGCGCTCAGGCCGGCCGCGTCGCCGGGGACGAGGAAGGCGGTGATGCCGCGGGGGCCGTCGACGCCGGTGCGCGCCAGGACCGTGTAGAAGTCGGCGATGCCGCCGTGGGTGATCCACGCCTTGGTGCCGGTGACGACCCAGTCCTCACCGTCCCGTACGGCCTTGGTGCGCAGCGAGGCGGCGTCGGAGCCCGAGGCGGGCTCGGAGAGGCAGTAGGCGCCCAGCAGGCCGCCCGCGAGCATGGCGGGGAGGTGTTCGGCCTGCTGCTCCTTGGTGCCGTAACCGGCGACCGCGTGGCAGGCGAGGGAGTGGACGCTGACGCCGAGTCCGACGGTGAGCCGGGCGGCGGCGAGTTCCTCGAGGACCTGGAGATAGACCTCGTACGGCTGGTCCCCGCCTCCGTGGGCGGAGTCGTAGGGCAGGCCGAGCAGGCCGGACTCGGAGAGCAGAGTGAATACTTCGCGCGGGAACAGGCCCGCGTCCTCCTCGGCGGCGGCCTGCGGCGCGATCTCGCGCTGGGCGATGTCGCGTACGAGCGCGATGAGTTGCCTGGACTCCTCGCTGGGCAGACGGCGTTCCACCGATTGCGGGGCACGGTCGGGCATGACGGCGCTCTCCTCCCTGTCGGGCGTTGCGGCGGTCGCACGCGCGGGGTGTGAGCGGCGCCGCCGGGGGATCTCCGGACGATGTCCGGAAAACACTGCTGCCCAGCCGATGTTGCCCTCCCGGGTTGCGGGAGGTGCGGGTCAGCAGCTGTGGCGGCTTGAGTATGCCCGATCGGACGGTATCCGTCACCGGTTGACAGGGGCGGGGAGCCGGGTGGGCTCCCCGCCCCTGTCAGGTCCGGGGACGGAGGCGGATCACATGAGGCCGAGCTGCGTGACGAACATGGCGATGACGACGACGAGCGTCCAGCCGAGGACGTTCTCCAGCAGCTTGGAGCCGTCCTCGGGCCCTCCGGTCCGAGCGCGGCGGCGGGCGTGGGTGGTGGTTGCGGCGGCAGTCGCGGTCATGGCATCTCGTTCGGTCGGCCGGCAGTCGGTGCCCTGGTGGGAGCGCTGACGACCTGCGCCGCAGGACGGGGCAGGCCCTGCGGCACTCCGCGAGGACCCGACCACAGTGCCACCCCGCAGGCCCCCGGGGTAGAGATGTGCGTCACTGCCGCAGGGGGCGGCCGGAGCCTGTCAGCGGCTGCCGACAGCCGCCGGGGCCCGGCACCGCGCGGCTGCCGGGCCGTCGGGGACGTACGGGAGCGGATGCCGCTTGTGCCCGACACCACACGGCCGCTCGCTCCTCGCGAGTCGGCGCCGGCGGACAGGGGCTGCCCGCTACCTCCCGCCCTTGCGGTTCCCGTCGAGCATCGCGTCCAGGGTGATCGCCGCGTCGATCAGGGCCAGGTGTGTGAAGGCCTGCGGGAAATTGCCCAACTGCCGTCCCGTCAGGCCGATCTCCTCGGAGTACAGGCCCAGGTGGTTGGCGTAGGTGAGCATCTTCTCCAGCACCAGCCTCGCCTGGTCGGTGCGTCCGGCGCGCGCCAGGGCGTCGACGTACATGAAGGTGCACAGGGAGAACGTTCCCTCGGAGCCCCGCAGCCCGTCGGGTGACGCCTCGGGGTTGTAGCGGTAGACGAGGCTGTCGCTGACCAGCTCGCGCTCCATCGCGTCCAGCGTGGACTTCCACATCGGATCGTCCGGCGTGATGAAGCCGACCGTGGGCATCCGCAGCAGCGAGGAGTCGAGGACATCTTCGCCGTAGTGCTGGACGAACGCCTGCTTGTTCGGGTCCCATCCCCGGCTGAACACCTGCGCGTAGATCTCGTCACGCGTTTCCATCCAGCGCCCGCGGGCCGCGGGGCGGCCGTCGTCGTAGGCGATGCGCAGCGCCCGGTCGAAGGCCACCCAGGACATCACCCGGCCGTAGGTGAAGTCCTTCTGTCCGCCACGGGTCTCCCACAGTCCCTCTCCGGGCTGGTCCCAGTGGTCGACGAGCCAGTCGAGAAGGGTGTGCGTCGCCGACCAGCCCTTGTGATCGAGGTGCATGCCGTGCTGGTGCGCGAAGTAGATGCTGTCAAGCGCCTCGCCGTAGATGTCCAGTTGCCGCTGGGTCGCCGCTCCGTTGCCGATGCGGACCGGGGCGGAGCCGCAGTAGCCCTCCCAGTGCTCCAGGGTTTCCTCGATCATGTCGCTGGAGCCGTCGACGCGGTACATGATGTTCAGCGGCCCCGTGCCGTCCCCTTGGCCGGCTTCTTCCTTGACGCGCGCGTGCAGCCAGTCGATGAACGCGGCGGCCTCCTCCTTGAACCCCATGCCCAGCAGGGCGTATACGGAGAACGACGCGTCGCGGATCCAGGTGAACCGGTAGTCCCAGTTGCGTTCTCCGCCCAGTTGCTCGGGCAGAGCCGTCGTGGGAGCCGCGACCAGGGCGCCGGTCGGCGCGTAGGTCATGAGCTTCAGCGTCACGGCTGAACGCTCGACCGACTCGCGCCAACGGCCGGAGTAGGTGGACTGCCCCAGCCAGGAGCGCCAGAAGCCGACCGTCTCGTCAAACAGTTGCTCGAAATCGGCTACCCGGATCTGGTGGGGCGGCCCGTCGGGGGACGACTCCATCACCAGCCCACGCTGCTGGCCGGCCTGCAAAGTCAGCGTGAAGCGCAGGTCGTTGTCGCCCGAGAGAATATTGAGCAGCCGCTCGTCGTCGGGTTCTCGGACCGCGTGGATGGCGAGGTTCATGTCCTGCGAGGTGAACAGGGCCCCGTGCTCCGTGATGTGCAGCTCGTGCGGCTTGCGGCCGTAGTCGAAGCGCGGAGCGATCTCGCCTTCGAACGTCATGCTGCCCCGGACACAGCGCAGCATGCGGACGAGACGGTGCCGGCCGGTCGCGGTGGTGCCTGTCACCGGCATGAAGTCGATCACTTCACCGGCTCCGGCTTCCGTCATGAAGCGCGTCACCAGGACCGCGGTGTCCGGGTGGTAGAGCTGCTTGGTGGTGTACGTGTCCGCAGCCGGTCCGACGGTGAAGTGACCGCCCCGCCGCCGGTCGAGCAGAGCGCCGAAGATGCTGGGTGAATCGAAGCGCGGACAGCAGAACCAGTCGATCGTCGCGTCCGTGCTCACGAGAGCCGCGGTCTGAAGGTCACCGATCAGACCATGGTCCTCGATGGGGGGGTATTCATCCATTTTGAGCCCCTTTCGGCCTCGCTCGAGCAAGCGTAGGCCAGCAAGGGCGGCCCGTCCTGGCGAGGCGCTGGAAACAACCCGGCGAGGCCCTGCCGCACCGGCCCGCGAGGCACTCCGCGTGAGGTCCTCGCAGGTCAGACCGTTGATGGGGGCGGACTGGCCGACTACGGGGCCCCTTCTCCGCACTCGCCCACTCCCCGCGTAGTCTCTGCGCATGGTGCGCATGCAGCCGGACGGGGCCGTACGGGGGCCGGGTCGACCACGGGAGGAACGGGTCACCGGCGCCGTCCTCGACGCGGTCGTGGGCCTGGTGACCGAGCAGGGCATCGGAGCGGTCACGATGGACGCGGTCGCGGCCCTGGCCGGGGTGAGCAAGCCCGCCATCTACCGACGGTGGCCCACCAAGCAGGACTTGCTCATCGCCGCCGCGGAAACCCGCATCGGCGTCCTGTCGGTGCCCGACCTGGGCGACTTCCGCGCCGAGCTCCGCTACGTACTGACCGCGCGCCTGGAGGCCTACCGGTTGCCGGGTTCGGACCGGCTGATCGCGGGCCTCATCGGGGCGTCGGCGGACACCGGCGCGGTGCGGAGCCAGTACGCGCAGTACACCGAGCGGATCACGAGCGAGACGAGGCGCATCCTCGAAAGAGGCATCGCCCGCGGTGACGTCGGCCCGGACACCGACGTCCGTGCCGCTGCGACCCTGGTGGCCGCGCCCCTGATCTTCCGGCTGATCGGTGAGCTGGAGCTGCCCGACGCCCGCTTCGTCGACGCGCTCGTCGATCTCGTCACCCAGGCGGTCGGCACAGGCGGCTGACGGCCTCCCCCAGCGGCTTTTCCGGCTTCGGATTTTCAAGCGACCAGGCCCTTGTCTCTCCAGGCCCGAATAACGATACTTCCAGTAACGATTTCCCGGCTCGTTACGGAGGACCCATGAACAGCGCCGCCCCCGCCCCCACCCCCGCACTCGACAAGCCGCTGATGCACTACGGAAAGCGCAGGCTCGACCGCATCGGGCCCGGCGCGGAGCAGCCCGCCTACCGGCTCGTCGGCATCAGCCCACTGACCCCGCACATCGGTGCCGAGGTCGAAGGCGTCGACCTCTCCCGTCCGATCGGCGAGGACCTCGCCGAGGAGATCCGGCAGGCGCTGCTGGAATGGAAGGTGCTCTTCTTCCGCGATCAGCACTCCTTCGAGCCGCAGTCCCAGCTCACGTTCGCCGGCCTGTGGGGCGTGCCGGAAGCCAACCCCTTCTTCCCGAAGGGCGACAGCATCGGCGTCTCACGCCTGGCCAAGGACGCCATGGCCATGGGCAGCGAGAACATCTGGCACAGCGACCACTCGTTCATGGCCGCGCCCGCGCTCGGCTCCGTCCTGCGGGCCGTCGAGGTCCCCTCCGCCGGGGGCGACACCATGTGGGCGGACATGGCGGCGGCCTACGACAACCTCACCGATGCCATGAAGGCCCGGATCGAGGGCCTTACCGCCGTGCACGACTGGGTACCGAGCTGGGGCGCGCTGATGACTGACAGCCAGGTCACGGCGCACCGCCAGAACCTGCCGGCCGTCGAGCACCCGGTGGTCGTCCGCCACCCGCGCACCGGACGCAGGCTGCTCTACGTGAACGAGCCCTTCACCACCCGGATCGTCGGCCTGTCCGACCCGGAGAGCCGTGAATTGCTCGACGAGCTCGTACTCCAGGCCCGCATCCCCGAGTACCAGGTGCGCTTCCGCTGGCAGCCGGGCTCGGTCGCCGTCTGGGACAACATCGCCACCCAGCACTACGCGATCAACGACTACTTCCCGCAGCGCCGTGTCATGGAGCGCATAGCCGTCGCCGGCGTCCCGCTGGCCTGAACGGCCTCCGAGCCCTCCTCCCCCCTGCCCACCGAGTCTCCGCGGAGCCCCTCTGTGACCGACACCGATGTTGCACCTGCTGTGCCTGCCGGCCCTCCGGAGGCGCCGAGCGGAAAGAGGCGCAGAGCGTGGACCGTCACCGCGCTGCTCCTCGTCTTCATGATGATCAATTTCGCCGACAAGTCCGTAATGGGTCTGGCCGCGGAGGAGATCCGACAGGACCTGGGACTGTCCGCCTCGGCTTTCGGGCTCGCCAGCAGCGCCTTCTTCCTGCTGTTCTCGATCTCCGGTGCCGCGGTGGGGCTGCTCGCGGACCGCGTCCGTCCCAAGTGGCTCATCCTGGCTATGGCCGTGCTCTGGTCCGTCTCCCAGGCACCGATGGCAGTGGGCGGGGGGCTTGCCGTACTCGTCATCTCACGTGTTCTGCTCGGGGCCGCCGAGGGGCCCGCCTTCCCTGTCGCCCAACAGGCCACCCTGTCCTGGTTCCCCAACCACCGACGCAACCTGCCCGGCGCGTTGATCACCCTCGGGATCACCCTGGGTGTGCTGGTCGCCGCTCCCGTTCTCACTTGGGTGATCGAGCACCACGGCTGGCGCTCGGCCGTCACCGCAGTGGCCCTGGCCGGTGCGGTCTGGGCGCTGCTGTGGATCTCCCTCGGCGGGGAGGGGCCCTATGCGGCCGCACCGGACGGGTCCCACGACGTGAGTGACGCGAGGGCCGGCGCCGGTTCCCGGACGGTTTCCGCGCAGCGCGGGATTCCGTACCGCCGGATCCTCGCCACCCGTACATGGATCGGTGCCACCGCCGCCTACTTCGGAACCTACTGGGTCATCGCCTTCGCCCTGGTCTGGCTCCCCTCCTACCTTCAGGACGCGCTGGGCTACACCTCGTCCGGATCCACCCGGGTGCTGATGCTGGTCTGGGGGCTGGGCGGCGTCGCGGTGATCGGCCAGGCCTGCCTGACCGGATGGCTGCTCCGTCGGGGAACGGCCAGCCGGTGGGCGCGCGGCGGAGTCGGCGGTGTTCTCCTGCTCATGGCAGCCGCGGCATGCCTGGCCCTGCCACTGGCCTCGGCCGGCATCCTCACCGCCCTGCTCCTGATCGCCGGATTCGGGCTCGCCGGAGCGATGAGCAGCATCGCCGTCACCACCGTCACGGAACTGGCTCCGGCCGATCGTCGCGGCGGCGCCCTCGGCAGCATGAACGCCGTGGTGACCACCGCCGGGCTGATCGCTCCGACGCTGATCGGGCACCTCGTGGACACCTACGGTGCCGAGGGCTACCACTACGCCGTCCTGATCACCGGTGCCGTACTCCTGCTGAGCGGAACAGCCGCCCTCGCCCTGATCGACCCGGACCGCGACGCCCGCAGGCTGTCCGCGTGACTGCACGCGCATGCCTGCTCGTCGCGCAATCCCCGGAGCAGGTCCCCCTTCCCACTCCGCCTCTCCTAGGAACGACGTTGAATACCAGCGCTCTCGACACCTCCTTCCTCGACCGCACCGTCGCCGACGTACGCGGCAACGCCGAGTCCTGGTCCACCACCCCGCTCACCGAACGCATCGCTCTTCTGGAGCGGCTGCAGCCGCGCGTCATCTCGCGGGCGGTCGAGATGGCCGGCGCGGGCGCCCGGGCCAAGGGGTACGAACCGGACTCCCGCTGGGCGGCCGAGGACTGGATCGGTGGCCCCTGGGCCGTGGCCCAGAACACCGGGGCGTATCTCCACGTCCTTCGAAGGATCGCCGCGGGCAAGGACCCTGTCGACGGCAAGGCGGTGCACGAGGAGGACGGCCACACCCGTGTGGACGTCTTTCCCGGCACCGGCTGGGACGCCCTGCTGCTCAACGGGTTCACAGCCCAGGTGTGGATGCGCCCCGGCGTCACCGCGGAGCAGGCACGGGCGTGCGCCGCGGGTGAGTACCGGGGCAGGCAGAGGGATCCGGCCGTGGCCCTCGTGCTGGGCGCCGGCAACGTCGCCGCCATCACCGCGCTGGACATCCTGCACAAGCTCTACGCCGAGGGTCAGGTCGTCATCGCCAAGATGAACCCGGTCAACGCCTACGTGCGCCCCCACTTCGAGTACGTCTTCGCCGAGTTCATCGAACGGGGCTGGCTGCGCTTCGTCGACGGCGGCGCGGCCGAGGGCGGCTATCTCGCCCACCACGAAGGCGTCGACACCATTCATGTCACCGGCAGCGAGCGTACCCACGACGCCATCGTCTGGGGCACCGACGAGGGCGCCGAGCAACGCCGGCGTGACGACCTCCCGTTGACAGCGAAGCCCCTCAGCAGCGAACTGGGCGGGGTCAGCCCCTGCATCGTGACACCGGGCCCGTGGAGCGACGCCGACTTCCGCTTCCAGGCCGAGCACATCGTCACCAGCAAGATGAACAACTCCGGCCACAACTGCATCGCCAGCCAGGTCCTGGTCCTGCCGCGTGACTGGGACGGTTCCGACCGGCTGCTCGACGAGATCCGGCGCGTGCTGCGCGCGCTTCCCGAGCGCGCCGACTACTACCCCGGCGCCGCCGATCGCCTCGCCTCCGTCCAAGCCGCACATGCGACGGCGGAGGCATACGGCGACGGCTGCCGGCTGCTCGTGCCCGACATCACGGACCACGACGACCTGCTCGTCATCGGCGAGGTCTTCGGCAGCGCGCTGGGCGTCGTACGCCTGCCGGGCGCGACTCCGGCCGATTTCCTCCGCCATGCCGTCGACTTCGCCAACGACACCCTGCCCGGCACCCTCGGTGCAACGCTGATCGTCCATCCGAGGACCGAGAAGAGCAACCCGGAGGCGGTGCGCCTCGCCATCGCCGGACTGCGCTACGGCACCCTCGGCGTCAACTGCTGGTCGGGTGTCGGATTCCTGCTCGGCTTCACCCCCTGGGGAGCGTTCCCCGGCCACACGCGCCAGGACATCGGCAGCGGCATCGGCTTCGTGCACAACGCCTTCATGCTCGAAGACATCGAGAAGACCGTGTTGCGCGCCCCCTTCGCCCCCGCTCCGCGCGGTCTTCTCACGGGCGACCCGTCGCTGTCCCCGCGCCCCCCGTATTTCGTCACCCACCGCACGGCGCTGACCACGGTGCAGCGCCTCACCCGCTTCACGGCGGCGCCGGGCCTGACCAAACTCCCCGCACTCTTCGCTGCCGCGTTGCGCGGCTGACCAACAGCGCCCGGCGCCCGCCGCAGCCGCCAACGCCCCACGCTCGCAGACCATCCCCTACGGAGACCTCATGCTCAATCTCGCCACGCTGCTGGAAAGCAGCGCCCGAACGGTGCCCGACCGCACGGCGGTCGTCCTGGGCGTACAGCGGCTGACCTACGCGGAGTTGGACGCGGCCGCCCGCCGCGTGGCCGGCCTGCTGCACGCGCGCGGTATCCGGCCGGGCGACAAGGTCGCCCTGTCCTGCCCCAACCTTCCGTGGTTCCCGATCGTCTACTACGGCATCCTCAAGGCGGGCGCGGTGGTCGTCCCGCTCAACGTTCTGCTCAAGGGCCGCGAGATCGCCTATCACCTGGCCGACTCAGGGGCAAAAGCCTACTTCTGCTTCGAAGGCAGCCCGGATCTTCCGATCGGCCTGGAGGGCTGGTCCGGCTTCGGAGTGACTCCCGGCTGCGAGAACTTCTTCCTCATGACCGCCACCCCTACCCCGCACTCGCCGATCACGGGCGCCGAGACCCTGACTGCGGCGCTGGCAGGCCGGAGCGCGGACTTCGAGACGGTGGCCACCGAGTCCGGTGACACGGCGGTCGTTCTCTACACCTCCGGCACCACGGGTACGCCCAAGGGCGCCGAGCTCAGCCACTCCAACGTGATGCTCAATGTGCTGACCTGCCACAAGCTGTTCGGCGAGGTCGAGCACGACGTACACCTGATAGCCCTGCCGCTCTTCCACTCCTTCGGCCAGGTCGTGCAGATGAACGCCGGGCTCGCCTCGGGGGCGACTCTGGTACTGCTACCGCGCTTCGACGCCGGGTCCGCCCTGGACCTGATGCAGCGTCACGCGGTCACCTTCTTCGCCGGTGTTCCCACGATGTACTGGGCCCTGCTCGACGCGGACGCACCCGACGTGGACCCGTCGCAGATCGCCGTGAACCTGCGGATGGCCGGGTCGGGCGGCGCCGCACTGCCGGTCGAGATCCACCGCCGGTTCAGCGAGCGCTTCGGGGTCACCATCATGGAGGGGTACGGCCTCTCGGAGACCAGTCCTGTGGTCACCTTCGCCCCGCGCGGCCAGAAGGTGCGCCCGGGTTCCATCGGGCTCCCGGTCTGGGGAGTGGAGGTGGACCTGGTCGACAAGGACTGGATCCCGGTGCGCGACGCCGACGCCACCGGAGAGATCGTCGTCCGCGGCCACAACGTCATGAAGGGGTACCTCAACCGGCCCGAGGCGACGGCCGAGGTGATGCGCGACGGCTGGTTCCGCACCGGTGACCTGGCTCGTCGCGACTCCGACGGATGGTTCTACATCGTGGACCGGGCCAAGGACATGATTCTCCGCGGTGGCTTCAACGTCTATCCCCGGGAGATCGAGGAAGTGCTGCTCACCCATCCGTTCGTGAGCACGGCGGCCGTCATCGGCGTTCCGCACGACCGCCACGGCGAGGAGGTCAAGGCATGCGTGGTCCTCGCCCAGGGAGCGACGCTCACCGAGGAAGAGCTGGTCGCCTGGTGCAGGGAGGAGATGGCCGGCTACAAGTACCCCCGCATCGTGGAGTTCCGCGCGGCCCTGCCCACCAACGCCACCGGCAAGGTCCTCAAGCGTGACCTCAGGGACGCGCACGGGGCGGGGCGGTGAGGACCTGCCCCTCAGTCGCGGCCGAGGCGGGCCGGTGAGCACGCCGTCGGGCAGCGTCCGGAGCGCCCGCGTCGCCTGACGTGCGGGGTGAGGTCGGGAGGACCGGCGCCGGGTTCGGGCGACGGAACCCCGGCCCCGGCCCGCTTCCTGCACCCGCAACCGCCCCGCGCCCGAGTCGGCGTGATTATATTTTTGACAGGTGCATGCTAGATCGACCCTCTTTCGGGTCGCTGGACGCAACGATCCCTGCGCCGGCAGAGCCGCCCCCGAGCGACGGGCAGCCTGCCGCATCGCGCTGCGCCCGGTCCGTGAACGCCGGCTCCATGGGCGCCTTGCCCGGCTTCCAGCCGTTTACCGCTGTCGAGTCCTTGCCATGGCAAGGACTTGCCGCCCTCAGGCCTTCACGGCGGGCGTCGCCTGCGGATAGACCCGTGCCATGTTCTCCCCCTTTCAGTCTTCCGCCTTCCGGCGCAGGCGCCGACAGCTGATCTCGGCTGCCGCCGCGGTGCCGCTTCTGGCGTCGGGGCTTGCCGTTCTGCAAGCGCCCGCACAAGCTGCTCCGAGCAAGCCCACCGCACCCGCCACGCCCTCGGCGACCCACAAGGTCACCCTGGTCACCGGCGACGTCGTCACCGTCACCACGATGGCCGACGGCAAACAGACCGCAGACGTCGACCGGCCGGACCACGCCGTCGGCGGCGTCAAGATCCAAGAGATCAAGGGCGACCTGTTCGTCACCCCGGACGAGGCGGAGCCGCTGCTGGCCAAGGACGAACTGGACCGGCGGCTGTTCAACGTCACCGACCTGATCGAGATGGGCTATGACGACGCGAAGTCGGCCGCGCTGCCGCTCATCGCGACGTACGAACGCTCGAAGTCCCGCTCCGCCGTCGAGCCGAAGGCCCCGCGGGGCAGCAAGCTGACCCGCAAGCTCGACGGCATCCACGGTGCCGCGCTCAGCGCCGACAAGCAGCAGGCCCGCACCTTCTGGGCCGGCGTCGCCCCGCAGGGCAGCGCGACGTTGAGCGCTGGTGTGGAGAAACTGTGGCTCGACGGCCGGGTGAGAGCCGCCCTGAAGGAGAGCGTGCCGCTGATCGGCGCGCCCGAGGCCTGGGCGGCCGGGTACAACGGCAAGGGCGTCAAGGTCACGGTGCTCGACACCGGCATCGACGTCAACCACCCCGACTTCGCGGGGCTGATCGACGGCACCGCCAGCTTCGTGCCGGGTGAGGCCGTCACCGACGTCAACGGGCACGGTACGCATGTGGCCGGCACGATCGTGGGTTCGGGCGCCGCGTCCGGCGGCGACAACAAGGGCGTCGCGCCCGGCGCCGATCTGTTCGTCGGCAAGGTGCTCGGCGGTGCGGAGGGCTCCGGCCAGGACTCCTGGGTCATGGCCGGCATGCAGTGGGCCGCCGAGACGGGTGCGGACGTCGTCAACATGAGCCTCGGCGACTCCTACCCGACGGACGGCAGCGACCCGATGTCGCAGATGGTCGACGCGCTGTCCGAGCAGTACGGCACGCTGTTCGTCATAGCCGCCGGCAACGCGGGCCCGGAGAGTATCTCCGCTCCCGGCGCGGCCGCCTCCGCGCTGACCGTGGCCGCCACGGACAAGCAGGACCGGCTCGCGTCCTTCTCCAGCACCGGCCCGCTGGCGTACTCCGGCGGCATGAAGCCGGACATCTCGGCGCCCGGGGTGGACATCACCTCGGCCCGCTCGCAGGAGATGACCGACGGGGGCGAGGGCCTCTACCGCACCATCAGCGGCACGTCGATGGCCACACCGCACGTGGTCGGCGCAGCGGCGATCCTGGCTCAGCGGCACCCGGACTGGACCGGCGCGCAGCTCAAGGAACAGCTGATGAGCACCGTGAAGGGCTTGGCGGACGGGTATACGCCGTACGAGGTCGGCACCGGCCGCGTCGACGTCGCCGCCGCCGTGAGCACCTCGGTCCGCAGCACCGGATCGCTCTTCTTCGGCAACTACACCTGGCCGCACGAGCCGGGCGACGTCGCCGTCACGAAGGACCTGACCCTCACCAACACGGGTTCCGCCGACGTCACGCTGAACCTGACGCTGACCGACGCCGACGGCCCGTTCGCCCTGGGCGCCACCTCGGTGACCGTACGGGCGGGCGGCACCGCCACCGTCCCGGTGACCGGTGACCCGAAGGCGGCCCCGGCGGGCCGGCATGCCGGCTACGTGATCGGGACCGACGCGGTCACGGGGAAGCCCGTGACCCGCACCTCCGTGGCGCTGCTCAAGGAGGAGGAGCGCTACGACCTGAACATCAAGCTGGTCGGCCGGGACGGCAAGCCCGCCGCCGGCATGGTCACGGTCAACCTGGCCGGCGACTTCTGGCCGTGGTCGGTCTACGTCGACGGCTCCACCACCATGCGCATGGCGCCCGGTCTCTACACCGTCGCGGCGTACCTCGACGTGGCCGGCGAGAAGGCGGACCGCTCGGGCCTGGCCGTGCTCGTCGCACCGGAGACGGTGCTCGGCAACGCCTCCGCGGACGTGGTGCTGGACGCGAGCAAGGCCCGCCTGCTGCGGACCGAGGCGCCGCAACGCACCGAGGACCGTCAGCGCAAGGTCGACTTCAACGTCCACTACAAGGGCCTCGACCCGTTCACGGACTTCCGCAGCGCGTACGTGCTGCCGCCGTCGTACGACGACGTCTATGTCGCGCCGACGAAGCCGATGAAGCAGGGCGAGTTCCTCCTGACCACCCGCTGGCGCAAGGGCGAGCCGGTACTCGGCCTGAGCGCCATGGGCGGTCGGCTCCGCTTCGACGCGCTGGCGCAGGCCGGCAGCGCCCTGGGCACCGCCACGGACCGGCTGGACGCCGTCTGGGCAGGAAACGGCGAGGCGGCCGCGTACGAGAAGATCAAGGCCAAGGGCAAGGTCGTCGTCGTCACACGCAGCGACGAGGTCGCGCCGCAGGAGCGCGCCGAGGCGGCGGCCGCGGCCGGTGCGAAGGCACTGATCGTGGTCAACGACGGCGTCGGCGCCCTGATGGAGTACGTCGGCGAGTCGGCCATCCCGGTCGCCACCGTGCACCGCGACGCGGGCAAGTCACTCGTCTCGATGGCCAAGGGCGGCGCCCTGAAGCTGACCGTGCAGCAGACCGAGTACACGCCGTTCGTCTACGACCTGACCCGGGAGTACCCCGGCCAGGTGCCGGACCGGCCCCTGGTCTACCAGCCGGCCCAGCGCGACCTGGCCCGGATCGATGCCCGCTACTACGCGGCCGCGAAGGGCGGGCTCGCGGAGGGCTACCGCTCCGACTTCAGCCTCAGCCCGTCGTTCAACTTCCCCGAGGCGGAGTGGCACCCGGGCACCCGCACCGAATGGGTGACACCGGGCCAGGTGTGGCGGGAGTTCCATGCGCAGGGCGTCGACGGAACCCTGCCCTGGGTGATGGTGTCGGGCGACAACACGTACGCCAAGGGCACCACCACCCGACTGAACTGGTTCGCTCCGGCGACCCGGCCGGGCCAGGGCGAGTCCTTCGGTGTGTACAACTCCCGCTGGCAGAACTACATGACATGGAACGTGCAGGCATGGGCCTCCGCGAGCGACACCATGCGGCTCGGGGGCTACCTGCCCTGGGGTGAGACTCCGTCCCACCTGAAGGTCTTCCAGGGCGACACCCTGATCCACGACAACCCGGTCAGCGGAGACATGCAGTGGCAGGAGGTGCCCGCGGGCAACCTGCCGTACCGCGCCGTCCTCGACGCCGAACGGCCCGGCGACGTCTTCCGGCTGTCGACGCGCACCCACACGGAGTGGACGTTCATGTCCGGCACCGTCGACTCGGAACTCTTCGAGCGGTTCTCGGTGCTGAATCTGGACTACAAACTGGAGTCGGACCTGCACGGCGACGTGAGAGCCGGTGCGACCCAGAAGATCGGGATCAAGCCGGTGTCGATGGACTCCGGAACCGTGCCGGGCAAGGTCGGCACGGTGAAGCTCGACGTCTCGTACGACGACGGCGCCACCTGGCAGAAGGTGACCCTGGCCAAGGGAGCCGACGGGTACTGGACCGGGTCGTTCAAGACGGCGAAGAAGCCCGGCGGCTTCGTCTCGGTCCGTGCGAGCGCCGGAACGGACCGCGGCTACAGCGTCAGCAACGAGATCATCCGGGCGTACGGCCTGCGATGAACCGCGCCACCGGGCCCCGGGGAGGCGACTCCCCGGGGCCCTTGCCCTCGCACCTGCTCCCACCAGGGACTATTCAGGGTCTGCCGCCATGGCGCATACTCTCCCCGCTGCGGCAAGCGGAAGAGAGTCGATCGACGATGCTGGATGTCCTGGGCCTCGAACCCGATGACGAGCGGGTCTACCGGGCGCTGCTCGGACAGCCGGACTGCCCCGCGGCGCTGCTGGCGGATCTGCTCGATGCCCCGCAGACCCCCGTCGACAGGGCCCTGGGCCGTCTGGTCGAGTGGGGGCTGGCGATCAGGTCGGCGGACGACCGGTTCACCGCCGCGCCGCCTGCCATGGCTCTGGGCGCTCTCATCGGCCAGCGCCGGGACGGTCTGCGCAGGGCCGAGCAGGCGCTGGTGACCTTCGCCGAGGAGCACCGGGCAGCGATGACCGGGAGCAGCATCAGCGACCTGATCGAGGTCGTCACGGGCGTCGACGCGATCCGCCATCGCTTCCTCCAGGTACAGCAGGCGGCCCGCACACAGGTCCGCTCCTTCATCACCGCGCCGTTCGTCGCCGTGCGGCCCGACGAGAATTCGGCCGAGCCCATGGCCATCGGTCGCGGCGTACATTTCAGGGCCGTACTGGACCGGGCGGTGCTGGCGGAGCCGGGCATCATCGCCGATGCGGCGGAGTCCCTGCGCAACGGCGTGCAACTGCGGGTCGCCGACCAGTTGCCGATGAAACTCGTGCTGGCCGACGCCGAACTCGGGCTCGTCCCGCTGGCGGTCACACCGGCCGGGGAGCCGGGCGCCGTACTGCTGCACCGCAGCGGCCTCCTGGACGCGCTCGACGCGCTGTTCGAGACGGTATGGCGCACCGCCCATCCGCTCGAACTGCCGGGCGCGGGCGGAGAGTCCGAACCCGCCGTCGAGCTCGCGGCGGAAGGCCCGACCGACCTCGACCGGAAGATCCTCGCCCTGCTGCTGGCCGGCCTGACCGACCCCACGGCGGCGGCGCAGCTCGGCCTGTCACCGCGCACCCTGCACCGGCGCCTGCGCCACCTCATGGACCTGGCCGGGGTCCGGACGCGGATGCAGCTCGGCGGCCATGCCGTCCGGCATGGATGGGTCGCTCCGGGCTGAGCGGGCTGCGGGGTGGCTGGAGACACGGTCACCCCCGCGAGCGGCCGCCCACGCCCTGGCTGTCGGGCGTCTGCGCGACAACACGGCGGGCCGCATCGGGGAACGCACGCTCCACCGCTGCACTCAGGAGATCCATCTCTGCCCGGACCGCCGGATGGTGAGCCGGCGGCAGGCTGTCGAGCAGCGCTTCGAGCAAGGCCCGCAGGCGTCGGCAGACCTGTACGGACGTCGCCCCGTAGTCGCGGATCTCCCAGACGGCGAGCTGGAGGTAGTCCTCCCACGCCCTCCCCCGCAGGCTGAGGCGCTGCCTGCCGTCGTCACCGGCCGGCGTGTACTGGCCGGGGAGCGGCGCCCGGCCTACCACGGTGAGGAACGACTCGATGTGGTTGATGACCTGTACGGCGGTGGTGGGATCGTTGACAGCGGGCGAGAGCGCGCGGATGGCGATGTCGACGAGCACCCGCAGGGCGAAGGCGGGGTCCTGTTCGATCGTCCGCTCGGGACCGAGCGCGATGAGATCGGTGACGCGCCGGTCCTCAGGCGTCGACGTACCGCCGTGGACTTCGACGAGGACGGCGCCGCGGTGCACGTAGTCACCGATCACGTGAGGCACCGAGATGACGCAGTCGTGCCGCGCGGCGACAGCCGAGAGGCCCGCCGTGTGGAGGGCGGGAAGGAGCACAGGGACGAGTGACGCCGGCGTGATCGTGGAGGAACAGGAGCCCGATGATCAGCTGGGCCAGGGTCTCGAAGAAGGGACGCCGCGCGGGCATGTCGAAACCCTTGATGTTCGTGACGGCGAGGCCCGTGACGATGGCGGCGATGAGTCCCGTGTCGTCCCTGACGATGTCGGAGCCCGCGGACACGGCGATCACCGTGGTCAGTTGCGCGAGCGTACCGAGCGTCTCGCCGAGCCGCAGCGTGCGGAGCGTCAGCCAGAGCAACGCCGTGCCCACCGCGCCGCCGGCCAGGCCCACGGCGATGCTGAGGGCGAACTGGCCGATCTGATATCCCCGGCCGATGTCTACCTGGTGCGTGGTGGCGATGGCGTGGAAGACCAGTGCGCCCAGGATGCCGCCGATCGGGTCGGTCAGGGTCCCTTCCCAGATGAGAATGCGGCGCACCCTGTCCGTGGGCCGTACGAAGTCGAGAAGGGGACCCACGACCGTGGGCTCGGAAACGACCAGGATCACGCCGAGCATCGACGCCACCCTGAGGGGCACGTCGAGCATCGCCGGTGCGATGGCGGCGGTGATCAGGAAGGTGAGGAGCACGCCGAGCAGCAACAGCCGTCCGACGATCCACCGCGTGCGGCCGGTGAGCTTGCGCAGATTGAGCCCGAGGCCGGCGTCGTACAGGATCACTGCCACGGACATCGACACGAGGACGTCGAAGTTCTGCCCCATCAGCTTGTCGGGGTGGATGACGTCGGTCAGCGCGCCCGCCGCGAAACCGGCGGGCAGCAGAATGATGAGCGCGGGAACGCGCACTTGCTCGCCAGGATCTGTGACCCGGTGGCGAGCAGCAGGGCCAGCGTGATTCCGAGGTAGATCTCGTCGTCCGTCACGGCGCCTCCCCGCCGTCCGGGGCGCCGCCGCCCCGTCGCAGGTCGGCCTCCGTGAGTTCTTCGAGGTCGCCCCGGGTGTCGAGCCAGTACAGGAAGACGACGGCCGGAACCACGATCAGCAACGCGACGAGAGTGACGAACGCCAGCCAGGTCAGGGTGGCCGGTGCGCCGGCTCCTTCGGCGACGGTCATCGACGTCGGGAGGAGGTACGGACGCTGAGCCAGGCCCCAGGCGATCACCGCGCAGGCGACGGCGGCGACGGCGGATGCGCGGACCCAGCCGCCAGGCCTGCGCGTGAGCAGCCAGGCCGTGACGAAGGATGCCGCTCCCGCGACGACGGCGAGGACGAGCCCCGCGCCATGGGTGAGTCCGTGCCACACATGCGGGGCGTCGTCGCTGGTGATCCACAGGGTGATCACCACCAGCACCACGAGCGCGGCGAGGCTCAGCAGTCCGCGCCGCCGGAAGTAGACGATCAGATCGGGTGCGTCGAAGCGGCGGGCGTCCGCGGCCAGGAAGACCGCGCCCAGGAAGGCCGTCGCGGCGACGGCCAGCAGACCGAACATGACCGAGGTGGGGTTGGACCAGGCGTCCGCCGAGGCCTCCGTGCCGGGCTTCACCCGGCCCGAGGCGATACCCCCCGCGGCGGCGCCGAGGAAGAACGGCGTCACGAGCGAGGCGAGGGCGAAGACGGCACCGTAGAGCCGTCGGCCGACGCGCCGGGTCACGACCTTCCGGAAGGCGAAGCCCGCGCCGCGCAGGACCAGGCCCACGGCGGCCAGCGCCAGTGGCAGCCACATGGCGGAGAACACCGTCTGGAAGAGCGTGGGGAAGCCGGTCCACATGATGACGAAGACGAAGATCAGCCAGACGTTGTTGACCTCCCAGACGGGTGCCATCGCGTGATCGATGAGCCATCTCGGACGCCTGCCGCGTTCGGCGCCTCCCGCGAGCAGGTCCCAGAAGCCGGCCCCGTAATCCGTACCGCCGGCGCAGGCGTACGCGGCGACGGCGAGCAGCAGGACCACTGCCATCAGGTCGGCCGTCACCGCCGGTCGCCTTCGGACGGGGCGGCCCCACCGCCGTCACGTGCGGGAACGGTCGCACGAGGGCCGTACGGGCTGCCCGCCTCCGGGGGGTCCACCGGGCGCCCGGCCGCCTGCTCCGCGTCGGCGAGCCGCCAGCGGGTGCGCAGCTTGAGGAGCACCGCCAGGAGGGAACCGAAGACGAGCACGTACACGACGACCACCAGGCCGAGCATGATCCACAGGGTGGACGAACGCGTCGCCGTCACTGCCTCGGAGACGCGCATGTTCTGGTAGACGATCCACGGCTGACGGCCCACCTCGGTCGCGATCCAGCCGCATTCGACGGCCACCACCGACGCCGGACCCGCGCAGGCCGCGCCGAGGTAGAACCACCTGGACCGGGGAAGCCTGCGGTGCCGCCACCACACCAGGCCGTACCAGAGCGCGAGGAGCACCAGCGCGGAGCCGATGAGCACCATGATGTCGAAGGCCCAGTGGGCGATCGTCGCCTGAACGGCCGTCGGCCGTTGGTCCGGCGGTACGGAAGTCAGCCCCACGACCTCGGTGTCCGGGCTGAAGCCGGCGAGAACGGAGTCGAGCAGAGGAACCTTGATGCCGCCCGAGACCGAGCCGTCGGAATGGAGGCGGCCGAAGAGGTACTCCGGTACGCGGGTGTCGGTCTTCCAGACGATCTCCATGGCCGCGAACTTGACCGGCTGCTTGTGGAACACCGACCGGGCGATGGAGTCGCCCAGGACGAACTGCACCGGGGTCGCCACAGCCGCGAGGGTGAAGGGCACGATGAAGCCCAGCCGGTGGTAGCGGTCGCGGCGCCCTCTCAGCCACCCGACCGCGTAGACGCCGGCCACCAGGTAGCCCGCGGTCAGCAGCATGGCCACGACGAAGTGCCAGTACTGCGGACCGAACATCGGCGTGAAGATCGCCTTCCAGATGTTCACGTCCGTCGGACGGCCGGCGGCGTCCAGGGAGAAGCCCTGGGGCGTGTTCATCCACGAATTGGCGGCCAGAATGCCGAAGGCTCCCAGCAGCGCCGCGGCCGGGAGCGGCAGCCCGAGCAGGAAGTGCGTCCGGGGCTTCAGCCGCCGCCATCCGTAGAGGTAAATGGCGATGAGGACCGCTTCGAGGAAGAACGCCCATGCCTCGACCCCGAAGCCGATGCCGAAGACATCGCCCCACCTGCCCATCAACCCCGGCCACAGCAGACCGAATTCGAAGGAGAGCACGGTGCCGGTGACGACGCCGACGGCGAACTGGACCGCCATGACGGCCGACCAGCGCCGCGCCAGCAGGAGGGCGGTCGCGTCCTTGTGGCGCAGCCCGCGGTAATGCATGACCAGGGTGATCAGCGGCAGGGCCACACCCAACGGGACCAGGATGATGTGGGAGGCCAGGGTGAAGGCCATGAGCTCTCTGGCCGGCAGGAGCTGGTCCGGAGCGCTCGCCAGCAGGTGGACCGAGGTGTGCATAGCCGCCTTCGCTGTTCGGGTCCCGCGAAAGGGGTCAGCCGCCGGTTGCGAAGCCGGGGAAGAGCGTCATTCCGCCATCGACGTAGAGGGTCGTCCCCACGACGTAGTCCATGAGGTCGGAGGCGAGCAGGACAACAGCGTGGGCGATGTCCTCGGGTTCACCGATCCGGTCGTAGGGGATCAGACGAAGGAGGTCCTCGCGGGCCTCCGGCGTCTCCCAGGCGCTGCGGTTGATGGGGGTCTTGATCGCCCCGGGGGCGACGGCGTTCACCCGGATCTTCTCCGGTGCGAGCTCCTGCGCCAGGGTCTGCATCATCATCTGCACGCCTCCCTTCGACGAGGCGTAGTTCACGTGCCCCGCCCAGGGGATGAGCTGGTGCACGGAGCTCATGCAGATGATCTTCCCGGCCGCCCGGGACACCTCCGGGACCACTCCGCGCCGGCGGAACTCCTTGACCGCCTCCCGCGCGCACAGGAACTGACCTGTGAGGTTGACGTCGAGGACCTTCTGCCACTGGGCGAGACTCATGTCGGTGAACGCGGCATCACGCTGCATACCGGCATTGGCGACCAGGATGTCGAGCGTCCCGAAGTCCTGGACCGTCCGCTCCACCATCGCGGCCACCTGGGTCTCCTGCGACACGTCGGCCTCGTACGCCACCGCGCGCGCCCCGGAGGACGTGATCTCCTCGACCACTTGCTCGGCCGCCTCGCGACCCGCCACGTAGTTGACCACCACGTCGGCTCCGGCCCGGCCCAGTCCGATGGCGGTCGCCTTGCCGATGCCCGAGTTGGCACCGGTCACGAGTGCGGTCTGGCCCTTCAGCAAGCTGGCCGGCAGAGCACCCCGCACTGCCCCGGCGTGAGAATCCATGAGGCCCTGTCTCCTTGCTGTGGCGCTCCGGCCCGCCCGGCTGCTGCCCGGCAGGCGGGGTACAGGCAATCACCCATGTGCGCGGCCATCCCCCCGGCGGGCCGCCGTTCGGCCGTTGGGCAGAGCAGCTTCCCCCGGTTGGCCGCAACCCGGCGCCGGCCGATCAGCTCATGCGCTCACGAGGACTGCCATGCCGTCAGGCCCCATCGGAGCACATGGGTCTCGCCCGGGTTCAGTACGTCGGGACCGGGTCCGCTGCGAAAGGCGTCGGGTGGGCAGGACATGGGCTCCACCGCGACGCCCTGCCGGCGTTCGGCCGCCGGCAGGGTGTCGCCTGTGTAGATCTGCACGTACCGGGCGCCTTCGCCGAGCCGGACGTCCACTCCGTGGGCCCCTGAGGGGTGCGCCAGGCGTACGGCGGCCGAGCCGCCGTCGTCGCGGTCGAGGCTGAAGGCGGTGTCCAGCCGTGCGGGGCCGATGGGGCGAGCCGTACGGAAGTCGAAGGCCGAACCCTCGACGGGCTCCCGACCGACCGGCAGCCCCCTGTCGTCGGTGAGAACGCGGTCCCGTGCGGGCACGGTGAGCACCAGGGGGTCGACCGTACCGGTTCCGAGCGTGAGGTAGGGGTGCTGCCCCACGCCGTAGGGTGCGGGCCCGTTCCCCACGTTGGTCGCGAAGATCGCGACGTCGAGGCCGTCGGGGCCCAGTCGGTATTCGGCGGTCACGTCCACCGAGAACGGATAGCCGGGTTGCGGACGGATGACGGTGCCCAACCGAAGTGCTTCCTCGCTTCGGGCGAGCAATCGCCACGGGACCCAGCGGACGAGACCGTGGATCGCGTTGCCGTTCTCCGGTTCGGTGAGCGGGAGTTGCAGGTCTGATCCTGCGAACTGGTAGCGGCCGTCGCCGATGCGGTTGGGCCAGGGGACGAGCACTTGCCCTCTTCCGCCGGTGACGGGGGCGTCGGCGGCGAAGCCGTCCAGCAGGGCCCTGCCGTCCGCCTCGTAGTGGCGCAGGGCGGCGCCCAGTTGGACGACGACGGCCGTCTGCCGCTGCCACCGCAGGGTCCACTGTTCACCTGTCGGGCTCACTGGAGCCACCACTCCCCCGGCGCTCCCGCGTACGGGGGCGGGCTGCAACAACGAAGCCAGCTCGGCGACGATCGCCTCCGGCGGCTGGTCGATCTCCACCACCAGCGGGTGCTCGTCCGGTTCCGGCTCCTCGAAGGCGGCGATCTGGCTCTCCAGCAGGGCGGCCGGGAAGAAGTGGCCGCGTCTGGCGGCCAGCCGGGACCGGATCAGTTCGGGTGCGCCATGCAGATACACCAGGCGCACCTGCGGCCTCCCGCGCCGCAGGCGGTCACGGTAGGCGCGTTTGAGGGCGGAACAGGTGACGACCGCCGGCCGGTGCGCGGCGATCTCGTGGTCCATCCACGCGGAGACGGCGCTCAGCCAGGGGTCGCGTTCGCTGTCCGTGAGTGCCTGGCCGGCTGCCATCGCGGCCCGGGCGGTCGCGGAGTGGAACTCGTCCGCGTCCCGGTAGGACCAGCCGAGCCGCTCGGCGAGAAGCCGGCCCACCGTCGTCTTGCCCGAGCCGGACATGCCGACGATCAGCGCCAGCGGAGGCGGCGGTGCACCGGTCCCGGCCTGCGCGGCGCCTGCCTGCGAGCCGGACGTCAGATCCTCCCGGAGCCGGAGGCCCCGCGCAAAGCCGTCGCGACGAGTGCCCGGGACAGTGTCTGCGGCAGTGCTCCGCCGCTCGTGGCGCGGAGTGCGGTTCGCTCTCTCGTCATACGGGCTCCTCCGCATCACGTGGCCGGTGCGACGGAGGTCGCCCGCCGGGTGGCCGGTACCTCCAATCTCGGCCCCCCGGCTCGATGGCGCATCTCGGGCGGGGCGGGCCGGGAACGCGGCCTCGAGTCGTCCGCGCGGTTGTCGAGGACGACGCCGACCGGCCGCATGAGCGTGAAGCAGGAGCAGACCGCGTGCGCGGACACCGCCGTGAGGCATGGAGCCTTCCGCGGTCGGCTTGCGGGGGGCGGATGGGGCACGAACGATGGAGCCGGGCATGAACGCCCGTGGGCGGGGCCGTCAGCCGCGGCCGGTGAGACCTCGGCACCAGGGCACGTGCGTGCCGCGACACTGGAGTGGACATGACCGATCTTCCTCCTCCGATCACCCCCTCCCTCGAAGCGGCCGCGAAGGAGTTGTGTGAGGCCACGGACCCGCACCCGCGGATCTACGAGGTCCCGCCGGAGAAGGGCCGCGACATCCTGCTCGGCCTCCAGAGCGACGCGAGCGTGCCCCGCCCCGATGTCGACGAGGAGTGGGTCGACGTGGACGCGGGCGAATGGGGCACGGTCCGCACCCGGATCATCCGGCCCGGGGGAGCCTCCGGACCACTGCCGGTCATCTTCTACATCCATGGCGCCGGCTGGGTCTTCGGCGACGACAAGACGCACGACCGGCTCTTCCGCGAACTCGCGGTCGGCGCCGGGGCGGCAGGCGTCTTCCCCGTCTACGACCGCGCGCCCGAGGCGAAGTACCCCACGCAGATCGAGCAGAACTACGCGGTCGGCCAGTGGGTCCTGGAACACGGCGCGGAGCACGGCCTGGACGCCTCACGCGTCGCCGTCACCGGTGATTCGGTCGGCGGCTGCATGTCCGCGGTGTTCGCCCTGATGAACAAGGAACGTGGCGGCATCGGCCTCAAAGCCCAGTGCCTCCTCTACCCGGTGACGAACGCCGACTTCGACACCCCGTCCTACCTGCAGTTCGCCGAGGGCTACTACCTGACCCGCGACGGCATGAAGTGGTTCTGGGACAACTACTCCGAGCCCGGCCGGCGCACGGAGGCACACGCCTCCCCGCTCCGGGCGTCCCTGGAGCAACTCAAGGGTCTGCCCACGACTCTGGTCATCACCGACGAGGCCGACGTCCTGCGCGACGAGGGCGAGCAGTACGCCAACAAGCTCCGCGAGGCCGGGGTCGACGTCACCTCCGTCCGCGTCGCCGGCATGGTCCACGACTTCCTCCTCCTGGACAGCCTCCGCGACACCCGCGCCGCCAACGTCGCACGCAAAGTCGCCGTCGACTTCCTCCGCACCGCGCTCCACGAGGGCTGAGCTCCGGCCCGCCCCCGGGGAGCGCGGTGCGGTCGGTGCGGATGTCGGCTCAGCCGAGCGGGTTGGTGGTGTCGCGCAGGGTGGCGAGGGCCGGGGCGTACATGCGGGCCTTGATGGTGCCGAGGGTGTCGCCGGCCTTGTTCACCTGCGCCTGGGCGATCTCGATCGCGGTGGTGCGCACGGCGTCCTCGCCGACCGCGTGGTCGACGATGCCGGCGGCCTCGGCGTCGGACCCGCCGTAGCGGTGGGCGGTGAGCATGGCCCTGTGTGCGGTCTGCGGGGCCAGCCGGGACTGGATCAGGGCGGCCATGCCGGGCGTGAAGGGGATGTTGATGTCCGCCTCGGGCAGGCACCAGTATCCGCGGTCGGCCCGCATGACACGGAAGTCGTGGGCGAGCGACAACATCGCACCGGCAGCGAAGGTGTGCCCCTGCAGCGCGGCCACCGTGATGACCGGCAGCGACAGCATCCGGGCGAGGAGCTCGTGGACCGAGACCACATAGTCCTGATGCTGGTCGGCGTGGGCGAACAGCCAGTCCAGGTCGAGCCCGTTGGAGTAGAACTTGCCGGTGGCGGCGGTGACCAGGGCGCGGGGGCCCTCCGCCTTCTCCACCTCGTCGAGCGCGGCGCCGACGGCGGTGAGCCAGTCAGGATGGAAGCGGTTCTCCCCGTCTCCGAGGTCGAGGACGAAGACGTTGTCGTGGCGGTCGAGCGAGGGCATGGCGACTCCTTCGGACTGAGCTGACTTGAGTGGAAGAGGACTGCGCGCTACGTCCCGGGCCGGGGCTCGGATTCTGGACGCTCCCGCAGGGCGTAGCGGAGAAGGTCGTGGATCTCGGCGGCGGCGGCCTCGATCGGGCGGGTGCTCCGCTCGGCCCGGCACATGATCACCGCGCCTTCGACCGCGGCGATGATGAAGGATCCGAGCCGTCGGCTGCGTTCCTCGGTCAGGCCGTGCCGCAGGAACAGGCCCGCGAGGGCTTCCTGCCAGCGGGCGAAGACGGCGGCGGCGGAGCGGGCGAGCTGTGGAGCGTCGTCGTTCGTCTCGACGGCCACCGCCACGATCGGGCAGCCGGCCCGGAAGCCGCTCTCGACCAGCCGGTCGCGCCACAGGGCGAAGAACGCGTCGACGGCCTCCACCGGGTCCTCCGCCTGCACGGCCGCGTCGATCAGGCCCGCGATGAAGTCCCCCGCCAGCGTCACCGCCTCGTCGATGAGCTGCGCCCGTCCCCCGGGGAAGTGGTGGTACACCGAGCCCCGAGGGGCACCGCTGTGCGCGAGCACCCGGTCGACGCTGGTCGCACTCGCCCCGTACTCGCGCAGCAGAGCGGCGGCACTGAGGATCATCCGCTCGCGACTGTCACTCCTGCGCGGACTCACCCGCCACCCCCTCCACACGGTCGGGCGAGCCGCCAAATGGACTACCCATCGGTAACTTATGGGATCTGTCATAAGACATGCAAGAGCGAGAACCGCGGAATTGTTCGACCGCCGCCACAAGCGAGCACCGTCCGGGGACTCTCGGCTCAGGCGAATACCGCCGCGAGTGGAGGCGAGTACCGCCGCAGGTGACGCGTCGGCCTCACCTCCCCGGGGCGGGCGGAGCCGACGACCGCGAGCCGCCGCCCCGCGCCGCAACCGGGCCCCGGAACGCCGAGGGTCAGGCGCCGCTCGTCTCCAGAGGGTCGCAGCCGCGCAGTCCCGTGACGTAGTTGCCGTCCGTTCCGTAGCCGGCGAAGGTCGCCCAGCCACCGGGCGCGAGAACGCGGCACGGGGCGGACTGGCCGTTCGCGTACTCGACCGTGACGGCGACGGTCTCGCCACAGCCGTTGAAGACATCGGTGTAGCGCCAGCTCTGGTAGTGCTGCACGCACTCCGGGGCGGGGGTGTCGGTCGCGCCCGAGGCGGACGGGGCGGCGATCAGCGCCAGCAGGAGCCCTGCCGCGGTCATGGCGCCGAGGCCGGCCGGTCGGGATATGCGCTTCAGGAGGTTTGCCATGCCCCGCATCCTCAAGGGCGACAACACCTTGCGCAAATTGCTGCAAGAAGTTTCAGCCACCGCTTTGCGTTGAGCCTTAACCAACACGTCAGAAGGCATTCTCGCGCCTGCAACAAGTTTCACGACTTCACCGGCTCAGCGGATGAAAGATCCTGCGTCTGCGCGCCTTCTCTCCTCTTGGCGGCGTCAGCCACTGCACGGGCCGCCGCCCGGCCCGCGGCGCAGCGTGACCGAGATTCGACGCCCCCGGGCAGCGCGGCGACGGCGCCGAAGGCGCAGTGCTCCGCATGGCCCGGAGCGGTGGCGACGACGAGGCTGCGGCTCGGGCGGCGGAGTTCCACCAGATGGCCGGGGCGCCCGCGTCGTCGTGCGGCGTCGTCGTCGGCGTCTCCGCACGGGGGCCCACCGCGGCCCCGACGAACGGTGTGTCCAGTCACGAGGCGTCTCGCCCGGCTCGGACATCGTTCGATCAGGGTCACGGTGGACCGGCACGGACACCTCATCCCGGGACGGCCCCAAGCGGTGGCGTCAGGTCGTCGGGACGACCGTGGGGCCGCACATGTTCACAGCAAGCCGAGCGACCGCAGCGCGCGGCGCTGATCCGGTGCTGTCCTGACCGGCCAGAAGATGTAACACACGCCGCCGGTACCGCTTCTGACCTTGCCGTTCGCGTCGTAGCGCTTCGTACGCAGCCAGATGTTCTCCCACTCCGACCGCAGGTAGACCCGTCGCACCGCCTCGTCGTTCGGCGACGCCGGGTCGTTGGCGATCACGTCGCCGTCCTCGGTGAAGCCGATCACCGTCATCAGGTGGCCGGAGGTGCCGTAGCCCGCGCCGGTCAGTTCCGTCTTGAGGAACGACTGCGACGTTATGACCGGGATGCCGGCCCGGATCAGGGTCTCCAGGTCCTCCAGCGAGCCGAGCCGGGTCACCGCGGCGTTCATGTCGTCGTACGTCGCCGCATAGGCGGCGTTGAACGGCCAGTTCCCGCAGCCCTCGTACTGATGGTCGTACGTGAAGCGCGCCGCGTGGCAGACCTGTGGGTCCTCCAGTCCCGGCTTGACCCAGGAGAGGTCCTCGGCGCTGGGCCTGCGGCCCCAGTACTCGATGATCATCTGCGAGGAGGTGGGGCTGCACCATGCCTCGCCGCCGTTGTCGTACTCGGGGTACTGCCCGACGTGCACGTTCTGCGAGTAGCGCGGCACCGGCAGCTCCCGGGCCAGGCCCGGGGTGGAAGCGGGCACGGTGAAGCGGTCGGGGATGTCCGAGGCCATCGCGCCGATGCGCCACACCGTCGGGGTGAGCCGGGTGCCCGGCGTGCGGTACAGGGTCAGCCGCAGCCGGTAGGACAGCAGGCGCAGACCGCTCGCCGCGTCGTCCACCGAGAAGGTGTCGGTCCAGATGGAGCTCTTGCCGTCGGTCTGGTCGTCGACCGAGGTGCGGCGGATGTCTCCGTCGCCCGCGGCCCAGCGGCCCATGACGTACCAGGGGGTCTCGGTGCCGTCCGAGTAGTCGCCCCGCAGCTCGATCTGGATCCAGGTGCCGGCGGGCGTGTTTGCGTTCCAGGAGGCGATCACCTCGGTGGCCGGGACGGTGGAGCGGTGGACCGGTGAGGTCCAGGTGGCGTAGTCCCACGTCGCGGTGGTGCCGGTGTGCGGGTCGGTGTAGTCGGTACGCCCCAGCGGGTGCCCGATCACCAGCCCAGCGCGGCGGCCGGCGACGGCACGGGTGCCCGCGCCCGATCCGCAGCGCCAGTCGGTGTACGTCGACCAGAATCGGTTGTCCACAAGAGAGGCTGCCGCCGAAGGTGCGTCGAGCCGGGTACGGGGTGGGGCCGCGGCCGAAGCGGAAGCGGCGGACGACACCGCTCCGGCGCCGGCCGCTGCCGCGATCGCGGCGGTGAGCACGGTTCTGCGTGAGGTCGGACTTGGCATGGGCGAGACCCCCGGGTGTCAGTGGAATGGGGCTGCGGGTGCACGACAGTGCGCCAACTATTGCGGTTCGGTCCCCGGTTCGGCCAGCGATTCGGCCCGTGCCGACGGACCAATATGGGTCTGGACCACTGGCGTGACCTGGGCCGCTCCGCACCGGCTCGTAGGCTGGGGCCATGAACGACCTCTCGCGCCTTGCCGCACGGCTGCGCACCCTGCCGCCGTCCTGCGGGCCGGTCCGGCTGGTCGCCGTCGACGGCCACGCGGGATCCGGCAAGAGCACCTTCGCCGCCCGGCTCGCGGCGGCGCTCGGCGACGCTCCCGTGCTGCACCTCGACGACCTGGCCACGCACGAGGAACTGTTCGGCTGGACGGGACGACTGCGGGAACAGGTGACCGGACCGCTGTCGCGCGGCGAAACCGCCCGCTACGCGCCGTACGACTGGACGGCGCGCAGCTTCGGGCCGCCGCGCTCGCTGGCCCCGGCCCCGCTCGTGGTGATCGAGGGCGTCGGCGCGGGACGGCGGGCTCTGCGCCCGGCTCTCGCGCAACTGCTGTGGATGGACCTGCCGGCCGCGGAGTCCTGGGAGCGGGGCCGGCGGCGGGACGGACCGGCGCTGACCGCCTTCTGGGACGGCTGGACGGCTGCCGAGGCGGCTCATTTCTCGGCCGATCCCTCGCGCCCCTGGGCCGATGCTCTGATACGTCAGTTGCCTGTGGGGTACGAGTGGCTGGAGGGAACGCCCCCGACAGCAGGAATGAATCATTCCGTCACTGAGCGCGACCACCCGGACCGGCCATACTGAGCAGTCGGAAAACAGACCGGAAGTGCCCCAACTCTGCTTGACCCGGGGGCGGTACAGGTCTTACGTTCTCAATGTGCGGCTTTTCGGAGCCCCCGCGGACGCGAAGCCCCCGGTTGTTCCCCCGTGACCGGGGGCTTCGCTCTGTGCCCGGTGCCGGTTTCCGGCCTCTCCGCACTCACTTTCGCCTACCGTCGGTAATGGCCGCCTTCGGCTTGCGGCGCCCTTAGTCGCATACTCCCTGCGCAGGTACGATGCCTCTCGGTGCGGTCAATTCCCGTCCATGGCACAGTGATTCGGCGCACCTCGGTGGGCCGGCGTGCCCGGCGGGACATCCTGGGGGCACGGTTTGTGGGGGACCTGATGGACATCGGCACGAAGGGCACACAGGCCCCGGCCGACCTCGCGTGGCTGCGCGGCGTGGACGCCTACACGATGGGCGCCTATCCGCAGGCCGAGGAGGAGTTCAGAGCTGCCGTGCGGCTCGATCCCGGCATGGCCGACGCCTGGCTCGGCCTCCACGCGCTGCGGGTCGACACGACGGCGGCGCTGCTGCACATGTACCGCCACCGCGACCGGTTCGGCGACCAGCGCGGACGCCACCGACGCACCCTCAACTCCTGGTACTGGCTGGGCTGGTGGGTGCAGCCGGTGCTGGAGAGCCCGCGCGACCTGCTGCTCGCGCACGCCTCGCACTGGCTGGACGGCCGCCATGTGCCTGAACTCGACCGGGCGTTGGCCGGACTGCCGCCGGTGGACGCCGACCCGCAGGTCCGCTTCCTGCACGCCTGCCGCTCCTACCTCGTCAAGGACTGGGACCAGCTCGTACGCCATACGGAGCAGCTGATCGACGATCCGCTGCTGGGCATCGAGGCAGGGCTCTTCGGCGGGATGGCGCGGGTGCGGCTGGAGATGTACGGGCAGGCCGAACCCCTCCTGTCCACCGCGCTCATGCGCTGCCGCAGCGAGCAGCCGCAGCGCAAGGAACTGCGCTACTGGCTGGCCCGCGCACACGAGGGCACCGGCCGCAGCGCGGCCGCGCTGCCCCTGTACCGGGCGGTCCACCGCATCGACCCCGCGTTCATGGACACCTCGGCGCGGCTGGCCGCGATCGCGGACTACGACGGGCTGGACGGCTCCGAGGAGGCGTCCGGACTCGCCGCCGTCTCGCTGACCGGACTGGGCGCCGACGGGACGTTCGCGGAGGCGCAGCCGGACGGCGACTCGCTGCTCGGCACCGACCTGGTGGACGGCAGGGAGCCGCGGCCGGGCGTCGAGGCGCAGGACCTGCCGGGCGTCGGGGCTCCGCCGCCGGGCGGGGCACGGCACAAGAGCGCGGCCGCCACGCAGCAGTCGTTCCCGGCGGGGCCCAGCGATCCGGTGCTGCTCGCCGAGGCGCTGGCGGAGCTGGAGCGGATGGTCGGCCTGGAGCCGGTGAAGCGGCAGGTCAAGGCGTTGTCGGCGCAACTGAACATGGCGAGGCTGCGGTCGGGCCAGGGGCTGCCCGTACAGCCGCCGAAGCGGCATTTCGTCTTCTCGGGGCCGTCGGGGACCGGCAAGACCACGGTGGCCCGGATCCTGGGGCGGGTGTTCTACGCGCTGGGCCTGCTCGGCGGTGACCATCTGGTCGAGGCCCAGCGTGCGGACCTGGTAGGCGAGTTCCTGGGACAGACGGCGGTCAAGGCCAACGAGCTGATCGACTCCGCGCTGGGCGGGGTGCTCTTCGTCGACGAGGCGTACAGCCTCTCCAACACCGGGTACAGCAAGGGCGACGCGTACGGCGACGAGGCCCTGCAGGTGCTCCTCAAACGCGCGGAGGACAACCGGGACCATCTCGTCGTCATCCTGGCCGGCTACCCGGAGGGCATGGACCGGCTGCTGTCCACCAATCCCGGGCTCTCGTCCCGCTTCACCACCCGGGTGGACTTCCCCAGCTACCGGCCGCTGGAACTCACCGCCATCGGCGAGGTGCTGGCGGCGGAGAACGGGGACGCGTGGGACGAGGAGTCGCTCGAGGAGCTGCGCTCCATCAGCGGCCATGTCGTCGACCAGGGATGGCTGGACGAGCTGGGCAACGGTCGTTTCCTGCGCACGCTGTACGAGAAGAGTTGCGCCTACCGTGATCTGCGGCTGTCGGGGTATGCGACGGTGCCGACGCGGGACGATCTGGCGACGCTGCGGCTGCCGGATCTGATGCAGGCGTACGGCGAGGTGCTGTCCGGGCGGGGCCCGGTGGGGCGGGGCCGGCAGGAACCGCCCGAGGTGTGAGGCGGTTCCTGCCGGCCCGACCGGACGAAGGGCCTACCCGACCAGGGCGGACCGTTCGTCCGAGCCGGTCTGCCGTTCCTCGGTGCGGCGGGGCTCCGAGACCCGGTGGGCCGGGTCCCGTACCTC
The DNA here is from genome assembly GCF_040302845.1 of Streptomyces sp. NPDC096323. Classification (NCBI taxonomy): domain Bacteria; kingdom Bacillati; phylum Actinomycetota; class Actinomycetes; order Kitasatosporales; family Streptomycetaceae; genus Streptomyces; species Streptomyces sp. NPDC096323. The sequence goes on from NZ_JBEOSI010000006.1 coordinate 72,267, forward strand.
TCCGACCAGCATCTCCAGTACGTCCTCCATGGCCACGAGGCCCAGGACCCGGCCCGACGCGTCGGCGACCTGCGCCAGATGCGTCGCCGCGCGGCGCATCACCGTCAGGGCGTCGTCCAGCGGAAGTTCGGCCCGCACGGTCGCCATGGGGCGCCACACGTGCTGCGGGACGGCCCGCTCACCGTCCTCCAGGTCGAGGACGTCCTTGACGTGCAGGTAGCCCATGAACGGGCCGCCGCCCTCCGCGCAGACGGGGAAGCGCGAGTAGCCGGTCCGCACGGTGAGCTCCTCGATCCGGCGCGGGGTGACGGAGGGGTCCACCGTCACCAGGGCCGCCCGGCGCAGGAGCACGTCGGTGACGGGCCTGCTGCCGAGTTCGAGGGCGTCCTCCAGCCGTTCCTGCGCCTCGGGCTCCAGGAGCCCGGCCTGTCCGGAGTCCTCGACGAGCCGGTTGAGCTGCTCGCTGGTGAAGACGGCCTCCACCTCGTCCTTCGGCTCGACCCCGAAGATCCGGAGCACCAGCCGGGCGCAGGCGCCGAGCGCGGAGGTGACCGGCCGGCAGAGGCGGGCGAAGCCGACGAGGCCGGGGCTGAGCCACAGCGCGGTCTTCTCCGGAGCCGCCATGGCCAGGTTCTTCGGGACCATCTCGCCGACGACGAGGTGGAGGGAGACGACGAAGGCCAGCGCCAGCACGAAACCGAGCGGGTGGATCATCCCCTCCGGCAGGTGCGCCGCGTGGAACACCGGCTCCAGCAGCCGGGCGACGGTCGGTTCGGCCACGGCGCCGAGGGTCAGCGAGCAGATGGTGATGCCGAACTGGGCGGCCGCCATCATCTGCGGCAGGTTCTCCAGGCCGTACAGCACCTGGCGGGCCCGGCTCGACCCGGCTGCGGCCAGGGGTTCGACCTGGCTGCGGCGCACGGAGACGAGCGCGAATTCCGCCCCGACGAAGAAGCCGTTCGCCAGGACGAGAAGTCCGGCGAAGATCAACTGGACCAGACTCATCGTGCGGCCTCCAGGACGCGGCGGGACGCCCGCGGCGCGGCGGCCGGTGCGGGTGCCTCGGCCAGGCGTACGAAACGGACCTTCTCGGCCCGGTAGTGGCCGACCTCCCGGACGGCGATCCGCCATCCGGGCAGTTCGGTCCGGTCACCGGGGGCGGGAATCCGGCCCAGCAGGTCGGCGACCAGCCCGGCGACGGTCTCGTACGGGCCGTCGGGTACGTCGAGGCCTATCCGGCGCAGGGTCAGTACGCGGCAGCTGCCTTCGGCGTCCCAGGCGGGCCGCCCGTCCTCGGGGGCCGCGGCGGCCAGCTCGGGGCGGTCGGCGCCTTCGGCGTCGTGCTCGTCGCGCACCTCGCCGACAAGCTCCTCGATGATGTCCTCCAGCGTGACGACTCCGGCGGTACCGCCGTACTCGTCGACCACCACGGCGATCGGCTGCTCGTTGCGCAGCCGCTGGAGCAGCTGCCCGACGGGCAGGGTCTCGGGCACCAGCAGCGGCGGCACGGCGATCCGGCCGGCGGGGGTCCGCAGCCGGTCCGGGGCGGGGACGGCCAGCGCGTCCTTGAGGTGGACCATGCCGACGACCTCGTCGATGCGCTCCCGGTAGACGGGAAAGCGGGAGAGGCCGGTGGCGCGGGTGAGGTTGAGGACGTCCGCCGCGGTGGCGGTGGACTGGAGGGCGCTGACCTTCACGCGCGGCGTCATCACGTGCTGGGCGGTGAGCCCGGCGAGCGACAGTGTCCGTACGAAGAGGTCCGCGGTGTCCTGCTCGAGGGTGCCGGCCTCGGCCGAGTGCCGCGCGAGGGAGACCAGCTCCCCCGGCGTACGGGCGGACGCCAGCTCGTCGGTCGGCTCGACGCCCAGGAGGCGCACCAGCCGGTTGGCGACGGTGTTCAGCAGTCCGATCAGCGGGCGGAAGACCCGGGTGAAACCCAGCTGGGGTCCGGCGACGAACCGTGCGACCTGGAGCGGCTTGGAGACCGCCCAGTTCTTCGGTACGAGTTCGCCGATGACCATCTGGACGGCGGCCGCGAGCAGCATGCCGATGACCACGCTGATGCCGGGGACGGCGCCGCCGGGCAGACCGGTCAGGGAGAGGGGGGCGTGCAGCAGCTGGGCCAGCGCCGGCTCGGCGAGCATCCCGACCACCAGGGAGGTGATCGTGATGCCGAGCTGGGTGCCGGAGAGCTGGAAGGAGAGTTCGCGCAGGGCGTCGACGACGGTGCGGGCCCGTCGGTCGCCCTCGGCGGCGGCGCGCTCGGCGTCCGCCCGTTCCACCGTGACGAGCCCGAATTCGGCTGCCACGAAGAATCCATTGGCGAGGATGAGAAGGAATGCCGCGCTGAGAAGCAGCAGGGGGGTGGTCATGCCGCCGCCTCCATCGAAGGGGCGGCGCAGGTACTACCGGACGATCCGTCCATTGCTGGAGGGAGTCACTCCTTGGGTCGCAGGAAAGCCCCGCGGGCCTCGGAGGCCTCTGGTGCGGGGCGGGGCGCACAGGGCGCCGCCGCCTTCCAGAGTAATCAACAAGAGGCCCGTCGGGGCAGGGGGCTCAGCGGTTGTCCGTGCCGGTGCCGTGGTTCTCGGCGAGGGCGCGGAGCGTGCGGGCGTCGCGGATGGCGTGTTCCTTGGCGATTCCGGGCTGGATGCCGAGGGCCGGCATGCTGGTCCCGTCGCTGAGGTCGAGGAAGACCCACGGGTCGCCGACACGCAGGTTGACGCGCACGATCTCCGCCCAGGACAGCCGCCGGGTACGAGTGATGTTGACCACGGTCACCCCGCTGTCGTCCGCCACGATCTTGGGGCGGCTGAGCAGCGCCAGGACGCCGAAGAAGAGCAGCGCCGTGAAGACGAAGCTGACGCGCTCTCCCCCGCTGAGCTGTTCCAGGGTGAAGGCGACGACGGTGATGACGGCGAACATCGCCGCCCCGACGCTCAACAGGACCACCCGGGTGAGGGTGGGCCGGAAGGTGACCGGAAGGGCGGGCAGTGCGGGGGCTGGCATGGTCTTCTTCCGTCTCCCGCCGTCAGAGGCGGCAGGCGTGGATGGCCGTGGTGAGAATGGCGCGGGCGCCGAGATCGTACAGGTCGTCCATGATCCGCTGCGCCTCCTTCGAGGCGACCATCGAGCGGACCGCGACCCAGCCCTCGTGGTGCAGCGGGGAGATGGTCGGCGACTCCAGGCCGGGGGTGAGGGCGACGGCGCGTTCCAGGTGCTCGACGCGGCAGTCGTAGTCCATCATCACGTAGCTCCTGGCCACCAGGACGCCCTGCAGGCGGCGCAGGAACTGCTGGACCTTGGGATCGTCCGCGGGGGCGCCGGTGCGGCGGATGACGACCGCTTCCGACTTCATGATCGGCTCGCCGATGACTTCGAGTCCGGCGTTGCGCATGCTGGTGCCGGTCTCGACGACGTCGGCGATGATCTGGGCGACGCCCAGCTCGATGGCGGTCTCCACGGCGCCGTCGAGGTGGACCACGGAGGCGTTGACGCCGGTGTCGGCGAGGTGCTTGGCGACGATGCCCTCGTAGGAGGTGGCGATCGTCATGCCGTCGAAGTCCTGCGGCCCGGCGGCGGTGCCGGGCTTGGTGGCGTAACGGAAGGTGGAGCGGGCGAAGCCGAGCTGGAGGATCTCCTCCGCATCGGCGCCGGAGTCCAGCAGCAGGTCGCGGCCGGTGATGCCGATGTCGAGGCGGCCCGAGCTGACGTAGATCGCGATGTCGCGCGGGCGCAGGTAGAAGAACTCCACCTGGTTGTCGGGATCGACGAGGACGAGTTCCTTGGACTCCTTGCGCTGCTTGTAGCCCGCCTCATGGAGCATCGCCATCGCAGGCCCGGAGATAGCACCCTTGTTGGGGACGGCGATGCGCAGCATGAGGTCGGGTTTCCTTTGCGAAAGAGGCGGCTGGAACGTGCGGAGGGGCGCGGAGATCGTGCTCGGAGGTGGCACGGACGTTGTGCTCAGAGCCGGGCGCGGACGTCGTGCTCAGAGATGGGCGTACACGTCGTCGAGGGAGATTCCGCGCGCGACCATCATCACCTGGACGTGGTACAGCAGTTGCGAGATCTCCTCGGCGGCCGCGTCCTTGCTCTCGTGCTCGGCGGCCATCCAGACTTCGGCGGCCTCCTCGACGACCTTCTTGCCGATGGCATGCACGCCCTTGTCCACCAGTTCGGCGGTACGGGAGGTGGAGGGGTCGCCGTTGGCGGCCTTGAGCTGCAGCTCGGCGAAGAGCTCTTCGAAGGTTTTGTTCGCCATGATGTCCTTAAGAATAAGGGGTCCCGGACCCGCACTCAGCGCCAGGGTTCGCTGACCGAGCGGAGTGTGGTGGCGGTGGCGACGGCGGCGGTGACCGCTTCGTGCCCCTTGTCCTCGTTGGACCCGTCCAGGCCGGCCCGGTCGAGTGCCTGCTCCTCCGTGTCACACGTGAGGACGCCGAAGCCGACGGGGACACCGGTGTCGACGGCGACCTGGGTGAGGCCGTTGGTGACGCCGTGCGACACGTATTCGAAGTGCGGGGTGCCGCCGCGGATGATCACGCCGAGGGCGACGATCGCGTCGTACCCGCGGCCGGCCAGCACCTTGGCGACGACCGGGAGCTCGAAGCTGCCGGGCACCCGCAGCAGGGTCGGCTCGTCGATGCCGAGCTCGTGCAGCGCGCGCAGTGCGCCGTCGACGAGTCCGTCCATGACCTTCTCGTGCCACTGCGCCGCGATGACCGCGACGCGCAGGTCTCCGCAGTTGCGTACGGACAGTTCGGGTGCGCCCTTGCCGCTCATGTCTCTCCTACTTCGTACCGGAAACGTGCTGGTGTGTTACTGGTTGCCGCAGGTCGACGCGGTGGCCGCGTCGAGCCAGGGCAGGTCGTGGCCCATGCGGTCGCGCTTGGTGCGCAGGTACCGCAGATTGTGCTCGCCGGCCTGGACGGGCATCGGCTCCCGTCCGGTGACGGCCAGACCGTGCCGCAGGATCGCGGCGGTCTTCTCGGGGTTGTTCGTCATGAGCCGCAGACTGCGGACGCCGAGGTCCTCGAGGATCTGGGCGCCGGCCGCGTAGTCCCGGGCGTCGGCGGGCAGGCCCAGCTCCAGGTTGGCGTCGAGGGTGTCGACGCCGCGCTCCTGGAGTTCGTACGCGCGCAGCTTGGACAGGAGCCCGATGCCGCGGCCCTCGTGGCCGCGCAGATAGACGACGATGCCGCGGCCCTCCTCCGTGATGCGCTCCATGGAGGCGTGCAGCTGGGGGCCGCAGTCGCAGCGCTGGGACTGGAAGATGTCGCCGGTCAGGCACTCGGAGTGGACGCGGACCAGGACGTCCTCGCCGTCGCCGATGTCGCCGTGGACCAGTGCGACGTGTTCGACGCCGTCCACGAGGGAGCGGTAGCCGTACGCGGTGAAGGCGCCGAAGGTGGTCGGCAGCCGCACCTCGGCCTCGCGGCGGACCGTCGGCTCGGCGCTGCGCCGGTAGGCGATGAGGTCCTCGATGGAGATGATCGTCAGACCGTGCTTGCGGGCGAACGGGACCAGCTCGGGCAGGCGCAGCATGACGCCGTCCTCACCGGCGATCTCGACGATCGCCCCGGCGGGCCGCAGCCCGGCCAGCCGGGCGAGGTCCACGGCGGCCTCGGTGTGGCCGTTGCGCACGAGCACCCCGCCGGAGCGGGCGCGCAACGGGAAGATGTGGCCGGGGCGTACGAAGTCGCCGGGGCCCGCCGTACCGCCCGCGAGCAGCCGGAGGGTGGCGGCCCGGTCGGCGGCGGAGATGCCGGTACTCACGCCGTGCGCGGGCGAGGCGTCGACGGAGACGGTGAAGGCCGTCTTCATCGACTCGGTGTTGTGCTCGACCATCTGCGGCAGTTCGAGCCGTTCCAGCTCGTCGTTCTCCATGGGCGCGCAGATCAGTCCGCGGCACTCGCTCATCATGAAGGCGACGATCTCGGGCGTGGCCTTCTCGGCCGCGATGACGAGGTCGCCCTCGTTCTCCCGGTCCTCGTCGTCGACGACGACGACGGGCCGGCCTGCGGCGATGTCACGGATGGCCTGCTCGACGGGGTCGAGGGAGAGGTCCTCGGCGGGCACGTCGCGGTGCAACCAGGCGGGCTGGGCAGTCATGCCGTGGCTCCTTCCAGAGCGGGTGTCCGCGTGCGCAGCCACCAGTCGCGCATCCCCCACAGGACGAGGGCCCCGTAGACGACGTAGATGAGACCCGAGAAGGCGAGACCGCTGTGGAAGTTGAGCGGTACGCCGACCAGGTCGACGAGGAGCCAGGCGAACCAGAACTCGACCATGCCGCGGGCCTGGGCGAGCATCGCCACGAGCGTGCCGGAGAAGATGTACGCGTCCGCCCACGGGCTCCAGGAGAGCGAGGGAAACGCGGTGAACAGGCCGCCGACCGCGAGGGTGCCGAGGGCGGCGCCGCCGAGCAGGTAGCCGCGCTCGCGCCAGGTGGCGAACCGTACGGCGAGGGAGCCGTCCTGGGCCTGCTGTCGGCCCCGGGTCCACTGCTGCCAGCCCCAGACGGCCACGGCGATGACGATGATCTGCTTGCCGACGCTGCCCGCCTGGTGGACGGAGACGTTGGCGGCGACCAGCACCGCGCCGGACAGGAGCTGGGCGGGCCAGGTCCAGATCGAGCGCAGCCAGCCCAGGGCCAGGGCGATCAGACCGATCGTGTTGCCGATCATGTCGGACCAGATGATGTGCTGGTCGAAGGCGGTGAACGCCTCCGAGTTCAGCCAGTGCAGAGCGCTCACTTCGCCGCCTCCCCGTTCTCCGGCGCGGAGTTGCCGAGCAGCCGCTCGACGTACTTCGCGATGACGTCCACCTCGAGGTTGACCGGGTCGCCGGGCTCCTTGATGCCGAGCGTGGTCAGGGCGAGGGTGGTGGGGATGAGGCTGATGGTGAAGTAGTCGGGCCCCGCGTCCACGACGGTCAGGCTGACGCCGTCGACGGTGATCGAGCCCTTCTCCACCACGTAGCGGGTCAGCTCCGAGGGAAGGGAGATCTTCACGATCTCCCAGTTCTCGGAGATCTTTCGTTCGACGACGCGGCCCGTGCCGTCGACGTGACCCTGGACGATGTGTCCGCCGAGCCGGCCGCCGAGCGCCATGGGGCGCTCCAGGTTGACCCGGGAGCCCGTGGCCAGGGCGCCGAGGCTGGAGCGGTTCAGGGTCTCGGCCATCACATCGGCGGTGAACTCGTCCTCGCCGAGGTCGACGACGGTCAGGCAGACGCCGTTGACGGCGATCGAGTCGCCGTGCTTGGCGCCCTCGGTGACGACGGCACCGCGCAGGCGGAACCGTGAGGCGTCGCCGAGCTTCTCGACGGCGGTGACCTCACCCAGTTCTTCGACAATTCCGGTGAACACTCAGATTTCCTTCCGGGCGGGGCCGAGTACGGCGGTGATGCGCAGATCCGGGCCGATGTGAACGGTCTCGGTCACATCGAGCCGCAACGCCTGGGCGATGGTGGAGATTCCGGCGTCGGCGAGGGCCGCGGGGCCGGCGCCGAGGAGGACTGGGGCGAGGTAGCCGACGACCTTGTCGACCAGTCCCGCCGCGACGAAGGCCCCGGCCAGGGCCGGCCCGCCTTCGAGGAGCACGGAGCGGACGCCGCGGCCGTGGAGGGCGGCGAGCAGGGCGGAGAGGTCCAGTCCGGGGCGGCCGCCGGCGGCGCGCGGCAGCCGCAGCACGGCCTCGTCGGGGAGGTGCCGGGCATCGGCGTCGTCGGCGACCGCGACCACGGTGGGCGCGGTGGCGTCGAGGACCCGGGCGCCGGGCCGTACGGCGGTGGCCGCGGTGTCGACGACGACCCGCAGCGGCTGGACGGCGCCGTCGATGCCCCGTACAGCGAGCTGGGGGTCGTCGGCGCGGGCGGTGCCGGAGCCGACCACGACGGCGTCCGCCTCGGCGCGCAGCCGGTGGACGTCGGCGCGGGCCTCGACGGAGGTGATCCAGCGGCTGGTGGCGTCGGCGGCCGCGATCCGGCCGTCCAGGGTCGCCGCGTACTTCCAGGTGACGTGCGGACGGCCGAGGCGCACCGAGGTCAGCCAGGCGGCGTTGACCGCTTCGGCCTCATCGGCGAGCAGGCCCTGCTCGGCCTTGATCCCGGCGGCGCGCAGGGTGTCCGCACCGCCGGTGGCCTGCGGGTTCGGGTCGCCGACCGCGTACACGACACGGGCGATCCCCGCCTCGATGAGCGCCTGGGCACAGGGACCCGTGCGACCGGTGTGGTTGCAGGGTTCGAGGGTCACGTAGGCCGTGCCGCCACGCGCCTTCGCACCGGCCGCGCGCAGGGCGTGGATCTCGGCGTGCGGCCCGCCGGCGCGCTGGTGGAAGCCTTCACCGACGGGCTGTCCCGTCGCGTCGAGGACGACGCATCCGACGACCGGATTGGGGCTGGTGGAGCCGAGACCGCGGGCGGCGAGCGTGACGGCTCGGCGCATGGCGGTCGTGTCGGCTGCGGTATCCACCGGGTCCTCCTGCCTCTTCGGGCACGGACTCCGGGGCCTGTCGATGACGACAGATGAAGCGGAACGCTGCACAGGAAGACGCCGACTGCCCGAAAAAACGGATGGATCGGTCGCCCGAAAAACCATCCGCCGACGGCGGCGTACCCGCGAAACGGCCCGCCGCGCACTGCCTCCCATCCGGACTTTAACCGTCGGTCCAGGAATCTCACCTGGTCAACCGGCCGCTGGATGCGGACGGGTCGCGGACTATAACCGCCGGTTCGGAATTGCACCGACCCCGGAGTGCGCTGCTGCTGGTACACGATCAGTGTGCCACGAGTCTCCGTGACCCATACGGGCGAACGCTGTGGAGTGGCTCACAGACAGCCCGTGACAAGGGCTCTTTTCGGACACCCCCACCTTGTTGGTCCAGACCTATTGACGCAGTGGTCTAGTCCTCTTAATCTCTGCGTCACCTCCGAGGAGCGGTTCCGCGGTGTGCGCACACCCGGGAACCAACACGACCCACCGCCTTGTCAGTTGTGTTCTGCCGACCTCCCCAGGAGGAACCGAACGTGCTGTTCCCCACTCGCGCGAGAGCCACCCTGCTCGCAGCCGGCGCCGGTATCGCCGCACTGCTGGTCGGCTCGCTCGCCGCAACCCCCTCGCAAGCCGCCGACCAGGAATCCTGTCGCCCCGACGGGCTCTACGAGACCCCGGGCGTCGCCGTCCCGTACTGCTCCGTGTACGACTCCGAGGGCCGCGAGAAGATGGGCGCCGACCACCCGCGGCGTGTCATCGGCTACTTCACCAACTGGCGGACCGGCAAGGACGGCAAGCCCGCCTACCTCGCCTCCGACATCCCGTGGGACAAGGTCACCCACCTCAACTACGCCTTCGCCCACGTCGACGGCGCCCACAAGATCTCCGTCGGCGGCGACGGACCGGCCAACGCCTCGACCGGCATGACCTGGCCGGGTGTCGCCGGAGCCGAGATGGACCCGGCGCTGCCCTACAAGGGCCACTTCAACCTGCTCAACAAGTTCAAGAAGCAGTACCCGAACGTGAAGACGATGGTGTCGGTCGGCGGCTGGGCCGAGACCGGAGGCTACTTCGACGACAGCGGCAAGCGGATCGACTCCGGCGGCTTCTACTCCATGGCGGCCAACGCCGACGGCTCGGTCAACCAGGGCGGCATCAACACCTTCGCCGACTCCACGGTCGACTTCATCAAGAAGTACGGCTTCAACGGTGTCGACATCGACTACGAGTACCCGACCACGATGAAGGACGCGGGCAACCCGCTCGACTGGACCCTGTCCAACGCCCGCCGGGCCGGTCTGGTCAAGAGCTACGCCGCGCTGATGAAGACACTGCGCGAGAAGCTCGACCGCGCGTCCGCCGCCGACGGCAGGCACTACCTGCTCAGCGTCGCCGCCCCCTCGTCCGGCTACCTGCTGCGCGGCATGGAGACCTTCCAGGTCCAGAAGTACCTGGACTACGTCAACATCATGTCGTACGACCTCCACGGCGCCTGGAACGAATACGTCGGACCGAACGCCGCCCTGTTCGACGACGGCAAGGACGCCGAACTCGCCCAGGGGAGCGTCTACTCGACCTCGCAGTACGGCGGAACCGGCTACCTCAACACCGACTGGGCCTACCACTACTTCCGCGGTTCCATGCCGTCAGGCCGCATCAACATCGGACTGCCGTACTACACCCGCGGCTTCAAGAACGTGCAAGGCGGCACCAACGGCCTCTGGGGCAGAGCCGCCACCACCGACTGCCCGGCCGGCGCGGGGCTGACCAAGTGCGGGGACGGCGCCGTCGGCATCGACAACCTCTGGCACGACCAGGACACCAACGGCAAGGAGGCGCCCGCCGGCTCCAACCCGATGTGGCACGCGAAGAACCTGGAGAAGGGCGTCGTCGGCGACTACGTCACGGATTACGGATTCCCCGCCGGCACGAAGCTGACCGGCACCTACGTCCGCAACTACGACTCCACGCTGGTCGCACCGTGGCTCTGGAACGCCGAGAAGAAGGTCTTCCTCTCCACCGAGGACGAGCAGTCCGTGAAGGCCAAGGCGGCCTACGTCGCCGACAAGGGCATCGGCGGCACGATGATCTGGGAACTCGCGGGCGACTACGGCTGGAACGCCGCGAAGGGCCAGTACGAGCCGGGCTCCACACTCACCTCCGCGATGTACGACGCCTTCAAGTCGGCGGCTCCGTACGGGGCGAAGCGCTCCACGATCGACCTGCCCACCCGGGCACTGAACATCGACGTCTCCTTCGACCAGTTCCCGCTGGGTGACTCCAACTACCCGATCAGCCCCAAGCTGAAGATCACCAACAACACGTCGGCGACGCTGCCCGGCGGTACGGAGTTCCAGTTCGACTACGCGACCTCGGCGCCCGCCAACGCCAAGGACCAGTCGGGCTTCGGCACCACGATCGTGCGCAGCGACCACACCGCCGCCAACAACATCGGCGGGCTGAAGGGCGACTACAACCGCGTCTCGCTCAAGCTGCCCTCCTGGCAGACGCTGGCGCCTGGCGCGTCGGTGCAGATCGACTTCGTGTACTACCTGCCGACGTCCACGCCGTCGAACTGGACCGTCACCTTCGGCGGGCAGTCGTACGCGCTGGCGGCGGACCTGGCCCGGGGCACGACGGTCGTCGAGCCGGGCGGCTCCACGACGTCGCCGTCACCGTCGCCGGACCCGACGGGCGGCAGCTGCGCCGCGGCGGCCTGGAGCGCGTCGGCGGAGTACGGATCGGGTGCGACCGTCAGCCATGGCTCGCACCAGTGGAAGGCCAAGTGGTGGACGAAGGGCGAGACGCCGGGGTCCACCGGTGAATGGGGCGTCTGGCAGGACCTCGGAGCCTGCTGACGGTCCATGGGGCGGGGGGTTCCATCCTCAATCGCCGGACAGGCTTGTGTGCGGGTCCCCTCGCGGGGTGCGGGTGCGCCACGCCGGTGGGTGGGGGTGGGGTCCCTCCGGGGAGACTCCTCAGAAATGGCATTTGCGACCGGGTGCGGAAACGACCCGAGTCGTACGCCATTTCCTGCGGGGACTCCCCTGCACGCCCCCACCCGGCCGTCTTGCGTGTGAACGCCCGGTGGATCGACTGTCGCAGACGCCAGACGGGCGGGTCCGGGGGCGTGCAGGGGAGTCCCCGCAGGACGACGAACACCGACCCGGGTCCGCTGCGTACCCGCCGAACGTTCGTCGTCCGAGGAGACGCCCCGGAGGGACCCCGGACCCCCACCGGGCAGGGGCGCCCGCACCGGCGGGGCAAGCCGCACCACTCCAAGCCCGTCATGGGGGTCCCCCCATGCCCTTAAGGCTATGGGGGAGATTGAGGACGGAACCCCGCGCCGTGGGGAACCCGCACCCCGCGGGGCAAGCCGCCCCCTTCAAGCCCGTCCGGCGCTTGAGGACGGAACCCCGCACCAAGGGGGATCCGCACCCCGCAGGGGACCCGCAGAAATCAAGCCCGTCCGGCGATTGAGGACAAAGACCCGTGCCCCGGACCGGGGCAACCGGCAAAGGGACCCGTCCTCGCAAGAGGGCCCCGGCCGTCAGCGCGGCGGGCCGAACAAGGAGTCCTGCGCCGCGTCACGCGCCGCGAGCACCGCTCCGTGGAGGACCGCCGTGCCGCCCAGGCGCCCCGCCCGGACCTCCGTACGCAGCGGGGACATCATGGCGAGCCGTTCCTCGACGCGCGCGGCCAGCTCGTCGCCGCCCGCCGAACCGACCTCGCCGGCCAGCAGCACGCAGCCCGGGTCGAGGACCGAGGCGACGGCGGCGACGCCCAGGGCGAGGCGGTCGGCGAGGGTGCCGAGGAAGGCCGCGCTGTCCCCCTCCCCCGCGAGCGCCAAGCGGACGACGGCCGCGCCGCCGGGCTCCTGGCCTCCGGCCGGGGCGGTGATGCCGTGCGCGGCGGCCAGTTCGCAGAGCGGCGCCGAGCCTACGAGGGAGTGAAAGCCCCCGTCGCAGTTGACGGCCGAGGGGATCCCGATCGTGCCGGGAACCGGCAGGAAGCCGATCTCGCCGGCGCCGCCCGAGGCACCGCGGCGCAGCTTCCCGTCCAGCATGACGGCCGCTCCGACCCCGTGGCCGAGCCACAGCAGGACGAACGTGTCGTGATCCTGGGCGGCTCCGACGCGGTGTTCGGCGACGGCGGCGAGATTGGTCTCGTTCTCCACGAGCACCGTGGCCGGCAGCCGCTGCTGGAGGGCCTGGACGAGTCGGCGGTGCCAGGCCGGCAGGCCGGTCGTGTCCCGCAGTTCACCGGTGACCGGGTCGATGAGCCCGGGGGCGCCGATGCCGACGCTGTGCAGGGGCGCCGGGCCGGCCGCGCGCGCCGTGTGTTCCAGGAGGGCGACGGCCTGTTCGACGGCGTCGTCCGTGGCGGTGTCGCTGCCGATCGGCAGGGTGGCTTCGGCGAGGGTCGCGCCCAGCAGGTCGGCGACGACGACGGCGACGCTGTCGGTGCGTACGTCGAGGCCGGCCAGGTGGGCGCGGTCGGCGACGATGCCGTAGAGCCGGGCGTTGGGCCCGCGGCGCTCGGCCCCGCTCTCCCCGACCACGCTGATGAGTCCCGCGTCCTGCAGCCGTTCGACCAGGTCGGCGACGGTGGGCCGGGAGAGCCCGGTCAGGGTCTTCAACTGGGTGGCCGTCAGCGGGCCGTCCTGCTCGAGGAGGCGCAGGGCGAGCCGGTCGTTGATGGCCCGGGCGGTGCTCGGTGATGCGGGCATGCCGGGATCCTTCCAGATCACCGCCGTGGTCCGGGACCGGGCGGCCTATTTATCAGGCAGGGTTCCTGATATTTTACTCCCCGCATCGTGGAGAAGGGCGCCCGGAGCGTCGCGGACCACGCGGACGGAGAATTCCCAGGGGAGGGCACGGCGGTATGACGACTGATTCCACGGATACGGGCTTCGGCACACGAGAGGTGCGGCGGGCCAGGTATGCCGTCGCCGCGGTCTTCACCGTGCACGGCGCGGTGACCGGCAGTTTCGCCACGCGGGTGCCCTGGATCCAGGATCACGCCGGGGTCAGCGCGGGCCAGCTCGGCATCGCTCTGGCCTTCCCCGCGATCGGCGCCTCGCTCGCGATGCCGCTCGCCGGCACGGTCAGCCACCGCTTCGGCGCCAGGACCGCGCTGCGCGGGCTGCTGGCCATGTGGACCCTGGCACTGATCCTGCCGGCCCTGGCCCCGAACCTGCTCACGCTGTGCGCGGCGCTCTTCGTGTACGGGGCGTCCGCCGGCATGTCGGACGTGGCGATGAACGCCCTCGGCGTCGAGGTGGAGAACCGTCTCGACAAGTCGATCATGTCCGGGCTGCACGGGATGTGGAGCGTCGGCGCCCTGATCGGTTCGGCGGCCGGCACCGTGGCCGCGCATGTGGGGGCCGACGCGCGACTGCACCACACGGTCGTCGCGCTCGTGCTGACCGTCCTGGGCCTGATCGCCTGTCAGCGGGTGCTGGACCTGCGCAGCGAACCGGACGAGGAGCCGCCGCCTCGCTTCGCCCGGCCGCCGAAGTCGGCGCTGATCATCGGCGCGGTCGGCTTCTGCGCGGTCTTCGCCGAGGGGGCCAGCCTGGACTGGTCGGCGGTCTACCTGCGTGACGTACTGGACAGTTCCGCGGGGCTGGCGGCCGCCTCGACGACCGCGTTCGCCCTGACCATGGCCGTCGCCCGGATCGCCGGGGACCGGATCGTCGACCGCTTCGGCGCGGTGCGGACCGTGCGGTCCGGCGGTGTTCTCGCGACGGTCGGCGGCGTGATGGTCGTCACCGCCCCGAACGCGGCTCTGGCGATGTCCGGTTTCGCACTGATGGGGCTCGGCATCGCCGTGGTCGTGCCGCTCGCCTTCGCCGCGGCCGGCCGCAGCGGGCCGAATCCGAGCCAGGCGATCGCGGGCGTCGCGACGATCACGTACACCTCGGGACTCATCGCTCCGTCGGCCATCGGCTCCCTGGCCGAGGCCACTTCGCTGGTCGTCTCGTTCGGTGTGGTGTCGGTGCTGGCGTTCGGACTGGTGCTGGGCGCCGGGGTGCTGCGTGCCGGTGACCGCAAGCCCGTGGCGGTTCCGGACGCCGGCGCCGCGAGCAGGGCGGCGGCCGAGCCGCGTCCCTGAGGTGCGGCGGGCCGTCCCCGGCCGAGAGGGCACGCCTGTCCGGCACTAACATGGCGCTGATCTTTTCCGCGGTGGCGCCGTGCCCGACGAGGCACCGGACTCCGCATCTACACACAGGGAGCAACCATGGGCGGCCTCGGCGTGCGCTGGACCTTGCACGGCGACGGGAAGACGCCCGCACCGGGAGCGGTGGTCCGCCCCGACGAGCGGCTCTCCTGGCCCCGGACTTTCGGGCTCGGCGCTCAGCATGTGGTCGCGATGTTCGGCGCCTCGTTCGTCGCACCCGTGCTCATGGGCCTGGACCCGAACCTGGCGATCATGATGTCGGGTGTCGCGACAGCCATCTTCCTGCTGGCCACCCGCGGCCAGGTGCCCAGCTACCTGGGCTGTTCGCTCTCCTTCGTCGGCGTCGCCGCGACCATCCGGGCCAGTGGCGGCAGCAGCGCGGTCGTCACCGGCGCGGTGTTCGTCGTCGGCGCGGTGCTCTTCCTCGCCGGTCTCGCCGTGCAGCGTTTCGGAGCGCGGATCATCCACGCGGCCATGCCGCCGGTGGTGACGGGAGCGGTCGTGATGCTGATCGGGTTCAACCTGGCGCCGGTGACCGCGTCGACGTACTGGCCGCAGGACCAGTGGACCGCCCTGCTGGTGATGCTCTTCACGGGACTGGCCGTGGTCTGTCTGCGCGGCTTCTTCTCCCGTATCGCGATCTTCCTCGGTCTCGTCTTCGGCTATGTGCTGTCGTGGGTCCTGGACCGCGTCTTCGGGAAGGTCCACTCCCCCGCCGGCGGGGCCGAGGCCGTGGACCACTGGCGACTGGATCTGTCGGGAGTATCGAAGGCCGACTGGGTCGGGCTGCCGTCGTTCCACGCCCCGGCTTTCGAGTGGTCCGCGATCCTGGTCGCGCTGCCTGTCGTCATCGCCCTGATCGCGGAGAACGCCGGTCATGTGAAGGCCGTCGGCGAGATGACCGGCCGTTCCCTGGACGCCAAGCTGGGCACCGCGATCGCCGCGGACGGCGCCGCCTCGATGCTGTCGACCGCGGTGGGCGGACCGCCGAACACGACGTACTCGGAGAACATCGGGGTGATGGCCGCGACCCGGGTGTACTCCACCGCCGCCTACTGGGCCGCCGCCTGCTTCGCCCTGCTGTTCGGTCTGTGCCCCAAGTTCGGCGCGGTCGTCGCCGCCATCCCCGGCGGGGTCCTCGGCGGGATCACCGTGATCCTGTACGGCATGATCGGGCTGCTCGGCGCCCAGATCTGGCTCAACGCCAAGGTGGACCTGCGCAATCCGCTGAATCTCGTGCCGGCCGCCGCGGGCATCATCATCGGGGTCGGCGGAGTCAGCCTCAAGATCTCCGACAACTTCGAGCTCAGCGGAATCGCGCTCGGCACCATCGTCGTGATCACCGGATATCACGTGCTGCGTGCCTTCGCCCCGGCCCATCTGAAGACGCAGGAGCCCCTGCTGGACTCCGGCACGTCGGCGTACGACGACGAGGAACGGCCGGCCGCCGGGGCCTGAACCCGGCGGACCCGTCGTACGCCGCTCAGTCCTCCGGGAGTTCGACCGGGGCGATCTCGTCGAAGAGGTCGCCGGGGCCGGGGTTGGTGGCGTCGGTCGTCCCGCCGAACTGGTTCATCACGCCCCAGACTGCGTTCAGAGCGGTCTGGACGGCCCCCTCGGCCCAGCCGGCCGTCCAGGAGATGTCGTCGCCCGCCAGGAACAGTCCCCGCTTGTCGGCGGGCAGCCGGTCCTGCATGAAGTGGGTGAACAGCCGCCGCTGGTAGCGGTAGTGGCCCGGCAGGTTGGCCTTGAACGCGCCCATGAAGTACGGCTCGTTCTCCCACGACACCGTCACCGGGTTGCCGGTGATGTGCTTGCGGATGTCGACGTTCGGATAGATCTCGCCGAGCGACTTCAGCATGACGTCCATGCGCTCGGTCGCGGAGAGCGGCAGCCACTTCAGGCTGTCGTCGCACCAGGTGTAGGAGAGGCAGATGCTGGCCGGCCTGTCCGGGCCGTCGTCGAGGAGGTACGTGCCCCGCGTCATCCGGTCGGTCAGCGTCATCGACATGGCATCGCGTCCGGTGGTCTCGTCCTTGTCCAGCCAGAACGGCCGGTCGACGGGGACGAACAGCTTGGACGACTCCATGTAGTGGGTGCGCTCCATCGCCGTCCAGTGGTCGATCGGGAAGAGCGCGTCGTCGCAGGCGATCTTGGACAGCAGCAGCCAGGACTGGCCGGTGAATACGGCGGCCCGGAAGGTGCGGATGTCTCCGGTGGCGTCGGTGACGGTGATCCGATTGCCGGCGGTGCGGTTCAGCCGGGTCACGGCCCCGCGCGGCTCGCCGCCGTGCAGGGAGGCCAGCGATGTGCCGAGCGGCCAGTGCACGATCTTCTGCGGTTCGCGCTCCCACAGGCGCAGCGGGAGCTGCTGGCTGCCGCCGACGATGGAGCGGTGGTGGTCGTCCGCCTCGGTGTAGACGACGCGCAGGATCTCCAGGATGGAGTTGGGGAAGTCGGTGTCCCAGCCGCCGGTGCCGAAGCCGACCTGGCCGAAGATCTCCCGGTGGCGGAAGGACTTGAAGGCGTCGGAGTCGCAGAGGAAGCCGTAGAAGGTCTGGTTGTCGAGCTTCTCGACGAGCCGGGCCCAGATCTCCCGGATCCGCGGCACGTCGCGCTCACGCATCGCGCGGTTCATGTCGGAGAAGTCGGCGCCCTCCTCCAGGCAGGTGTTCCAGGCGTCCATCACGTCGCGGTAGACCTGCGGGAGGTCGTCGATGGTGCGGGCGTAGTGCGACTCGCCCTTCAGGTCGACGACGGTCGAGGGGGTGACCGGGGAGAGCGGGTTGGGGAACGGCTTCGTCTCCAGTCCGACCAGGTCGATGTAGTGCTGGAGGGCCGTCGAGGACGGCGGGAAGCGCATGGCGCCCATCTCGGCGGTGAGCGGTTCGCCGTCCGTGGTGCAGCCGTCGAACTCGACGGTGCGCAGCCGTCCGCCGATGCGGTCCGCCTCGTAGACGACGGGCCGGAGGCCCATCTTCATCAGCTCGTAGGCGGTGACGATGCCGGAGAGCCCGCCGCCGATGACGGCCACCTCGCTGCCGTGCTCGGTCGCCGGTATCTGCCCGAGTCCCGCGGGGTGTGCGAGGAAGTCGTCGTACGCGTAAGGGAAGTCCGGCCCGAACATGGTGATCGGCGGGGCTGCGTCGGTGTGCGGAACGGCCGGGGGCACCGTGGACGTCATGGGGTACGGACTCCTTGCGGGAAAACGGGTGGGGGAACGGGGCGGCGTGCTCGGGCCGGTCGGGTCTCAGGCGAGGGAGCCGTACAGGGCGGGGCGGCGGTCGCGGAGGTAGGGGTTGCCCGCGCGGGAGGCGGTCAGAAGGACGGGGTCGACGTCCCCGATGACGAGTTCCTCGCCGCGTCCGGCCCGGGTGCGGACCGTGCCGTCGGGGCCGGCGAGAGCGCTCAGGCCGACGAATTCGAAGGGCCCTTCCGTGCCGGTCCGGTTGGCGTACGCGACGTAGAGCTGGTTCTCGAAGGCGCGGACCGGGACGACGGACTCCGCGACGAAGGGGAAGGGGTGCATCAGCGCGGTGGGAACCAGCAGCAGGTCGGTACCGGCCAGGGCGTGCGCCCGTACGTTCTCCGGAAACTCGACGTCGTAGCAGATCAGCAGGCCGATGCGGACTCCGTCGAGCTCGGCCTGGACGACCGGCTGGTCGCCCGGGGTGAACCACTGCTCCTCGAAGTCGCCGAAGAGGTGGGTCTTGCGGTAGTTGGCGAGCGCGGTGCCGTCGGGTCCGATGAGCTGCGCGGCGTTGTACAGGGTGTGGCCGTCGCGTTCGGGATAGCCGTAGTGGACGGCGATCCGGTGACCTGCGGCGATCTCGGCGACCGCCCGGGCAGCGGGCCCGTCGGCGGCTTCGGCCAGGCGGGGCACGTCGTCCCCGATCGCGTATCCGGTGAGGAACATCTCGGGGCAGACGAGCAGCCGGGCGCCGCTCGCCGCGGCGCGGGCGGCGGCGCTGTCCAGCGCGTCGAGGTTCCGGGCCACCGAGCCCGGGCAGCCGGAGCTCTGGAGCAGGGCGGTGCGCAACGGCGGCATGGCTGACCTCGGACGATGGCGGGGAGGGGACGTATTGACGGTACGTTCCCCACTTCTCCCCGGACAAGGCGCGAGCGTTGCGCACCGACCGTCGATCCGTTGCGTTCGACCACACGGGCGCGGCGATTCATTGCACGGCGCGGCAAAGCCGGCCCGTCCGGTGTCCGAGGACGGAACCATTGCCGGAGGACCTGGCCGCGTGCGCGGAGGGCCTCTATCCCGGCGACCCCGACGAATAGCGCCGCAGCAGCGGCGAGAGCACCAGCACGGACTTCGTCCGCTCGACGTACGGCTCGCCCGCGATCCGCTCCAGCACCTGCTCGAAGTGGCGCATGTCCGCCGCGAACACCTGGACGAGCGCGTCCGCGTCCCCCGTGACCGTGGATGCCGAGGCGACCTCCGGGTAGCGGGCGAGCCCCTGTTTGATGGAGTCGGGTGAGGTGTTGCGGCTGCAGTAGATCTCGATGTATCCCTCGGTCTCCCAGCCGAGCGCCGCCGGATCCACCCGGACGGTGAACCCCGTGATCGCTCCCTCGGCGCGCAGCCGGTCCACCCGGCGCTTCACCGCGGGGGCGGACAGCCCGATGATCGAGCCGATGTCGGCGTAGGAGCGGCGGGCATCTTCGGCGAGGGCGTGGACGATGCGTTCGTCGAGGTCGTTCAGTCGCACGTCGTACGGGTCACTTCTCTGCGATGGCGAGGGCCTTGGCGCGGCCGGGGCACGGCTGTTCCGGGGGCGGCGGCGCCGCCCCCGGAAGTAGACCATGGGCCCGCCCCGCGGGCGCGCTCGGCGCAGGTGGCGCCGGGTCGGACGGAGGACCGGTACGGGATCAGAAGGGGAACTGCGAGCGCCCGTGCTGCACGGAGATCCACTTCTGGGTGGTGAAGGCCTCCAGCATGGAGTCGCCGTTCAGCCGCCCGAGCCCGGAGTTCTTCTCGCCGCCGAAGGGGACGATGGGCTCGTCGTGGACCGTGCCGTCGTTGATGTGGATCATGCCGGTGCGGATGCGCTGACCGATGCGGACGCCGCGCTCGATGTTGCCGGTGTGCACGGCGCCGCTCAGCCCGTACGGGGTGTCATTGGCGATGCGGACCGCCTCGTCCTCACCGTCGAACGGCACGAGGAGGGCGACCGGGCCGAAGATCTCCTGGGACAGCACGGGGGAATCGGGGGCCAGCCCGGTGAGGACGGAGGGGCTGACGACGTTCCCGTCGGCGCGCCCGTGCAGCAGCGCGGTCGCTCCGGCCGCGACGGTCTGGTCGACGAGGGTGGAGATGGCCTCGGCCTGGGTCGAGTTGATCAGCGGGCCGATCTGGGTCGCCGGGTCGGCCGGATCGCCGACGCGCAGGGAGGCGACCTTCGCGACGAACTTCTCGGTGAACTCCTGCTCCACCGCGCGGTCCACGAGGATGCGGTTGGCGGCCATGCAGACCTGCCCCTGGTGCACGTATCGGCTGAACACCGCCGCGTCCACGGCGTAGTCCACATCGGCGTCGTCGAGCACGATCAGCGCACTGTTGCCGCCGAGTTCGAGCACGGAGCGCTTGAGGTTCGCCGCGCAGACCGTCGCGACGTGGCGCCCGACCTTGTCGGAGCCCGTGAAGGAGATGACCTGCGGTATCGGGTGCTCGAGGAGCGCGTCACCGATCTCCGCGATGTCGGTGACGACGACGTTCAGCAGACCGGCAGGCAGTCCGGCGTCCTCGAACACCTTGGCGACCAGCGTGCCGCCGCAGACGGGGGTGTTCTGGTGCGGCTTGAGCACCACCGCGTTGCCCAGCGCCAGGGCCGGGGCCACCGACTTCAGGGACAGCAGGAAAGGGAAGTTGAAGGGGCTGATGACCCCGACCACGCCGACCGGCACCCGGTAGACCCGGTTCTCCTTGCCGGGGGTGGGCGAGGGCAGGATCTGCCCGGTGGAGCCCAGCGCGAGCCGGCTCGCCTCGCGCAGGAACTCCTTGGCCAGGTGCAGCTCGAAGGCCGCCTTCAGCCGGGTGCCGCCGAGCTCGGCGACGATCGCGTCACCGATCTCCTCCTCGCGCTCCTCGACGATCCGCAGGGCCTTCTCCAGCACCGCTCGCCGGGCGTACGGATTGGTGTCCGCCCAGGCCTGCTGAGCGGTCTCGGCCGCGCGGTAGGCCTGGTCCACCTCGTCGGCCGTGGCGACCGTGATGGAGGCGAGCTTCTCCCCGTCGAACGGGTTGAAGTCGATGATGTCCCAGGACCCCTTGCCCGGCCTCCACTCGCCGTCGATGTACTGATGGGCCAGGTCAGTGAAGAAGGACATGAGATCCCTTACCGCAGAGTGGCGGGCAGCTGAGTGGGATTCATATTACTTATTTCTCAGCACAGTTGGTATGGATCCCGGCCCGGCCGGGGCACCCATTCCGGCCATGTCCCAGCTCTCGATGCCCGGACAACACCGGTGCCCCCGCCGGCGTCGGACAGCCGGCGGGGGCACGGTCGGTGCGCGGGGGAAGGATCAGCTCCAGCTGGCGTGCAGCGGCTTGCCCTCCGCGTAACCCGCGGCGCTCTGCACTCCCACGACCGCCTTCTCGGCGAACTCCGCGAGGGAGCCCGCACCGGCGTAGGTGCAGGAGGAACGGACACCCGCGATGATCGAGTCGACCAGGTCCTCGACGCCGGGGCGGGTCGGGTCCAGGAACATCCGCGAGGTGGAGATGCCCTCCTCGAAGAGCGCCTTGCGGGCCCGGTCGTACGCCGACTCGTCGGAGGTGCGGTTCTTCACGGCACGCGCGGACGCCATGCCGAAGGACTCCTTGTAGTTGCGCCCGTCCGCGGACTGCTGGAGGTCGCCGGGCGACTCGTACGTCCCCGCGAACCAGGAACCGATCATCACGTTGGAGGCGCCGGCGGCGAGCGCCATGGCCACGTCGCGCGGGTGGCGGACGCCACCGTCGGCCCAGACGTGCTTGCCGTACTTCTTCGCCTCGGCCGCGCACTCCAGGACGGCGGAGAACTGGGGCCGGCCCACGCCGGTCATCATCCGGGTGGTGCACATCGCGCCGGGCCCGACACCGACCTTGATGATGTCGGCACCCGCCTCGATGAGGTCGCGCACGCCCTCGGCGGCGACGATGTTGCCCGCGACGATCGGCACCCGCGGGTCCAGCGCCCGGACGGCGCGCACCGCGCTGATCATGGACTCCTGGTGGCCGTGCGCGGTGTCGACGACGAGGGTGTCGGCGCCGGCGTCGAGGAGCTGTTTGGCCTTGCCCGCCACGTCGCCGTTGATCCCGACGGCTGCCGCGATCCGCAGCCTGCCCGCCGCGTCGGTGGCGGGCGTGTAGAGGGTGGCGCGCAGTGCGGCCTTGCGGGTGAGGATGCCGGCGAGCCGGCCGTCGGCGTCGACCGCGGGGGCGAGCTTGCGGTTGGCTCCGTCGAGCTTGTTGAAGGCATCGCGCGGGTCGATGTCCGCGTCCAGCAGCACCAGGTCCCTGGACATGACCTCGGAGAGCTGGGTGAAGCGGTCGACGCCGGTCAGGTCGTGCTCGGTGACCACACCGACGGGGCGGTGGTCGCTGTCGACGACGACCCCGGCGCCGTGGGCGCGCTTGGGCAGCAGCGACAGGGCGTCGGCGACCGTCTGGCCGGGGGCCAGCACGATGGGGGTGTCGAGCACGAGGTGGCGCGTTTTCACCCAGCTGATGACCTCGGTGACGACCTCGATCGGAATGTCCTGCGGGATGACGACGAGCCCACCGCGGCGGGCGATGGTTTCGGCCATCCGGCGGCCCGCGATGGCCGTCATGTTCGCGACGACGAGCGGGATGGTGGTGCCGGTGCCATCGGGCGAGGAGAGGTCGACCCCCTGGCGGGATCCGACCGCCGACCTGCCCGGAACCATGAAGACGTCGTCGTACGTGAGGTCGTACGGGACGGCGGGAGACTCTGTGTATCGACCGGTGCCGGGCTCAAGAAAACGCATAACACTCATTTTTTCATACGAAACGGCGCAGGTCGTTTCCACGAAGACACAGCAAATGACTCCCGCCTTCGTATGTTCCTCCAAGGAACAGCTCGGGAGTCCCGGGCAAGTGGAACCTGCCTTACCCGCAGACCCTACCCGAGGGGCGTCCCCATCATTCGCGATCATCTTCCCTGGACCTGGTGACTAGGGGTCAGGTAGCTTCAAACGCGCAGGTCCCGCGGGTCACCCAACACCCCGGAGCATCAGGCGGATCCGTCACAACTGCCGCCACACGTACGACCGGAGAGGATGACGACCCGCCCGTGGAGAGCGAACTTCCGGACATCTACTGTCCCTTCCCCCAGCGGACCAACCCGCACGTCGCCCACGTACGGGAACACCTCGACAGCTGGACCCGCAACACCGGTCTGGTACACCGGGATTCAGCCAGGGACCGCTTCGAGCAAGCGGACTTCGGAGCCTTCGTCGGCATGGTCTACCCGACCGCCGACAGCAAGAACCTGGACCTCGTCGCCGACTGGTTCGTCTGGCTGTTTCTCGTCGACGACCAGCTGGACGACGGACATCTGGGCCGCAGCCCCGACCGGGTACGCGACGTCGTCGCGCTGATGCAGTCCGTGGTCGAGGGAACCGGCACCGGCACCCTGGCGAACGAGAAGCTGCCGGCCGCGGTCGTCGCCCTGGCGGACCTGTGGGAACGCACGACGCCGGCCGCGGCCGCCCACTGGCGGCGGCGCTTCGCCTGGCACCTGATGACCTACCTCACGACGGCCACCACCTGGGAGGCAGGTAACCGCGCGAACGGCGTGGTCCCGTCCGAGGCGACGTACATCGAGAAGCGCCGCCACACGGGCGCGATACACGTCTGCATGGACCTGATAGAGATCGTGGCCGGCATCGAGGCCCCCGAGTCGATCCACAACGACCCACGCTTCATCACCGCGCTCGAAGCCTCGTGCAACGTCGTGTGCTGGGCGAACGACGTGTACTCGTACGAGAAGGAACAGGTGCTCGGCGAGATCCACAACCTCGTCCATCTCGTCCGGCACCACCGCGGGCTGGGCAAGCGGCAGGCGCTGGAACTCGTCTGCGCGGAGATCGCCACGGAGACCGGGCGCTTCCTCACCGCGGAGACCGAGCTGCTGAGCGCCTACCCGCAGCTCAGCTGGATGCTGGAGCCGTATCTGGACGGGATGCGGAGCTGGATGCGCGGGAACCTGGACTGGTCCCGGCAGACGCCGCGCTACAACCCGGCCGACGTCAGCCAGTACAAGGAGCCGGAGCAGTACCTGGAGGCGACGGTGCTGGGCGTCGGGCAGGACTGACCGCAGGCGGGACGGAGCAGACGGGAGGGGGCGGACGGTGTGATCACCGTCCGCCCCCTCCCGTCACGCTCCGGCTCAGACCCCGTCAGGGTCGGCACGCTCCAGCGCGGGCCGGCGGGGCGCGGCCGATTCCGTCAGCAGGTAGTCGGCCGCCGCCGTGTCGGTCACCAGGCTGGTGACGAGACCGGACCGCAGCACCGCCCCGATCGCCGCGGCCTTGCGCTGGCCGCCGGCGATCGCCACCACCTCGGGGATCCGGCGCAGCCGGTCCGCCTCGACCGTGATGCAGCGCTCGCCGAGGTCCCGGCCGACCCGCCGCCCGTCCGCGTCGAAGAGGTGCGCCGACATCTCGGCGGCCACACCCAGCGAGGCGTAGTGCTCGCGCTCCGTGTCGGAGAGCATGTCGTGCACCGTGGAGATCCCGGGCTCCCAGGAGCCGATGGAGACGGCCGCGACCGTCACCTTGTCGAAGTACTCGAAGGCGCGTGCGATCCCCGTCTGGTGGCGGAGCGCGGCGGCCGTCGCCGGGTCCGGGAGCAGCATCGGGGCGTAGATCGGGTGGGCCTCGCCGCCGGACACCTGCGCGGCGCGCCGCACGGCCTCGACGGAGCCGCGCTCGGCCGTTCCCGCGTCGTACACCCCGGTGAGCTGCACGACCGTGCAGGGCGGCAGCCGGTCGAGGGCGGCCGCCATGTGGATGGTGGACCGCCCCCAGGCGAGCCCGAGCACATCGCCCTCGTTCACCAGTTCGCCGAGCAGGTCGGCCGCGACCTCGCCCAGGTTCTCCGGGTCGGCGGCGTCGTCCTGCTCCTCCGCCGGGGATTCGACCACAACCGCGTGGCGCAGCCCGTAGCGGGCGCGGAGCGCGTCGGAGCGCTCGGCGTCCAGCTCCGCGGGGACCCGGATCTCGATGCGTACGAGGTCACGTTCCAGGGCCGTCTCCAGGACCCGGGCCACCTTGAAGCGGCTGACGCCGAACTCCTCGGCGATCTGGATCTTGGATTTGCCCTCGAGGTAGAAGCGGCGGGCCATGGCCGCCGCCTGCACCAGCTCCGCGGGCCCCATCCGCAGGGCGGACCGGCCCGCCGACATTGCAGACACCGCGTTCTCCTCACTGCTGTTCACGCTCTCGATACGCCGTCATCCTGTCAGATGCGGCGATCCTTGACCGGTCCCGTCGGACCGCGTTCATCTGCACTTGGGCCGGCCGACGTGTGATCGGGTGCCGGCGCCGCCATCGGCGTCAGTGGCCGCACGCCCAGCCGGCCGAGGCGATGGCCCCGTCGGCCTTGGCGCGCAGGGCCCGGACGGCTCCGGCCGGGTCCTGGGCGCCGTACACGGCGGAACCGGCGACGAAGACGTCCGCGCCCGCCTCCGCGCAGCGTTCGATGGTGGACTCGGAGACCCCGCCGTCGACCTGGAGCCACAGTTCGAGTCCGTGCTTGGAGATCAGCTCACGGGTGCGGCGGATCTTCGGCAGCATGATGTCGAGGAACGACTGGCCGCCGAAGCCCGGCTCCACCGTCATGATCAGCAGCATGTCGAGCTCGGGGAGCAGGTCCTCGTACGGCTCGATGGGCGTCGCCGGCTTGAGCGCCATGGACGCGCGGGCGCCCTTCGCCCGGATCTCGCGCGCCAGCCGGACGGGGGCCGCCGCGGCCTCCACGTGGAAGGTGACGGAGCCCGCCCCCGCCTCGACGTACTGCGGGGCCCAGCGGTCCGCGTCCTCGATCATCAGATGGCAGTCCAGCGGCGTGCTGGTGGCCCTGCTGAGCGATTCCACGATCGGGACGCCGAGCGTCAGATTGGGCACGAAATGGTTGTCCATGACATCGACATGGAGCCAGTCGGCACCTTCGACGGCCTGCGCCTCCTCGGCGAGACGTGCGAAGTCGGCGGAAAGAATGCTGGGGTTGATCTGGGCCATGGGTCAAGCCTGCCATGTTCTGGGGCACTTCCCCGCTTCGGTGTGTTCCAAAGCCTCACGGGATCATTACAGTTCGCGCATTCCAGGTCTTTTCGCCCCGGGTCCGGGAGGCCGGGCTCAGCCGGTACGCCTCAGGAGAGCCAGGTACATCGCGTCGGTGCCGTGCAGATGCGGCCACAGCTGGACGTCCGGTCCGTCGCCCAGGCCGGCCACACCGGGCATCAGCGGGCGGGCGTCCACCCACTCGGCCTCGACGGGCGCGCCGCCGCGGCCCTTGAGCACGTCCTCGACGACGACCCGCGTCTCCGCCAGGTGAGGTGAGCACGTCGCGTATCCGACGACGCCGCCGATCCGTACGGCCTTCAGCGCCTCGCGCAGCAGACCGCGCTGCAGGGGCGCGAAGCTCTCCAGGTCCTCCTTGCGGCGACGCCAGCGGGCCTCCGGGCGGCGGCGCAGTGCGCCGAGGCCGGAACAGGGGACGTCCATCAGGATCCGGTCGAAGGTGTCGGGCAGCCACGGCGGGCGCGTGCCGTCGGCGGTGATCACCTGGTACGGGCCGGGGTTGCCGGCCAGCGAACGCTCGACGAGGCGGGCCCGGTGGGGCTGCTTCTCGGCGGCCAGCAGGGCGGCACCGCGGCCTGCTGCGAGGGCGGCCAGCAGCGCGGCCTTGCCGCCGGGGCCGGCGCAGCCGTCGAGCCAGCGGGTGTCGCTGCCCTCCAGCGGGGCGTTGGCGAGAGCGGCGGCGACGAGCTGGCTGCCCTCGTCCTGGACGCCGGCCCGGCCTTCCTGCACGGCGGTCAGGGCGCCGGGCTCGCCGCCCTCGGCCATCCGCACGGCGTAGGGGGACCAGCGGCCCGGCAGGCCGTTCTCCTCGCCGAGGGCGTCGAGCAGCTCCTGCGTGGTGGAGCGGCCGGGGCGGGCGACCAGGGTGACCTCGGGCCGCTCGTTGTCGGCTTCGAGCAGGTCCTCGATGCCGGCGCGGCCGCCGCCCAGAGCGTCCCAGAGGGCGGAGACGACCCACCGGGGGTGCGAGTGCACGACCGCGAGGTGGTCCTCGGCGTCGTCCTCGTAGGAGGGGGCGACCCGCGCCACCCAGCCGTCGAGGTCGTCGGCGGACACCTTGCGCAGCACGGCGTTGACGAATTTGGCGCGCCCCTCGCCGAGCACCACGCGGGCCAGCTCCACGCTCGCGGACACCGCGGCGTGGGTCGGGATGCGGGTACCGAGCAGCTGGTGCACGCCCATGTTCAGGACGTCCAGGACGGGCGGGTCGACCTCGACCAGCGGCCGGTCGATGCAGGCGGCGACGATCGCGTCGTACGTGCCCTGGCGGCGCAGCGTCCCGTAGACGAGTTCGGTCGCCAGTGCCGCGTCCCGGTTGTCGAAGTCGCCCTTGGCCCGGGCCTTCTTCAGCAGCGGCGGGAGAACGAGGTTGGCGTAGGCGTCGCGTTCGTCGACGGCCCTGAGGGCCTCGAAGGCGAGGAACCGGACCGGATCCTTCTGCGGGCGGCGGTGCGGCTTGGCGGGACGGCGACGCGGCTGGTCGTTCACGTGAAAGGTGCTCCGCTGATGGTGAGAGGGCGAACCCTCCCAGCCTACGTCCCCGCCCCGGCCCGCAGGTCCGTCAGCTGCCCAGGAGCTCGCCGGGGACGATGCGCACCCCGCGCGCCCAGTCCGCGGCGCGCATCGGCTTCTTGCCCTGCGGCTGGACCCAGAGCAGCTCGATCGCGTGCGATCCGGTGCCCACGAAGACGTTGTTCTTGGCGGCGGACAGCTCGCCGGGCGCCAGGTGGGACCGGTCCACGGCGGGCACGGCCTGGATCAGCTTGAGGCGCTCCCCGCGGAAGAGGGTCCACGCGCCGGGGGCCGGCGTGCAGGCGCGCACCACCCGGTCGACGCGCAGGGCGGGCGCCGCCCACTGGACCTGGGCGTCCTCGACGGAGATCTTCGGCGCGAGGGTGATGCCCTCGGCGGGCTGCGGCACGGCGTGCAGCGTGCCGTCCTCGATGCCGTCCATCGTGGCGGCGAGCAGACCGGCTCCGGCGAAGGCCAGCCGGGTCAGCAGGTCACCGCTGGTGTCGGTGGGCCGCACCTCTTCGGTGAGGACGCCGTAGACCGGTCCGGAGTCGAGCCCCTCCTCGATGAGGAAGGTGGAGGCCCCCGTCACCTCGTCGCCCGCCATCACGGCGTGCTGGACGGGCGCGGCGCCGCGCCACGCGGGCAGCAGGGAGAAGTGGAGGTTGACCCAGCCGCGGGCCGGGATGTCGAGTGCGGTCCTCGGCAGCAGAGCCCCGTACGCCACCACCGGGCAGCAGTCCGGCGCGATCTCCCGGAGCCTCGCCAGAAACGCCTCGTCCCGTGGCCTGGCCGGCTTCAGCACCTCGATCCCGGCTTCCTCCGCCCGCTCGGCGACGGGACTGGCCACCAGCCGGCGACCGCGCCCCGCCGGCGCGTCCGGCCTGGTCACGACCGCGGCCACCTCATGGCGGCCGGAGGCGATCAGGGCGTCCAGTGCGGGAACGGCTACCTCGGGGGTGCCTGCGAAGACGAGCTTCATGGGTGGCTGACTGCCTCTCAGGCGGAACGTTACGGTGACGAGCAACGCACAAGTCTATGGGCCCCGGGGCCGGGCAGCCGCCGGGGGGCGTACGCACGGTTGCGCGCCCCTTGCATGTGCGTATACGCCCCCGGAGCGTGACCAGATCCCCCGGTGAGGCGTTGGTCAAGAGAGATTGACCGAAGCGAGCCGCCCTGGTGCGGCCCGATCCCTTTCAACGCCGGTTCGAGAGGCTTCTTCATGGCCGACCACGCAACCCACGACGCCCAAGCGCGGGCCAGCCTGCACCTTCTGGTGCGGGACATCGAGCGGGTTCGGCGGCAGGTGGACGCACTGCGCACACTCACCGCCCAACTGGGCAATGTCTACCGCCCACGCCGCTCGGGACCTTCCGCGGGCTTCGTCGTCTACGGCAGGGCCCCGGCCCCCACCGTCAGACTCGCCCAGGAACTGCGGGACAGCGTCGAGACCCTGGTCACGGCGGCGGTGGACTTCGACCGTTCGCTGGGCTTCTCCTGGGACGCGGTGGGCTCCGCGCTCGGAGTCACCAAGCAGGCGGTCCACCGTCGCTACGGGGCGCGGCGCGCCGCGCCCCAGCCGGTTCCGGCGGACGGCGCGGCGGACGGCGCTCCGGCGCTGCCCTCCGTCCCGGCGGCGCGCTCGATGCCGCCGCAGCCGTCGGAGCGACCGCCCCTGCGCGACGACTTGCGCCCGGGCGCGTTCCCTGGCCCGCGCAACGGCTGACGCCGGGGTCTCCGCGGGGTGCGGCCCGTCCGGGCCGAGGGTTTCCGTCCTCAATTGCCGGACGGGCTTGTGGTGCGGCTCCCCCGCCGGGTGCGGGCGCCTTTGCCCGGTGGGTGGGGGTGGGGTCCCTCCGGGGAGACTCCTCAGAAATGGCATTTGCGACCGGGTGCGGAAACGACCCGAGTCGTACGCCATTTCCTGCGGGGACTCCCCTGCACGCCCCCACCCGGCCGTCTTGCGTGTGAACGCCCGGTGGATCGACTGTCGCAGACGCCAGACGGGCGGGTCCGGGGGCGTGCAGGGGAGTCCCCGCAGGACGACGAACACCGACCCGGGTCCGCTGCGTACCCGCCGAACGTTCGTCGTCCGAGGAGACGCCCCGGAGGGACCCCGGACCCCCACCGGGCAGGGGCGCCCGCACCGGCGGGGCAAGCCGCACCACTCCAAGCCCGTCATGGGGGTCCCCCCCATGCCCTTAAGGCTATGGGGGAGATTGAGGACGGAACCGGCCCGCCGGAGCAACCCGCACCCCGCAGGGGACCCGCACCCAATCAAGCCCGCCCCGGACCGCGGCAACCACACCAAGGCGCGGCCCCCCGCAGGGGCACCGCGTCAGCCGATGTCCGGGGGGTCCACGCGGATCCGGACCGCGCCGCCGCCGCGCGGCATCCGCGCGGCCTGGGCCGCCTTCAGTGCGGCCGCCAGCGCCGCCCCGCTGCCCGGGGGCACCCTGATCAGGGCCCGCTCCCACGCCTCGCCGACCGGCGCGTCGGAGGGCCGGCGGGGCCGGCCGGGCTCGCCTCCCGGGACCGGCACCGGACCGAGCACCTCGGCGTCCGGCGGCAGCTCCACGGCGGCCAGGAACGCGGCGAGCGCCTCGGGCGTCCCGGTGACCGACGCCATCCGGGACACCGGGGGAAAGCCCAACTCGGCCCGGTCCGCGAGCTCGCGCCGGGCGTGTCCGACCGGGTCCCAGCGCACCAGGGCCTGGACGGGCCGCAGCGTCGGCTCGGCGACGATCACTACCGTGCCGCCCTCCGGCTGCCCCCGTACCAGCGCGGCGGCGGCCGTCCAGCGGCGCAGCGCCTCCTCACCGGCCCGCAGGTCGGGGCGGCCGACCATCGCCCAGCCGTCCAACAGGAGCGCCGCCGTGTACCCGCCCTCGGCCACCGGCTCCGCGCCGGGGGTGCTGACCACCAGCGCGGGCTGGTCGGGCACCGAGTCCAGGATGTGGTCGCGGCCGGAGGTCCGTACGGGCACGGCGGGAAAGGCCCGGCCGAGCTCCTCGGCGGTCCGGCGCGCGCCGACGATCTGTGCGCGCAGGCGGCGGAAGCCGCAGGCGACGCAGTGCCAAGAGGTCTCGGCCCGTCCGCACCAGGCGCAGTTCAGATCCTGCTGGTCGGGCGCCTCCAGCGGCCCCGCGCAGTGCCGGCACCGGGCGGGCTCCCGGCAGCGCTCGCAGGCCAGCCGGGGGGCGTACCCGCGGCGCGGCACCTGTACCAGGACGGGTCCCGTGCGCAGTCCGTCGCGCACGGTCTGCCAGGCCAGGCTCGGCAGCCGGGCGGTCCTGGCCGCGCCGTCCCGGGCGAGTTCGCCGTCGCCGACGGTGCGGACCAGGGGGGCCGCGATCCGCAGTTGTTCCCGGTCCGCGCGCAGCGGCAGCGCCCAGCCGGTCTCGACGAGTTGCGCGGCCTCGACGGTGCAGCTCGTGCCGCCCAGCAGGAAGGCGCACCGGCTGTGGGCGGCGCGCAACTCCAGGACCTCGCGGACGTGCGGGAAGGGGGCGTTGTCGTCGCTGTGGCTGGAGTCCCCGTCGTCCCAGATCGCGACCAGGCCGAGATCGGCGACGGGCGCGAACATGGCGGCCCGGGTCCCGACGACCGCCCGGACGGAGCCGCGGCTCACGGCGAGCCACTCCCGGTAGCGCTTCTCGGGCCCCGACCCCGCCGTCAGCAAGGCATGGCGGCCCTCGCCGAGCAGTCCGGTCAGGGCCGCGTCGACGCGCCCCGCGGTCCGCCCGTCGGGGACGACGACCAGTGCGCCGCGTCCTGAGGAGAGGGTTGCGGCGACGGCGGCGGCGAGTTCCTGCGGCCAGTGCGGTCCCGGCAGCGCGGTCCAGACGGCCCTGGGCGCGCCCCCGTCGGCCAGGGCGGACAGGAAGGCGGGGCCCTGTGCGTACCGCTGCCAGGTGCCGGGCGCCGGTGGCGGGGGCGGCGGCAGCGGCTCCGGCGCCGCCTTGGCCTCGGCCCGGGCGTTCCTCGGCGGGACCGCGAGCTGGAGGACGTCGGCGAGGCTGCCCGCGTACCGGTCGGCGACGGCCCGCGCGAGGGAGAGCAGCTCGGGGCCCAGGACGGGTTCGGGCGAGACGACGGAGGCCAGCGCGGCCAGCGCCCCGCTGTAGTCCGACTCGGCCAGCCGCTCGACCAGGAATCCGTCGATGAGGCCGCCGCCCTCGCGGCGCCCGCCGCGGACGTTGCGCCCTCCGGCTCCGAACCGCACCCGTACCCGTACTCCGGGCTGCGCGTCGGCGTCGAGCTCCTCGGGCACGGCGTAGTCGAAGTACTGGTCGAGGTGGAGAGCACCCTTGTTGACCAGTACGCGGGCGACGGGAAGCTCCTTGGCGAGTGCGGCGCCGCGCCACGTCCGCGGTTTGGCGCGCGGCACGTCGGCGCGGCGCACGGTCTCCCGGATCAGCGCAAGCTGCTCCGGTGCCCCGGCACCGGGCTCGTCGGACCGCTTGTCGTCGCTGCTCACAGCCAAATTCCTACCAGACACCACTGACACTCGAGCCACGCGCCGGAGCCCGGACACCGTGACGGTGTCCGGGCTCCGGCGGAACAACTCCCTAGAGGCCCGCGGCCTTGCGCAGTGCGTCCACCCGGTCGGTGCGCTCCCACGTGAAGTCGGGAAGCTCACGGCCGAAGTGGCCGTACGCGGCGGTCTGGGCGTAGATCGGGCGCAGCAGGTCGAGGTCGCGGATGATCGCGGCCGGGCGGAGGTCGAAGACCTCGCCGATGGCGTGCTCGATCTTCTCGGTCTCGATCGAGGCGGTGCCGAAGGTCTCGACGAACAGGCCGACCGGCTCGGCCTTGCCGATCGCGTACGCGACCTGGACCTCGCAGCGGGCCGCGAGACCCGCCGCCACGACGTTCTTGGCCACCCAGCGCATCGCGTACGCGGCGGAACGGTCCACCTTCGACGGGTCCTTGCCCGAGAAGGCGCCGCCGCCGTGACGGGCCATGCCGCCGTAGGTGTCGATGATGATCTTGCGTCCGGTCAGGCCGGCGTCGCCCATCGGGCCGCCGATCTCGAAACGACCGGTCGGGTTGACCAGCAGGCGGTAGCCCTCGGTGTCGAGCTTGATGCCGTCCTCGATCAGCTGGTTCAGGACGTGCTCGACGACGAACTCGCGGATGTCGGGCGCCAGCAGCGAGTCGAGGTCGATGTCGCTCGCGTGCTGCGAGGAGACGACGACCGTGTCGAGACGGACGGCCTTGTCACCGTCGTACTCGATGGTGACCTGGGTCTTCCCGTCCGGGCGCAGGTACGGAATGGTCCCGTTCTTGCGGACCTCGGACAGCCGGCGCGACAGCCGGTGCGCGAGGTGGATCGGCAGCGGCATCAGCTCGGGCGTCTCGTCGCAGGCGTAGCCGAACATCAGACCCTGGTCGCCGGCGCCCTGCTTGTCGAGCTCGTCCTCATCGCCTTCGACGCGCTGCTCGTACGCCGTGTCGACGCCCTGAGCGATGTCGGGCGACTGCGCGCCGATGGACACCGACACGCCGCAGGAGGCGCCGTCGAAGCCCTTCTTGGAGGAGTCGTAGCCGATCTCGAGGATCTTGTCGCGCACCAGCTGGGCGATCGGGGCGTAGGCCTTGGTCGTGACCTCACCCGCAACGTGCACCAGACCGGTGGTGATCAAGGTCTCGACGGCGACGCGCGACGTCGGGTCCTCGCGCAGAAGTGCATCGAGAATGGTGTCGCTGATCTGGTCAGCGATCTTGTCGGGGTGACCCTCGGTGACGGACTCCGAGGTGAAGAGACGGCGGGACACATCGCTCCCTGGGGTTGCAGCGGCTGCTGGCTGATCATGGGCGGCCGGCCCGGGAGCTGCGCCCGAGTACGAACCTGGGCCAGTTTATCGGTCGGCTCCGGCTGCCGGACAGCATGTCTCGCCCTTTGGGAGATCTGTGACATGCGACACCGGTGCCCGGAGGTCCCGTGAACGCCACTCTTGCACCGTTTTTAGCCGTATTGCCAGGCCCGGGGCATGGTGTGGCGAGGCGGAAAATTCACCCGAGACGCGCCGACACGAGGTCCCAGACCGTGTCGGCGAGCGCTTCCTTGGGCCCGTGGGGCACCGGCGTCTCGCTTCCGTCGGCCGCGAGCACGATCGCCTCGTTCTCCTCCGAGCCGAAGGTCTTGCGCTCCCCCACCTCGTTGACCACCAGCAGGTCGCAGCCCTTGCGGCGGAGTTTCTCCCGGCCGTTGGCCAGCACGTTGTCGGTCTCGGCGGCGAATCCGACGACGACCTGCCCTGGCGCGGCGCGGTCTGCCGCCACCTCGGCGAGGATGTCCGGATTGCGTACGAGGATGAGGGGGGCGGGCTCCTGGCCGTCCTTCTTCTTGATCTTCCCCGCCACGTACTCGGCCGGGCGGAAGTCGGCGACGGCCGCCGCCATCACCACGACGTCGGCCTCCTCGGCCGCCTTCAGTACGGCCTCGCGCAACTGCACGGCGGTGCCGACGCGCACGACGTCGGCGCCCGAGGGGTCGGGCAGGCCGGTGTTGGCCTCGACGAGTGTGACCCGGGCGCCGCGGGCGACGGCGGTGCGGGCGAGCGCGTAGCCCTGTTTGCCGGAGGAGCGGTTGCCGAGGTAGCGGACCGGGTCCAGCGGCTCACGGGTGCCGCCCGCACTGATCACCACGTGCCGTCCGGCGAGGTCGGGTGCGACCGGGCCGCGGGCCAGAACCCGGCGGCAGACCTCGAAGATCTCCCCCGGGTCGGGCAGCCGGCCCTTGCCGGTGTCGACTCCGGTGAGCCGCCCGACGGCGGGCTCGATGACGACGGCGCCCCGGCGCCGCAGGGTGGCGACGTTCTCCTGGGTGGCCGGGTGTTCCCACATCTCGGTGTGCATGGCGGGCGCGAAGACGACCGGACAGCGGGCCGTCAGCAGGGTGTTGGTGAGCAGGTCGTCGGCCAGGCCGTGGGCCGCCTTGGCGAGCATGTCCGCGGTGGCCGGGGCGACGACGACGAGGTCGGCGTGCTGTCCGATCCGCACGTGCGGGACCTCGTGGACGTCGTTCCACACCTCGGTGGAGACCGGGTGGCCGGAGAGCGCCGACCAGGTGGCGGCGCCCACGAAGTGGAGCGAGGACTCCGTCGGGACGACCCGTACGTCGTGTCCCGACTCGGTCAGCCGGCGCAGCAGCTCGCACGCCTTGTAGGCGGCGATGCCCCCGCTGACCCCCAGGACGACCTTCGGCTTGTCCACTGCGTCTCCCCGCACTCGGATACGTACGCGCTCCCGTACATCCCCCATGCTGCCTCACCGCCGGCGGCGCGGGTCCCTCGCCCCGGAACACGTCACAGGCCCGGCGGTCGTGACCGCCGGGCCTGTGACGAAGGTGCGTTTTCCTGCTTACTGCGCGGGGCCCTCGATGGCCTCGGAGGTGAGCAGGCCCGCGTTGATCTCGCGGAGCGCGATCGAGAGCGGCTTCTCGTGGACGTGGGTGTCCACGAGCGGTCCGACGTACTCGAGGAGTCCCTCACCGAGCTGCGAGTAGTACGCGTTGATCTGGCGCGCGCGCTTGGCGGCGTAGATCACGAGGCTGTACTTCGAGTCGGTTGCTTCGAGGAGCTCATCAATCGGCGGGTTGATGATGCCCTCGGGCGTGGTGATGGAAGAGGACACTCTCTGCCTTCCGAAGGGGGTGAAGATCAAAGAAATCTTTGACAGTCAGGGGCTTTGTAGCCGGTGCCCCCGTGTCGGTGCGTTCATCATGCTCATTCGCCGCCGGCACGGTGGCCGGAAGCCTCCAGCATCAAGGCTAGCAGCTCGCGTGCCACGTCCTCGACCGAGGTATTGACCAGCGTCGTGTCGAACTCGGATTCGGCGGCCAGTTCGACCTTCGCCGCGCCGAGTCGGCGCTCGATCACGTCGGGCGCCTCGGTGCCCCGGCCGGTGAGCCGGCGCACCAGCTCGTCCCAGCTCGGGGGCGCGAGGAAGACCAGCTGGGCGTCCGCCATGGACTGCCGGACCAGCCGGGCGCCCTGGAGGTCGATCTCCAGCAGCACCGGCTCACCGGCCTCCAGCCGCTCCTGCACGGCACGCCGTGGAGTGCCGTAGCGGTTGCCGGCGAACTCGGCCCACTCCAGCAGCTCACCGTTGGCGATCAGCTTGTCGAACTCCTCGTTGTCCACGAAGAAGTAGTGGACGCCGTTGCGTTCGCCGGGGCGGGGCTTGCGGGTCGTCGCCGACACCGAGAGCCACACCTCGGGGTGGACTTTGCGCATATGCGCGACGACCGTGCTCTTGCCGACCCCCGAGGGGCCGGAGAGCACGGTCAGCCGCGGACGTACGTCCGGGGGTACGGGGGACGTCCCCCGGGATGTTGCAGCCATGGAACGATTATCCCGGTTCTCAGGAGTGCCTGAGACCGTCAGGCGGCGCTGCCGCCGAACTCACGCTCCAGGGATGCGATCTGGTTGGAGCCGAGACCCCGGACCCGGCGGCTCTCGGAGATGCCGAGCCGCTCCATGATCTGCTTGGCGCGGACCTTGCCCACGCCGGGCAGGGACTCCAGCAGGGCGGAGACCTTCATCTTGCCGATGACGTCGTTCTCCTGTCCCGACTTGATGACCTCGTGGAGGGAGGCGCCGGAGTGCTTGAGTCGATTCTTGACCTCGGCCCGCTCCCGGCGAGCCGCGGCGGCCTTTTCGAGCGCGGCTGCGCGCTGTTCAGGGGTAAGGGGCGGAAGAGCCACGCCTACGTCACCTCGGATGTCGATCTGTCGGATACGGACCGGTGAGGCGACGGAAACGCCCCTCACCTGGTGAGCCGCGAACAACCTGTGCTCGTTGGCTCTCGACGGAGACTAGCGGCCAGGGCCGCCGGAGTCAGCGAGAACAGACGAAAAGTCCTGGTCAGCCTGCGCCGACCAGGACATTCCTGGCATAACACCTGAGTTTTTTGGTCAGGATTCCGTCAACGGGCTGTTACGTGGCAGTGTCAGCCGTCCGAGAGGGCCGCGCGGACCTCGTCCGCGAACCGATCGGCGGCTTCGCGCAGCCCTGACGCGTCCGGACCGTGGCGCAGCACGCCCCGGCTCACGCTGGGCACCACGTTGCCGACCGCGTCGCCGAAGAGGCCCGGAAGATCCGCGGGCGTGGCGCCCTGGGCGCCGATGCCGGGCGCGAGCAGCGGGCCGTTGATCGCGAGGTCCGCCCCCGCGTCGCCGAGCGTCGCGCCGACCACCGCACCGACCGAGCCGAGCGGGGTGGCACCCTCGTTCTCGGCGGCCATGTGGTCGAGCATCACCTGCGCCAGCGAACGGCCGTCCGCGGCGGTGGCGCGCTGCACCTCGGCGCCCTCCGGGTTGGAGGTGAGGGCCAGCACGAAGACGCCGGAGCCGGAGACCGCCGCCGCGTCGAGCGCGGGCCGCAGGGAACCGAAGCCGAGGTACGGCGAGACCGTGACCGCGTCGGAGTACAGCGGCGAGTCCTTGTTCAGGTAGGTCGCGGCGTAGGCCTCCATGGTGGAGCCGATGTCGCCGCGCTTGGCGTCCATCAGGACCAGCGCGCCGGCCGCCCTGGCCTCCTCGACGGCCTTCTCCAGTACGGCGACGCCGCGCGAGCCGAACCGCTCGAAGAACGCGGACTGGGGCTTGAGGACGGCGACCCGGTCGGCCAGTGCCTCGACGACCGTACGAGTGAAGCGCTCCAGGCCCGCGACGTCGTCGCGGAGCCCCCAGGAGCTCAGCAGGCTCGCGTGCGGGTCGATGCCGACGCAGAGGGGTCCACGGGTGTCCATGGCGTGGCGCAGGCGTGCGCCGAAGGGTTCCTGGGTCATTTCACGGCCTTCCTGGTGTCCGCGCCGACGGCGTCGGCGAGGGTGGCGTACGGGGAGGCGGCCAGGCGTGCGGCCAAGCCCTTGTGGATCGCGCGGGCGTAGAACGGGCCCTCGTAGATGAAGGCGCTGTAGCCCTGGACGAGCGTGGCGCCGGCGAGGATGCGCTGCCAGGCGTCCTCGGCGTTCTCGATGCCTCCGACGCCCACGAGCGTGATCCGGTCGCCCACGCGGGCGTACAGGCGGCCCAGGACCTCCAGGGAGCGCTCCTTGAGGGGCGCGCCGGACAGTCCGCCGGTCTCCTTGACCAGGGAGGCCGGGGACTTCAGTCCCAGGCCCTCGCGGGCGATGGTGGTGTTGGTGGCGATGATGCCGTCCAGGCCCAGTTCGACCGCGAGGTCGGCGACGGCGTCGACGTCCTCGTCCGCGAGGTCGGGGGCGATCTTGACGAGCAGCGGGACCCGGCGGGCGGTGACGGTCCGGTCGGCCGCCTCCCGTACGGCGGTCAGCAGCGGGCGCAGGGCCTCGGTGGCCTGGAGGTTGCGCAGCCCGGGGGTGTTGGGCGAGGAGACGTTGACGACGAGGTAGTCGGCGTGCGCGGCCAGGCGCTCGGTGGACTTCACGTAGTCGGCGGCGGCGTTGGCCTCGGGGACGGTCTTGGTCTTGCCGATGTTGACGCCGACCGTGGTGCGGAAGACCGGGTTGCGGGCGGCCAGGCGCTCGGCGACGGCGGCGGAGCCCTCGTTGTTGAAGCCCATGCGGTTGATGAGCGCCCGGTCGGCCACGAGGCGG
Source organism: Streptomyces sp. NPDC096323 (assembly GCF_040302845.1). Taxonomy (NCBI): domain Bacteria; kingdom Bacillati; phylum Actinomycetota; class Actinomycetes; order Kitasatosporales; family Streptomycetaceae; genus Streptomyces; species Streptomyces sp. NPDC096323. Next base: position 110,359 of record NZ_JBEOSI010000006.1, read on the forward strand.
AACAGGCGCTTCTTCGGGTTGCCCGGCTGCGGTTCTCCGGTCACCGTGCCGATCTCGACGTGGTCGAAGCCGAGCATGGCCATGCCGTCGATCGCGATGGCGTTCTTGTCGAAGCCGGCGGCGAGTCCGAAGGGGCCGTGCATCCGCAGGCCGAGCGCCTCGGTGCGCAGCTCCTTGTGACGGGGGGCCAGCGCGGCGGCCACGAAGGTGCGCAGGACCGGGGTGCGGGCGGCGAGGCGGATCCAGCGGAAGGCCAGGTAGTGGGCCTGCTCCGGGTCCATGCGCTTGAAGACCAGGTCGAAGAAGAATTTGTACATCACGGGTGTCCTCGGTGTTCTCGCGGAGCGTCGGTGGTCTCGCGAAGAGGGGGACACCGTTTCCGGTGTCCCCCTCTGGGCTGCTATTCCCGCGCTGCGGTCAGATGCTCCGCGTGTTCCTGGAGGGAACGTACGCCGACGTCTCCCTGGTTGAGGGCGTCGATGCCCTGGACGGCCGCGGCGAGCGCCTGGACCGTGGTGAGGCAGGGAACGGACCGCGCGACGGCCGCGGTGCGGATCTCGTACCCGTCGAGCCGGCCGCCGGTTCCGTACGGCGTGTTGACGATGAGGTCGACCTCGCCGTCGTGGATGAGCTGGACGATCGTCCTCTCGCCGTCCGGGCCCTGGCCCTCGGACTGCTTGCGCACGACACGCGCGTTGATGCCGTTGCGCTTGAGGACCTCGGCGGTGCCGGAGGTGGCCATCAGCTCGAAGCCGTGGGCGACCAGTTCGCGGGCCGGGAAGATCATCGAGCGCTTGTCGCGGTTGGCGACGGAGATGAAGGCGCGGCCCTTGGTGGGCAGCGGGCCGTACGCGCCGGCCTGCGACTTGGCGTACGCCGTGCCGAAGACCGAGTCGATGCCCATGACCTCGCCGGTGGAGCGCATCTCCGGGCCGAGGACCGTGTCGACGCCGCGGCCGTGGATGTCGCGGAAGCGCGACCACGGCATGACGGCCTCCTTGACGGAGATCGGCGCGTCCAGCGGCAGGGTGCCGCCGTCACCGTGCCTGGGCAGCAGGCCCTCCGCGCGCAGCTCCGCGACGGTCGCGCCGAGCGAGATGCGGGCGGCGGCCTTCGCGAGCGGGACCGCGGTCGCCTTCGAGGTGAAGGGGACGGTGCGGGAGGCGCGCGGGTTGGCTTCGAGGACGTAGAGGATGTCGCCGGAGAGCGCGAACTGGATGTTGATCAGTCCGCGGACGCCTACGCCCTTGGCGATGGCCTCGGTGGAGGCGCGCAGCCGCTTGATGTCGTACCCGCCGAGGGTGATCGGGGGCAGGGCGCAGGCGGAGTCGCCGGAGTGGATGCCGGCCTCCTCGATGTGCTCCATGACGCCGCCGAGGTAGAGCTCGGTGCCGTCGTAGAGGGCGTCGACGTCGATCTCGATGGCGTCGTCGAGGAAGCGGTCGACCAGGACCGGCCGGGTGGGGCTGATCTCGGTGGACTCGGCGATGTACGAGGAGAGCCGGGTCTCGTCGTACACGATCTCCATGCCGCGGCCGCCGAGCACGTACGACGGGCGTACGAGGACGGGGTAGCCGATCTCGTCGGCGATGGCCTTGGCCTCGGCGAAGGTGGTGGCGGTGCCGTGCTTCGGCGCCGGGAGACCTGCCTCGGCGAGGACGCGGCCGAACGCGCCGCGGTCCTCGGCGGCGTGGATCGCCTCCGGGGAGGTGCCGACGACGGGCACGCCGTTGTCCTTGAGCGCCTGCGCCAGGCCCAGCGGGGTCTGGCCGCCGAGCTGGACGATGACCCCGGCGATCGGGCCTGCGAGGGACTCCGCGTGCACGATCTCCAGCACGTCCTCGAGCGTCAGCGGCTCGAAGTACAGGCGATCGGAGGTGTCGTAGTCAGTGGAGACCGTCTCCGGGTTGCAGTTGACCATCACCGTCTCGTAGCCCGCGTCGCTCAGGGCGAAGGAGGCGTGGACGCAGGAGTAGTCGAACTCGATGCCCTGGCCGATGCGGTTGGGCCCGGAGCCGAGGATGATCACCGCGGGCTTGGTGCGGGGAGCGACCTCGCTCTCCTCGTCGTAGGAGGAGTAGAAGTACGGCGTGTTCGCGGCGAACTCGGCGGCGCAGGTGTCGACCGTCTTGTAGACCGGGCGGATGCCTAGCGCGTGCCGCACCTCCCGGACGACGTCCTCGCGCAGGCCGCGGATCTCGGCGATCTGCACGTCGGAGAAGCCGTGCCGCTTGGCGTCGGCCAGCAGCTCGGGGACGAGCTTGTCGGCGGCGGCGAGCTCGTCGGCGATCTCCTTGATGAGGAAGAGCTGGTCGACGAACCAGGGGTCGATCTTCGTGGCGTCGAAGACCTCTTCCTGGGTGGCGCCGGCCCGGATCGCCTGCATGACGCTGTTGATCCGGCCGTCGGTCGGGCGGACCGCCTCGGCCAGCAGTTCGGCCTTGTCGCCTGGCTCCCCGGTGAAGGCGAACTGCGAGCCCTTCTTCTCCAGGGAGCGCAGCGCCTTCTGCAGGGCCTCGGTGAAGTTCCGGCCGATCGCCATGGCCTCGCCCACCGACTTCATGGTGGTGGTGAGGGTGGAGTCGGCGGAGGGGAACTTCTCGAAGGCGAAGCGCGGGGCCTTGACCACGACGTAGTCGAGGGTCGGCTCGAAGGAGGCCGGGGTCTTCTCGGTGATGTCGTTCGGGATCTCGTCGAGCGTGTAGCCGACGGCCAGCTTGGCGGCGATCTTGGCGATCGGGAAGCCGGTGGCCTTCGACGCGAGCGCCGAGGAGCGGGAGACGCGGGGGTTCATCTCGATCACGATGACGCGGCCGTCGGCCGGGTCGATGGCGAACTGGATGTTGCAGCCGCCGGTGTCGACGCCGACCTCGCGGATGATCGCGATGCCGATGTCGCGCAGCCGCTGGTACTCGCGGTCGGTGAGCGTCATGGCGGGGGCGACGGTGATCGAGTCACCCGTGTGGACGCCCATGGGGTCGAAGTTCTCGATGGAGCAGACGACGACGACGTTGTCGTTCTTGTCGCGCATGAGCTCGAGCTCGTACTCCTTCCAGCCGAGGATGGACTCCTCCAGGAGCACCTCGGTGGTCGGGGAGAGCGTGAGGCCCTGTCCGGCGATGCGGCGCAGCTCGTCCTCGTCGTGGGCGAAGCCGGAGCCGGCGCCGCCCATGGTGAAGGAGGGGCGGACGACGACGGGGTAGCCGCCGAGGGTGTCGACGCCCTTCATGATGTCGTCCATCGAGTGGCAGATGACGGACCGGGCGGATTCGCCGTAGCCGATCTTCGCCTTGACGGCCTCGACGACACCCTTGAAGAGCTCGCGGTCCTCGCCCTTGTTGATGGCCTCGACGTTGGCGCCGATGAGCTCGACGCCGTACTTCTCCAGGACACCGTTCTCGTGCATGGAGATCGCGGTGTTGAGCGCCGTCTGGCCGCCCAGGGTCGGGAGCAGCGCGTCGGGGCGCTCCTTGGCGATGATCTTCTCGACGAACTCGGGGGTGATCGGCTCGACGTACGTGGCGTCGGCGATCTCCGGGTCGGTCATGATCGTCGCCGGGTTGGAGTTGACCAGGATGACGCGCAGGCCCTCGGCCTTGAGGACGCGGCAGGCCTGGGTGCCGGAGTAGTCGAACTCGGCGGCCTGTCCGATGACGATCGGACCGGAGCCGATGACCAGGACGGACTGGATATCGGAGCGCTTAGGCACGCTGGCCCTCCATCAGGGAAACGAAGCGGTCGAAGAGGTACGCGGCGTCGTGCGGGCCGGCGGCTGCTTCGGGGTGGTACTGGACGCTGAAGGCCGGCCGGTCGAGGAGCTGGAGGCCCTCGACGACCTGGTCGTTCAGGCAGACGTGGGAGACCTCGGCGCGCCCGTAGGCGGTGTCGGAGACCTTGTCGAGCGGGGCGTCGACGGCGAAGCCGTGGTTGTGCGCGGTGACCTCGACCTTGCCGGTCGAACGGTCCTGCACGGGCTGGTTGATGCCGCGGTGGCCGTACTTCAGCTTGTACGTGCCGAAGCCGAGCGCGCGGCCCAGGATCTGGTTGCCGAAGCAGATGCCGAAGAGCGGGGTCTGCCTCTCCAGGACGCTCTGCATGAGAGAGACGGGGTGGTCGGCGGTGGACGGGTCGCCGGGGCCGTTGGAGAAGAAGACGCCGTCGGGCTGCACCGCGTACACCTCCTCCAGCGTGGCGGTGGCGGGCAGGACGTGGACCTCGATGCCGCGCTCGGCCAGCCGGTGCGGGGTCATGCCCTTGATGCCGAGGTCGATCGCGGCGACGGTGAACTTCCTGGTGCCGATCGCGGGGACGACGTACGTCTCCTTGGTCGCGACCTCGGCGGAGAGGTCGGCGCCGTTCATCTCGGGGGCCTGGCGCACCTTGGCGAGCAGGACGCCCTCGTCCTCCAGGGCGTTGCCGGAGAAGATGCCGACCCGCATCGCGCCGCGTTCGCGCAGGTGGCGGGTGAGGGCGCGGGTGTCGATGCCGCTGATGCCGACGACGCCCTGGGTCGCGAGCTCCTCGTCGAGGGAGCGGCGGGAGCGCCAGTTGGAGGGCACCCGGGCGGGGTCGCGGACGACGTAGCCGGCGACCCAGATCCGCTTGGATTCGGGGTCCTCGTCGTTCACACCGGTGTTCCCGACGTGCGGGGCGGTCATCACGACGACCTGGCGGTGGTACGAGGGGTCGGTCAGGGTTTCCTGGTAGCCGGTCATGCCGGTGGAGAACACCGCCTCGCCGAAGGTCTCCCCCACGGCCCCGTAGGCGCGGCCGCGGAAGGAGCGGCCGTCCTCCAGGACGAGTACGGCGGGAGCTTTGGCGGCTCCCCGGGTGGAGATCGTCATCGTGCGGTGCCTTCCGTAGTGCTGGTGAGAGGAGTGCTGGTGCGGGTGCCGGCGAGAGCGTTGACGGCTTCGACCCAGGCGGCGTGCTCGGCCGCGTGGTCGGAGCGGAATCCGGAGTCGATCAACTGGTCGCCGAGCGCCCAGGTGATGACCAGGAGGCCGCCCTCGGGCAGGACCTTGCCCGCGAGTGCCTTGTCGGTCCGGGCTTCGCGCAGGTCGGCGGCGGGGACGAAGAAGTCCGTCGCGCCGGGCCGTACGACGTCGAGGCCCTGTTCGGTGAGGGTGAGCTCGACACGGCTGCGGGTGCCGAGGCCGTGGGCGACGATGCGGTCGAGCCACTGCCCGGCGGTCGTCGAGGCGTGGTAGCGCCCGGTCAGCGTGAGCAGCTTCTCGCCGTCCGCGTAGCCGTCCGGGGTGGTCGCGAGGTCGGCGAGGCCGGACTGGAGGCTGCCGCGCCACTTCCATCCCTGGCGCATCAGCCAGTAGACGAAGGCGATGAGGACGATCAGTCCGATCACCCAGCTGATGCGGGCGGACCAGTCGGTGACCTCCGCCGATTTCTGCTCGGCCAGTCGGTACAGCTGGTGGGTGGGGCTGAGTGTTGTCACGCGAGTTTCCCGTCGACGACCGTGGCACGGCCCCGCAGGAAGGTGTGGGTCACTCGGCCCGGCAGCTCGCGCCCCTCGTAGGGGGTGTTGCGGCTGCGGGAGGCGAAGCCCGCGGGGTCCACGGCTCCACGGTATGCCGGATCGACCAGGGTGAGGTTGGCAGGCTCGCCCTCCGAGACGGGCCGGCCGTGTCCGTCGAGGCGGCCGATGGCCGCGGGGCGCAGCGACATCCGGTCGGCGACGCCGGCCCAGTCGAGCAGACCGGTGTCCACCATCGTCTCCTGGACGACGGAGAGCGCGGTCTCCAGGCCCACCATGCCCATGGCGGCCGCGGCCCACTCGCAGTCCTTGTCCTCGTGCGGGTGCGGGGCGTGGTCGGTGGCGACGCAGTCGATCGTGCCGTCGGCGAGGGCCTCGCGCAGGGCCATGACGTCGGCCTCGGTGCGCAGGGGCGGGTTCACCTTGTAGACCGGGTTGTAGGACCGGACGAGCTCGTCGGTGAGAAGCAGGTGGTGCGGGGTGACCTCGGCGGTGACGTTCCAGCCCTTGGACTTGGCCCAGCGGACGATCTCGACGGATCCGGCGGTCGACAGGTGGCAGATGTGCACCCGGGAGCCGACGTGCGCGGCGAGGAGCACGTCGCGGGCGATGATCGACTCCTCGGCGACGGCGGGCCAGCCGCCGAGGCCGAGCTCGGCCGAGACGATGCCCTCGTTCATCTGGGCGCCCTCGGTGAGGCGGGGCTCCTGGGCGTGCTGGGCGACGACCCCGTCGAACGCCTTCACGTACTCCAGGGCGCGGCGCATGATCACCGCGTCGTCGACGCACTTGCCGTCGTCGGAGAAGACCTTCACTCCGGCGGCCGAATCGTGCATGGCGCCGAGTTCGGCGAGCTGCTTGCCCTCCAGGCCGACGGTGACGGCGCCGATGGGCTGCACGTCGCAGTAGCCGGATTCCTTGCCGAGCCGCCAGACCTGCTCGACGACGCCGGCGGTGTCGGCGACCGGGAAGGTGTTGGCCATGGCGTGCACGGCGGTGAAGCCGCCGACCGCGGCGGCCTTGGTGCCGGTCAGGACGGTCTCGGAGTCCTCGCGGCCGGGCTCGCGCAGATGGGTGTGGAGATCGACCAGGCCGGGGAGCAGGATCTGGCCGGCCGCCTCGATCACGGTGGCGTCGCCGGCGTCGAGCCCGGTGCCGACCGCGGCGATGGTCTCGCCGTCGATGAGGACGTCCTGGGCTGCGCCGCCGAGTACCTTCGCGCCGCGGATAAGGATCTTGCTCATGGTTACTTGTTCTCCTCGGTACGGGCGGCGGCTGGGGCTGTGGCGGGCGCGGCGGGCTCGGAGCCGCCGAGCAGCAGGTAGAGCACGGCCATGCGGATCGAGACGCCGTTGGCGACCTGCTCGACGACCGTGCACCGGTCGGAGTCGGCGACCTCGGCGGTGATCTCCATGCCGCGGACCATCGGGCCGGGGTGCATGACGATGGCGTGCTCGGGCATCTTCGCCATCCGCTCGCCGTCCAGGCCGTAGCGGCGGGAGTACTCGCGCTCGGTCGGGAAGTAGGCGGCGTTCATCCGCTCACGCTGCACACGAAGCATCATCACAGCGTCCGACTTCGGCAGCACCTCGTCGAGGCTGTAGCTGATGTCGCAGGGCCACTGCTCGACGCCGACGGGGACGAGGGTGGGCGGGGCCACCAGGGTGACGTGGGCGCCGAGCGTCGTCAGCAGGTGGACGTTGGAGCGGGCGACACGGCTGTGCAGGATGTCGCCGACGATCGTGATCCGCCGGCCGTCGAGGTCCTTGCCGAGCCCGGCGTCGGCCCCGACCAGCCTGCGGCGCATGGTGAAGGCGTCCAGGAGCGCCTGGGTGGGGTGCTCGTGCGTGCCGTCACCGGCGTTGACGACCGCGCCGTCGATCCAGCCGGACGTGGCCAGGCGGTACGGGGCGCCGGAGGCGCCGTGCCGGATGACGACGGCGTCCGCGCCCATCGCCTCCAGGGTCAGGGCGGTGTCCTTGAGCGACTCGCCCTTGGAGACCGAGGAACCCTTGGCGGAGAAGTTGATGACATCGGCGGACAGCCGCTTGGCGGCCGCCTCGAAGGAGATGCGGGTACGCGTCGAGTCCTCGAAGAAGAGGTTGACGACGGTACGTCCGCGCAGGGTCGGGAGCTTCTTGATCGGCCGGTCCGCGACCCTGGCCATCTCCTCGGCGGTGTCGAGGATCAGGACGGCGTCGTCGCGGGTGAGGTCGGCGGCCGAGATGAGGTGGCGCTTCATCTGGGTGTTCTCCGGGTGGCTGGAGGGTTCAGGCGTGCGGGCGTGCGGAAGCCGCCGTACGGCAGGTGGGCCGTACGGAGGGCAGCTACCGCTCGACCGCCGGGGCGGCCTGCTCGACCCCGAGCAGCACGGCGTCGCGGCCGTCCTCCTCGGCGAGCTGGACCTTGACCGTCTCCCGCAGCGACGTGGGGAGGTTCTTGCCGACGTAGTCGGCACGGATGGGCAGTTCGCGGTGTCCGCGGTCGACGAGGACCGCGAGCTGCACCGCGCGGGGCCGGCCGATGTCGCCGAGCGCGTCGAGTGCGGCGCGGATCGTGCGGCCGGAGAAGAGGACGTCGTCGACGAGGACGACGAGGCGGCCCTCGATGCCCTCGCCGGGGATCTCGGTGCGGGCCAGGGCGCGCGCGGGGCGCATCCGCAGGTCGTCGCGGTACATGGTGATGTCGAGCGACCCGACCGGCATCTTTCGGCCGGTGATCTCTTCGAGCTTGTCGGCGAGCCGGCGGGCGAGGAAGACGCCCCGGGTCGGGATGCCGAGAAGCACCACGTCGTCGGCGCCCTTGGCGCGTTCGACGATCTCGTGGGCGATGCGGGTCAGTACTCGGGCGATGTCGGGAGCCTCGAGAACGGGGCGTGCCGCATTGCCGGTGGCGTCGTGCTGTGCGTCCATAAGAAACGGACCTCCTTCTCCGCCTCACTGGACGGATCTTAAAGGACGTCGAAATTGCGTCATCCACGTTACCAGGGCCTGAGCAGGGCCCTTGTACCACCCCCGGGAGGCACCGGTCCGGACCATTCAGCTTGACGCACCCAAGTAACGCTGCGTAACCTCACAGTGAGTTACCAGCCACGCGGCGGAGCCGCACAATGTTCCAGCGTCCGGGGAGCCTTATGTCCAGCGAATACGCAAAACAGCTCGGGGCCAAGCTCCGCGCCATCCGCACCCAGCAGGGCCTCTCCCTCCACGGCGTGGAGGAGAAGTCCCAGGGCCGCTGGAAGGCCGTCGTGGTCGGCTCGTACGAGCGCGGCGACCGCGCCGTGACCGTGCAGCGCCTCGCCGAGCTGGCGGACTTCTACGGGGTTCCGGTGCAGGAGCTCCTGCCCGGCACGACGCCCGGCGGGGCCGCCGAGCCGCCGCCGAAGCTCGTGCTCCAGCTCGAGCGCCTCGCCCACGTCCCGCCGGAGAAGGCCGGACCCCTCCAGCGCTACGCGGCCACGATCCAGAGCCAGCGCGGCGACTACAACGGCAAGGTGCTGTCGATCCGCCAGGACGACCTGCGCACGCTGGCCGTGATCTACGACCAGTCGCCGTCCGTGCTCACGGAGCAGCTGATCAGCTGGGGCGTCCTGGACGCGGACGCGCGCCGCGCGGTCGCTCACGACGAGGGCTGACCACCCCGCGCAGAAACGTACCGCCGGGTCGGCGGGGCCCTTTTCCGGGCGCCCCGCCGGACCCGGCGTTTCCGTTTTCCGGACCCGTTTTCCCGGGCGGGCCCGGGACATGCCGAAGGGCCCGCGGTCTCGCGACCGCGGGCCCTTCGGCGGCAGAACGCCGCCGGGGCTACTGCTCCCGGCGAAGGTTCGGCTTGAGGTCCTTGAATCGGGCCAGCAGGCCGTTCACGAAGGACGGGGACTCATCGGTGGAGAACTCCTTGGCGATCTGCACCGCCTCGTCGATCACCACCGCGTCGGGTGTCGCGTCCACCCAGATCAGCTCGTACGCACCGAGCCGCAGGATGTTCCGGTCGACGACCGGCATGCGGTCGATCTCCCAGTCCACGGCGTAGGTGACAATGAGGTCGTCGATGCGGTCCGCGTACTGCGCGTACCCCTCGACGAGCTCCATCGTGTACTCGGTGACCGGCGGCTGACGGGTGTCCGACCGCGAGTGCCGCACCCAGTCCGCGAGGACCGTCTGCACGGACTCACCGCGCTGGTCGGCCTCGAAGAGGATCTGGAAGGCGCGCTTGCGGGCCGTATTCCGGGCAGCCACGGTTAGCTGTTCACCCGGCCGAGGTAATCGCCCGAGCGGGTGTCGACCTTGATCTTCTCACCCGTGGTGATGAAGAGGGGGACACCGATCTCGTAGCCGGTCTCCAGCGTGGCGGGCTTGGTGCCACCGGTGGACCGGTCGCCCTGGACGCCCGGGTCCGTGTGCTGGACGGTCAGCTCGACGGCGGCCGGCAGCTCGACGTAGAGCACCGCGCCCTCGTGCTGGGCGACGGAGGCGGTGAAGCCCTCGATCAGGAAGTTGGCGGCGTCGCCGACAGCCTTGCGGTCGACCATCAGCTGGTCGTAGGTGTCCATGTCCATGAAGACGAAGTACTCGCCGTCCATGTACGAGAACTGCATGTCGCGCCGGTCAATGGTGGCCGTTTCGACCTTCACACCGGCGTTGAACGTCTTGTCGACGACCTTGCCGGAGAGCACGTTCTTGAGCTTGGTGCGCACGAAAGCCGGGCCCTTGCCGGGCTTGACGTGCTGGAACTCGACGACGGACCAGAGCTGGCCTCCGTCGAGCTTGAGCACCAGGCCGTTCTTGAGGTCGTTCGTGGAAGCCACGGTTGCGGAATCTCCTGGACTGAAGCTGGTGGAACGGCCAAGGATGCGCGCTAGAGCGCGAGCAGCTCCTTGGTCGTAATGGTGAGTAGCTCGGGTCCGCCGTCCGCCTCGGGGCGCACGACGAGCGTGTCATCGATCCGGACTCCGCCCCGGCCCGGGAGGTGGACCCCCGGTTCGACGGTGACCGGCACACAAGCGTCCAGTTTACCCATGGCTTCAGGTGCCAGCTGCGGGTCCTCGTCGATTTCGAGCCCCACCCCGTGCCCGGTCCAAGGTGCGAGGCCCTCGCTGTGGCCCGCGGAGTCCAGGACCTGGCGGGCCGCACGGTCCACATCACGGTAGGCGGCGCCGGGCACGAGGGCCTCGCGGCCGGCCCGCTGAGCGGCGAAAACCAGGTCGTAGAGCTCGATCTGCCAGTCGGCCGGAGCCGTTCCGATGACGAAGGTGCGGCCGATCTCGCACCGGTAGCCGCGGTAGGTGGCGCCGAGGCAGACGGAGAGAAAATCTCCTTCTTCGACCCGCCGGTCCGAGGGGCGGTGGCGGCCTCTTCCGGAGTTGGGTCCGGTGGCGACGGACGTGGCGAACGCGGGGCCGTCGGCGCCGTGGTCCACCAGCCGGCGTTCCAGTTCGAGCGCGAGATGCCGCTCGGTGCGGCCGACCAGGATCGATTCAAGGAGCTCGCCCAGCGCCTGGTCGGTGATCTCGGCGGCGATCCGCAGGCAGCCGATCTCCTCCTCGTCCTTGACGAGACGCAGCTGCTCGACGTTGGCACCGAGATCGGCCAGCCGGAGCTTCGGGGCGACCGAGGCCATGGCCCGGTGCCGGGCGACGGTCAGGTCGTGTTCCTCGACGGCCAGGGACTCGGCCCCGCCGGCGGCGGCCAGATCCGCGGCGGCGACCACGGGATCACCGCCGCTCACCGGCAGCAGGTCCACCCGCAGCTGTTCGTCGGTGCGCCCGTCGGCCGGATCACCGGTCGGGGCGCGGGGGCAGAGCAGGACGTCCTCGTCGGGGCCGAGCAGCAGCACGGCACCCGGGGGCGCTCCGCCCGCCAGATAGCGGACATTGGCGGGGCGGGAGACCAGGGCGGCCGCGGATCCGACGGCGGCGCACCGGTCGCGGAGCAGCCCGCGGCGGACGGCGTACACCTCTGACATGCATCGAGCGTACGAGCGAGAAGCCCGGCCCGCCCGGCCTGCGCACCCGACCGGGGTACAGCACCCGTCCTTGCTCAGCGGCCACGAGGTCCGCTCAGCCCTCACGAGGCCCCCTCAGGCGCCGGATCACCAGGCCGGGGGGCTGGCGAGGGAGCGGGCGAGTATGTCGTCCAGGACGCGGGCGGTGGTCTCCACGTCGTACGTGGAGTTGTCGATGATCGGGAGGCCGGAGCCGTACCAGCCGGCCATACGGCCGTGGATGCGGGCGACCTCCTCGTCGGAGAGACGGCGGTTGCCGCTGCGAGCCGCGTTGCGCTCCAGGACGACCTCCAGGCCCGGCAGCAGGACGACGGGGAGCAGGCCCGGGCCGACGTGGCGCTTCCAGCCGCCGAGGCCGATGACGGGGCGGTCGGGGAAGACCGCGTCGTCGAGGATGCAGGAGATGCCGTTGGCCAGGAAATTGCGGGCCGCGAAGCCGCAGGTGCGGCGGGCCAGGCGGTACTGGGCCTCGGACTGGTCGTTCCACCCCGCCTGCGGGTCGGCGAAGCCGGAGCAGACCCACTCGCGTACGTCGTCGAGGCTGACGTGGGCGGTCGGGACGCGGCGGCGGGCGGCCCACAGCTTGGCCACCGTGGTCTTCCCGGCGCCTGCCGGGCCGATCAGGAGCACGGCGAGGGTCGCCGTGCCGGTGCCGGGCCCTGTGGGCGGTGCGGGCAGCGGTACGGGCCCGCCGGGCGGCAGCTGGATGTGCCCGGTGGTCTCCCGGGAGACCGGGGCGGAGGCCTGGCGTGGCGCGGGGCCGGTCCAGCCCTGGGCGCGCTGCCCCTGCGGAGCGGGCGGCGCCGCGGGCGGCGGACCCGGGTGACCGGCCGGTGGCTGGGCGGGCGGACCGGCCGGCGGAGGGACCGGCGGGCCCTGATGCCCGGGGTGCTGGGCCTGGTGCGACCAGCCGACGGGTCCGTTTCCGGGTCCCTGGGGCGGCGGCAGCGGGGCCCCCACTGCGTGCTGCATCCGGTGGCACTCCGTCTCGTACAGGCAACTGGCGCTGGTGGAACGGCAACCGTACCTTCCCCGGCCGCCACCGTGAGAACGGCCGGGGAGGGTCCACGGTGCCCGTCGGCCAGTCGGCTTCCGGAGCGTGGCGGTGCGTCAGTCCGTCAGTTCGTCCGCGAGCGCGCGCAGGGCGAGCCGGTAGGAGCCGATGCCGAATCCGGCCACGGTCCCGGTGGCGACCGGTGCGACCACGGAGGTGTGGCGGAATTCCTCGCGCGCGTACGGGTTCGAGATGTGGACCTCGATCAGCGGAGCGGTGCGCTGGGCGGCCGCGTCCCGCATCCCGTACGAGTAGTGCGTGAAGGCGCCCGGGTTGAGAACGACCGGAATTGAACCGTCCGCGGCCTCGTGGAGCCAGCGGATCAGCTCCCCCTCGTCATTGGTCTCCCGGACGTCGACATCGAAGCCGAGCTCCTTGCCGAGAGTGCGGCAGGTGTCCACGAGCCCCGCGTACGAGGTGGCTCCGTAGACATCGGGTTCCCGGGAGCCGAGCCGGCCGAGGTTGGGACCGTTGAGGACGAAGACCCGGCGGGTCACGCCGAGACCTCCCCGTAGGCGGCCAGCAGAACGGCCGGGTCCGGGCCCTCCAGGACGGTGGGCTTGCCGAGGCCGTCCAGGACGATGAAGCGCAGCAGGTTGCCGCGGGACTTCTTGTCGACCTTCATGTTCTCCAGGAGCTTGGGCCACTGGTCGGCGCGGTAGGTGAGCGGCAGTCCGACGGACTCCAGAACGGTGCGGTGCCGGTCGGCGGTGGCATCGTCCAGGCGGCCGGCCAGGCGGCCCAGTTCGGCGGCGAAGACCATGCCGATGGACACGGCGGCGCCGTGGCGCCACTTGTAGCGCTCGTTCTTCTCGATGGCGTGCGCGAGGGTGTGCCCGTAGTTGAGGATCTCGCGGAGCCCGGACTCCTTGAGGTCGCTGGAGACGACCTCCGCCTTGACCCGGATGGCCCGCTCGATGAGCTCGGCGGTGTGCGGTCCGGCCGGGGTGCGCGCGCCCTGCGGATCCGCCTCGACGAGGTCGAGGATCACCGGGTCGGCGATGAAGCCGGCCTTGATGATCTCCGCCATGCCGGAGACGTAGTCGTTGACCGGCAGCGAGTCCAGCGCGGCCAGGTCGCAGAGCACCCCGGCCGGCGGGTGGAAGGCGCCGACGAGGTTCTTGCCCTCGGCGGTGTTGATGCCGGTCTTGCCGCCGACGGCCGCGTCGACCATGCCGAGCACGGTGGTGGGCACGGCGATCCAGCGCACCCCGCGCAGCCAGGAGGCGGCGACGAAGCCGGCGACGTCCGTGGTGGCGCCGCCGCCGATGCCGACGATGACGTCGGTACGGGTGAAGCCGGTCTGGCCGAGCGCCTTCCAGCAGTAGGCGGCGACCTCGACGGTCTTGGCCTCCTCGGCGTTGGGCAGCTGGATCGCGATGGCCTCGTAGCCCTGGTCCGCGAGGTCCTGGCGGACGGCCTCGCCGGTCTCGGCGAGCGCCTCGGGGTGGAGGACGGCGACGCGCTGGGCACGGTCGCCGATGAGCGTGGGCAGCTCGCCGAGGAGCTGCCGGCCGATCAGCACTTCGTACGGGTCGGTGCCCGCGCTGCCGGCGATCTGAATGCGGGTGGCGGCCTGATCGGTCATCGTTGGGTTCTCCCGGCCGGACGGTGCGTCCGGCAGCTCCAGTGCGTCGAGGACCGCCTGCGCGACCTCCTCCGGTGTGCGCTCGTCGGTCGCGACGACCGCGCGGGCCACCTCCGTGTAGAGGTGGCGGCGGGCCTCCATGAGCTCGCGCCACTGCCGGCGCGGGTTCACGGCGAGCAGCGGGCGCGCGGTGTTGAGCCCGACGCGCTTGACCGCCTCGTCGACGTCCATCGAGAGGTAGACGACGGGGTGCTCGGAGAGCAGGTCCCTGGTCGCCTCGTCGAGGACGGCTCCGCCGCCGAGCGAGAGGACGCCCGCGTGTTCGGCGACGGCGGCCTGTACGGCCTCACGTTCCAGTGCGCGGAAGTGCTCCTCGCCCTCGTCGTAGAAGATCTCGGCGATGGACTTGCCGGCCGTGGCCACGACATCGGCGTCGGTGTCCCGGTAGCCGGTGCCCAGCCGGGCGGCGAGCAGCTCGCCGACCGTGGACTTTCCCACGCCCATCGGTCCGACCAGGACGATCAGCGGACCGCTCATCGGATCTGGAGGTGGTCGAGGTACGACTGGACGTTGCGGTGGGTCTCGGCGACGCTGTCGCCGCCGAACTTCTCCGCGACCGCGTCGGCGAGGACCAGCGCGACCATCGCCTCGGCGACGATGCCGGCCGCAGGAACGGCACAGACATCGGAGCGCTGGTGGTGCGCCTTGGCCGGCTCACCGGTCACCACGTCGACCGTGGCAAGCGCGCGCGGCACCGTCGCGATCGGCTTCATGGCGGCACGGACGCGGAGCAGCTCACCGGTCGTCAGACCGCCCTCTGTGCCGCCGGCGCGACCGGAGGCGCGCCTGATGCCGTCCTCGGTCACCAGGATCTCGTCGTGCGCCTGCGAACCGGGCACCCGGGCGAGGTCGAAGCCGTCGCCGACCTCGACGCCCTTGATGGCCTGGATGCCCATGAGCGCGGCGGCGAGCCGGGCGTCGAGGCGGCGGTCCCAGTGCACGTGCGAACCGAGCCCGACCGGCACTCCGTACGCCAGCACCTCGACGACGCCGCCGAGCGTGTCGCCGTCCTTGTGGGCCTGGTCGATCTCGGCGACCATCTGCTTGCTCGCGGTGGCGTCGAGGCAGCGCACCGGGTCGGCGTCGAGCTTCTCGACGTCGGCCGGGACCGGGTAGACCCCGTACGGGGCCTTGGCCGCGGCCAGCTCGACGACATGGCTGACGATCTCGATGCCGGCCGTCTCCTTGAGGTACGACCGGGCCACGGCTCCGAGCGCGACCCGCGCGGCGGTCTCCCGGGCGCTGGCACGCTCCAGGATCGGCCGGGCCTCGTCGAAGCCGTACTTCTGCATGCCCGCGAGGTCGGCGTGGCCGGGCCGGGGGCGGGTCAGCGGGGCGTTACGGGCCTGGGCGGCCAGCACCTCGGGGTCGACCGGGTCGGCCGACATGACCTGTTCCCACTTGGGCCACTCGGTGTTGCCCACCATCACGGCGACGGGCGAGCCCATGGTCAGGCCGTGCCGGACCCCGCCGAGGAAGGTGACCTCGTCCTTCTCGAACTTCATCCGGGCGCCGCGCCCGTATCCGAGCCGTCGCCTGGCGAGCGCGTCGGCCACCATCTCCGTGGTGACGGGGATGCCGGCGGGAAGACCCTCCAGCGTCGCCACCAGTGCGGGGCCGTGCGACTCTCCGGCGGTCAGCCAGCGCAACCTGCTCAACGGTGCTCCTCATGCTCGCGCCTGTTAACTCCAACGGCGCGACCGGGTGCGCGGCCCTGGCCCGCCGCCCCCGATCCTCCCACGACCGGGCCCTCCGGCCCGCCGCCGGTCCAGCAGACGGACGGTTCATTGGATGTTCGTCCTCAGGGGCCGGAATCCCGTGTACATGGCCACGGCTGCCGCACGCAGCGCGGACGCTCCATGCGGCAGCCACTGCCGATTCAGCTGATGAAAATCGATCAGCCACACCATCCGTAAGGGCTGGTATGACTACCCCAAAATATGCCGTTGTCGACGTACTGCACGCCCCCCGTATACCGCACGCAGGTATCTACCGCTTTCACGTACACCGGGCCGGCGTAATATTTGTAGTACCCGCGATCCTTCTTCCAGCTTCCGCCTTGGGCCTGAACTCCAGACTCCAACAATTCTGTGCCCTGCCCGTACCACCCAGGACTGCGCATAGTCACGACACAGTTGCTCCCTGTGGCCGAACTGTAAAGCAGGTAGACACGAGCCGAGAACTCCTGGTTCTGACTGCTCCAGCCGATACCGGCCGACTGGAGCCGGGAATAGCCGGACCCGCAGGCGGCCTCCGGGGTTGACGCGGCAGCCGCAGCAGACGGGGCTGCAACCACTCCAGCAGCCAGCATTGCAATAAATGCGGTAACGAAAACACCGACACGCTTAATGTTCATACTTCCCCCTCGTCGACGAGAGATTGAACATAGCAATGCCCCACCCCGAAACACAATGACTTGGCGGGAAATCGCCCTTCCGCCAGGCATACCCGGTCAGGAGCCCCTACTTGCCAGAGCAGCCCACCCGGATTCCCTGAGAAGAGAAAGCGAAATATCCGACTTCCCGGTGAATTTCTGAATCTGCAACAGCGCCTGGTGAACAAGCAGATCGATACCACTGATCACTGGACAGCGCCTCGATGACCAGGCGACAGCAAGAGGAGTAGGCCACGGGTCGTACAAAACGTCGAAGAGAACACCACCTGGGACCGTCAACGAGGCAGCCAGCTCATCGGTGGCGCCGGCGGGGGTCGTCGCAATGACCAGCGGTGCACTGACGATGTCACCCGCTTGAGCCCAATTCTCGATCCGGACATCCACGCCCAGTCGGTCCCCCCAGCCACGCATCTCGTCACCGCGCTCCCGGCTACGAACGTAGGCCGTGACCGGTCCGGTGCAGATCTGCGAGAGCGCGGCGAGCGCGGACGAGGCTGTGGCGCCTGCGCCGAGGACGGCGGCGGACCCGGTCTTCTCGACACCACGTTCGCGCAGGGCGGCGATCATGCCCGGAATGTCGGTGTTGTCACCGACGCGTCGGCCGTCCTCAGTGAAGACCACCGTATTCACAGCCTCGACCGAGGCAGCGGTTTCGCTGATCTCGTCCAGCAGCGGGATGATCGCCCGCTTCAGCGGCATGGTAAGGGACAGACCAGCCCAGGAGGAGTCCAGCCCTTCGATGAAGCCGGGGAGCGCCGCCTCGTCCACGTCGAACGGGTCGTACGACCAGTCGTCGAGGCCGAGTTCGGCGTACGCGGCCCGGTGCAGGACCGGGGAGAGCGAGTGGGCGATGGGCGAGCCAAGGACGGCTGCCCTGCGGTGCCCGTCAGTCGAGGCCATCGAACTTTTCCTTGAGCTTCAGGAACTCTTTGTAGGTCTTGGCGAACTCGGTCTTGTGCTCACCGTCGGTGGCCACGAAGTAGATCCAGCCGTCGCCGGTCGGGTTCAGAGCGGCGGCAAGAGCTTCATTTCCGGGGTTCCCGATGGGCCCCGGGGTAAGACCTTGTCTGGTGTACGTATTGTACGGATCCTTGTTCTTCCGGATCTCTTCCAGAGTGATATTGATCTCGCTCTGTTTGTTGAGGTAATTAAACGACGAGTCGAACTGAAGGTACTGGTTCGTCTCGGTATTGGTCGGCTTGAGACGGTTGTAGATGACCTCCGCCATCTTCCGGAAGTCGTCATGCGTCTTGCCTTCCGCCTGAACAAGGCTGGCCGCCGTGAGGAGCTGCCAAGGGCCGTCCAGATTGTGCTTCTTGGCCGCGCCCGCCAGATCGAGCTTCTCGTACTCCTCGTTCGACCGCGAGACCATCTTCTTGAGAATCGCCTCCGGCTTGGTCTCCTTCGTCACCGGATACGCGGCCGGGTAGAGGAATCCTTCCAGCGGGTCCTTGATGTCCTTGTTCTTGCTCACCCAGCCGGGCAGTCCCAGGTCGGACTTCTTGGACTTGGCGATGCCCTCGGTCGTGCCCTTCTTGAGATCCAGCTTCTTGTCGACCATCGCGTAGACGGTGGCGTTGCGGGTTCCCTCGGGGATGATCAGAAGGTTCTGGCTCTTCGGGTCGACCATCATCTTCACGGCCTCGGACGCCGACATCTCCTCGTGGAGGAGATAGACCCCGGCCTGGATCGACTTTCCCTTGGGGTTCTCGTTCTGGGCGGAGACGAACGCGTCGACGCTCTTGACGACACCGGCCTTCTTCAAGATGTTGCCGATGTCGTACCCGTACGAGCCCTTCGGGATCTCCACCTCGACCGAGCCCGACCCGCTACCCGCGTAGTCAGGGGCGGAGCCGAACTTGTCCTTGTAGAAGGAGTAGCCGAAGTAGCCCACTCCGCCGAGGCCGCCGGCCAGGACGAGGGAGACGACCAGACAGGCGCAGCCGCTGCGACCCTTCTTCTTCTTGCCCTTGCCACGCCGCTCTCCCCCGTCGCCGCGCCGGGACTCGCGTGGGTCGTCGTCGTACTCGTCGTCGTCCTTGGGCTTGCCGTCGTCCGCGCCCGTGAAGAAGGGGTGGGTCTCCTCCGGCTGGACCTCGGGGTCCCAGTCCGGGTTCTCCTCGGGAGCCTGCGCGGGTGCCGCCTCGCGGCGGCCCGGGGGCTGCGGCGGCGGGTACGCGTCAGGTGTGCCGTAGTAGTCGTTCGTCTCGCCGTAGTGGTACGGGGCGGCTGGCTGGCCCTCGTACGGCGTCGCGGCCTGCTGCTGGCCGGTGTCCCAGCCGCCGTTGTAGCCAGGCTGCTGCTGGGCGTACGGGTCCTGTTGCTGGTCGTACGAGGGCTGCTGCTGGTACTGCGGCTGCTGGGCGTACGGGTCCTGCTGCTGGTCGTACGAGGGCTGCTGCTGGTACTGCGACTGCTGGGCGTACGGATCCTGCTGGTGCTGTTGCGGCTGGTGGTGCTGCTGCTGCGCGTACGGGTCCTGCTGTGAGGCGTAGGGGTCATGCTGCTGCTGCTGCGCGTACGGGTCCTGCGACTGCGGCTGCTGCTGCGCGTACGGGTCCTGCTGCTGGCCGCCGTACTGGCTGTGGCCATGGGCAGGCTGCCGGCCTCCCCATCCCTGGTCCCCGTTCAAGGGGTCCTCGGGATGCCACGGTTCGGAGCCGGGGCCCCGGCCATACTCAGTCATCGATCCCCTTGAGCCGCGAGACGACGTTCCGTCTCTTTGCTGTGCGGTGTTTGTTCGAACACCGCCGCATCGCGCGGAACGTTACCGTATCGCGATCAGACCACCACTTCGACGCCCTCGCCGGGTGGATTGCCCGAAGCCCTTTCGGACTCCAGAGCGTTCTGGAGGATCACCACAGCGGCAGCCTGATCAATGACCGAACGGCCTTTTTTGGACTTCACGCCCGAAGCGCGCAGCCCTTGAGTGGCCGTCACTGTGGTCATCCTCTCGTCCACCAATCGCACCGGAATGGGTGCGACCGCACGGGCGAGCACCTCGGTGAAGGCGCGGACCTTGGCCGCGGCCGGTCCCTCACCGCCGCCCAGGGACCGGGGCAGCCCGACGATGACCTCGATCGGCTCGTACTCCGCGACGATCTGTCCGAGCCGCCGGTGGGCGGCCGGGACGTCTCGTCCTGGCACGGTCTCCACCGGTGTGGCGAGGATCCCGTCGGGGTCGCACGAGGCGACCCCGATCCGGGCGTCCCCGACGTCGATCGCCAGGCGGCGACCGCGGCGCATCTGCGTCATGTCCGGCGTCACGCCGTCTCGGTGACGAGGCGTTCGACTGCGGCGACGGCGTCGCCGATCGCGTCCGGGTTCTGGCCGCCGCCCTGGGCGACGTCCGGCTTGCCGCCGCCACCGCCGCCGAGCGTCTTGGCTGCGGTACGGACGAGGTCACCGGCCTTGAGACCGCGTTCGCGGGCGGCCTCGTTGGTGGCGATGACGGTGAGCGGGCGCCCGTTGGCCGTGGTGAACAGGGCCACGACGGCCGGGCGGCCGCCCTGGATGCGCCCGCGGACGTCGAGGACGAGCCTGCGCAGGTCGTCGGCCGACGTGCCGTCCGGCACCTGGCCGGTGACCAGGGCGACGCCCCGTACGTCCTTGGCGGAGTCGACCAGGCCGGCGGCGGCCGCCAGGACCTTCTCCGCCCGGAACTTCTCGATCTCCTTCTCGGCGTCCTTCAGCTTGCCGAGCATGGAGGCGATCTTCTCCGGGAGCTCCTCGGAGCGGCCCTTGACCAGCTCCTGGAGCTGGGCGACGACCGTGTGCTCCTTGGCCAGGAAGTTGTACGCGTCGACGCCGACGAGTGCCTCGATCCGGCGCACGCCGGAGCCGATGGACGACTCGCCGAGAAGCTTCACCAGACCGAGCTGGGCGGTGTTGTGGACGTGGGTGCCGCCGCACAGCTCCTTGGAGAAGTCGCCGATGGTGACGACCCGGACCCGCTCGCCGTACTTCTCGCCGAACTCGGCGATGGCGCCCTGCTTCTTGGCGTCGTCGATCGACATGACCTCGGCCTGCACGTCGAGCTCCCGGGCGAGGACCTCGTTGATCTTCTGCTCGACGTCGACGAGGACCGTGCCGGGTACGGCGGCGGGCGAGCCGAAGTCGAAGCGGAAACGGCCCGGGGAGTTCTCCGAACCGGCCTGGGCGGCCGTCGGGCCGAGCGCGTCGCGCAGCGCCTGGTGCGTGAGGTGGGTGGCGCTGTGGGCGCGGGCGATGGCACGTCGGCGGGTGGTGTCGATGGCGGCGAGGGCGGAGGCTCCGACCGTCACCTCGCCGACCTGGACCGAGCCCTTGTGCACGGAGACGCCGGGCACGGGCTGCTGGACGTCGCGCACGTGGATGACGGCCCCGTTGTGGAGCCGGATCCGGCCCTGGTCGGCGAGCTGGCCGCCGCCCTCGGCGTAGAACGGGGTGCGGTCCAGGACGACCTCGACCTCGTCGCCCTCGGAGGCGGCCGGTGAGGAGACGCCGTCGACGAGGAGGCCGACGATCGTCGACTCGCCCTCGGTGGAGAGGTAGCCGGTGAACTCGGTGACGCCGGAGTGGTCGGCGACCTCGCGGTAGGCGGACAGGTCGGCGTGACCGGTCTTCTTGGCCTTGGCGTCGGCCTTGGCCTTGGCCCGCTGCTCCTGCATGAGGCGGCGGAATCCGTCCTCGTCCACGGACAGCCCCTGTTCGGCGGCCATCTCCAGGGTGAGGTCGATCGGGAAGCCCCAGGTGTCGTGGAGCAGGAACGCCTTGTCGCCGGCGATGACCCGGCCGCCGGCGGCCCTGGTCTCGGTGACGGCGGTCTCCAGGATGTTGGTGCCGCCCTTGAGGGCCTTGAGGAAGGCGGCTTCCTCGGCGAGGGCGACGGTCTCGATGCGCTTGCGGTCGGTGATCAGCTCGGGGTACTGCTGCCCCATCGTGTTGATCACGACGTCGACCAGCTCGTTCACGACCGATCCCGTGGCGCCCATCAGCCGCATGTTGCGGATGGCCCGGCGCATGATGCGGCGCAGCACGTAGCCGCGGCCCTCGTTGCCGGGGGTGACGCCGTCGCCGATGAGCATCACGGAGGTGCGGATGTGGTCGGCGACCACGCGGAGCGAGACGTCGGTGCCCTGGGCGGCGCCGTAGCGCACACCGGTGAGCTCGGTGGCCCTGTCCATGACGACGCGCAGGGTGTCGGTCTCGTACATGTTCTGCACGCCCTGCAGGATCATCGCGAGGCGCTCGAGGCCGAGGCCGGTGTCGATGTTCTTGGAGGGCAGGTCGCCGAGGATCGGGAAGTCGTCCTTGCCGTCGCCCGCGCCGCGCTCGTACTGCATGAAGACCAGGTTCCAGATCTCCACGTACCGCTCGTCGTTGACGGCCGGGCCGCCCTCGACGCCGAACTCGGGGCCGCGGTCGTAGTTGATCTCGGAACACGGTCCGCAGGGGCCGGGGACGCCCATGGACCAGAAGTTGTCCTTCTTGCCCAGGCGCTGGATGCGCTCGGCCGGAACGCCGATCTTGTCGCGCCAGATCTGCTCGGCCTCGTCGTCGTCGAGGTAGACCGTGATCCACAGACGCTCGGGGTCGAGGCCGAAGCCGCCGTCCGCCACGGAGCTGGTGAGCAGCTCCCAGGCGTACTCGATGGCGCCTTCCTTGAAGTAGTCGCCGAAGGAGAAGTTCCCGCACATCTGGAAGAACGTGCCGTGCCGGGTCGTCTTGCCGACCTCTTCGATGTCCGGCGTACGCACGCACTTCTGCACGCTGGTGACGCGCGGGGCGGGCGGCTTGACCTCGCCGAGGAAGTACGGCTTGAAGGGCACCATGCCCGCCGGGACCAGCAGCAGAGTCGGGTCGTCCGCGATGAGCGACGCCGAAGGGACGACGGTGTGACCGCGCTCCTCGTAGAAGCTCAGCCAGCGGCGGCGGATTTCTGCCGACTCCATCAGTGGTCCTCATTCCGGTTGTACGAGTTGTACGTGCGTGACGTGCGGGGAAGCCCGCGCTGCGCCTCGGGTTCGGCCGCCTCGACGGCGAAGTGGCGCTGCACGGGGAGCGCGGGGTCGACGGGCGCCTCGAGTCCGAGTGCCTCGCCCAGTTCGGCCTCGCGCCTGACCATGCCCTCGCGGACGTCCAGGGCGAAGTCCTTGAGCTTGTGACCGGCCACGAGCGCCTTGTCGGCGGCCTGCGCCGCAAGGCTTTCGGGGGTCAGCTGCTTGATCTTCCGGTTGACCTTGGCGGTGGCCCACACGCCGGCGGCTGCGCCGGCGGTGAACCAGAACGTACGGCGGAACATCGCTGCGTCAGTCCTTCGGTCCGCGGGGGTTTCTGCCGTCGCGCTTCCTGCCACGCGCGGACGGCACGGTCCGGCCCACGATCACCGCGCGCCGGGAACGCGCTTCCGGTTCGGGAGCCGTCTTGCGGCCGATGGCCTGCCGGACCCCGTACCCGAACGCCGCGACCTTGACCAGCGGGCCGCCGAAGGTGGAGGCCACGGTGGAGGAGAGCGCAGAGGCGTTGGAGGTGACTTCCTGGACGTCCGTCGCGATCGCGTCGACCTTGTCGAGCTGGGTCTGCGCGGAGCGTACGGTCGCGGAGGCGTCGGCGAGCAGCGGGACGGCCTGTTCGGTCACGTCCGCCACGAGTTTCGTGGTCGCCCTGAGCGTCTGGGCGAGCCTCACCAGTACGACGGCGAGGAACGAAACCAGGATCGCCCAGAAGACGGCCACCAGAATCCCGGCCACCTCACCACCGGACACAGTGCACCGCTCTCTGGCTTGTCGTCTGTCTGTCTTGTTTCCTGCTCTTCGGCGCGGCCGTCGCGGCGGCCGGTCACCGTTCCCCGAGCCTATCGCGCCGGGCCTCGCGCCTTGTACCGCATTACGGTCCGGCCCGGCGGGAGTTCACGCGACGAGATTGTACGGAGCGCTTTCGGGCCAGTACTCTGCGTGTTTCATGCGACGCCCTCAGCGCCCCGTTCCCTCTCCCGACGATTCGAGCCCCCCGGCCGCCGTCCCCGACACTCCCCTGCCCGGCCGTCCGGGCAATCTCCCGGCGGATCTGAACAAGTTCGTGGGGCGCGACGGTGAACTGGCCGATGTCGTCGGGCTGCTGGAGGAGTCGCGGCTCGTCACCGTCGTCGGAGTGGGCGGGGTCGGCAAATCGCGGCTGGTCACCAAGGCGGCGGCGCTATTGGAGAAACGGTACTGCGACGGCGTCTGGCTGGTGGAGCTGTCCGCGGTCCACGATCCCGCGCTGCTGGAGCACGCGCTGGTCGACGCCCTGGGTCTCACGGACCATACGAGCAGGCCACCCCGCTCGACACTCCTCGAACACTGTGCCGAGCGCCGACTCCTTCTGGTGATCGACGGTTTCGAGCATCTCGTCGACGCATGTGCCGGGTTGGTACGGGATCTGCTGCGCCGCGCCCCCGGGCTGCGGGTACTGGCCGCCGGCCGCCGGCCGCTGGATCTCGACGGTGAGTGCGGCTACCCGCTCGCGACGATGAGCGACGAGGACGCGCTGCTGCTCTTCGCCGAGAGGGCGGCCTCGGTGCAGCCCGAATTCAGGCTGAGCGACCGCACCCGGAGCACCGCCCTGGAGCTGTGCCGGCGCCTCGACGGCATTCCGCTCGCGCTGGAGCTGGCCGCCGGGCGGCTGCGTGCCCTGTCGGCGGAGCAGGTGCTGCAGCGGCTGGACGACCGGTTCCGGCTGCTGACCGGCGGCAGCCGCAGCGCGCTCGCACGCCACCAGACGCTCCGCACCGCGATCGGCTGGAGCCATGAACTCTGCGCCCCTGAGCAGCGGCTGCTGTGGGCGAGGCTGTCCGTCTTCGCGGGGCAGTTCGACCTGGAGGCGGCCGAGTACATCTGCAGCGGTCCCGATCTGCCCGCCGACTCGGTGCTGGACGTGCTGTCCGGTCTGCTGGCGCAGTCGGTGGTCCTGCGCGAGGACTCGGCCGTCGGTGCGCGCTACCGGCTGCTGAACACGGTGCGGGAGTACGGCGCGGAGTGGCTCGCGGCCACGGGTGACACGGACCGGCTGCGCCGCCGCCACCGGGACTGGTTCCTGGGGCTCGCCACCTGGTGCGAGCTCGACTGGTTCAGTCCGCGGCAGGCGGAGGTGGCCGCCCGGGTGGAGAGCGAGCTGCCGAATCTGCGGCGGGCCATGGAGTGCTCGCTGGAGAGCCCCGAGGAGGCACATCTCGCGCAGTACCTGGCGGGCGCGCTCTGGTTCCTGTGGGTCGGCTGCGGCCGCCTCTCGGAGGGGCGGCACTGGCTGGAACACGTACGGGAGGAGGAGACGCCGTACGACGCCTCGCGGCTGAAGGCGCTGTGGGTGCTCGGGTACGTCGCGGTCCTCCAGGGCGATCCGGTGGGCGCGATCTCGGCGCTGACGGAGTGCCGGGAGGAGGCGGATCTGGCCGGGGACGCGGTGGCGTCGGCGTACGCGGTGCACCGCACCGGCTGTCTGGCCCTGGTCACGGACGACGTGGCGCGGGCGCAGGAACTGCTGCAGGAGGCGCTCGGCCGCTACCGCGATCTCGGCGAGCTGAACAGCAATGTGCTGATGGCACAGGTCGAGCTGGCCATGACGGTCGCCTTCCAGGGCGATCTGGACGGCGCGGTCGTGATCTGCGAAGAGGTCCGGGACATCTGCGAGGACCACGGGGAGCGGTGGGCGCTCAGCTACGCGCTGTACGTTCTGGGCTTCGCCGCGCTGCAGCGGGGCCGGCCCGCCCGGGCGCGGGAGCTGCTCGGGGAGGCGCTGGCCATCAGCCACACCTTCCATGACCTCCTGGGGACCGTGCTCACCCTGGAGCTGCTGGCGCTCGTCACGGTGATCGAGGGCGACGCGGCGGAAGCGGCTCTGCTCCAGGGGGCCGCCGACGGGATCTGGCCGTCGGTGGGGCTGCCGCTGTTCGGGTCGGCGCACTACGGCGCACCCCGGGGCCGCTGCGAGGAGCTGGCCCGTCATGAGCTGGGCGAGGCACTGTACGCGTCGGAGCGGGGCGCCGGCGGGAGGCTGGACGCGGACACGGTGGTGGCCAGGGCCCTGGCGGGCCGGCCCGGGAAGCGGCGTCCGGGTACGGGCCCCGGCGGACCGGAGGCACCGGGTGCCCAGCCCCCGGCGGGGGCGACGCGAAAGCCCGCCGCCTCCCCTGTCGGGGAGGGGCGGGCCTGAGCGCCGGTGTTGAGCGGCTACGCCTGAATCAGCGGGCGTAGTACTCGACGACGAGCTGCTCGTCGCAGATCACGGGGATTTCCTTGCGGTTCGGGTCCCGGTCAAGGCGGAAGGCCAGGGCCTTCAGGTTCACCTGCAGGTAGCGCGGGGTCTCACCGTCGGTGTCGTAACCACCCTCGCGGGCCACCTGGAAGGGGTACTTCTCGCGGCTGCGCTCGCGGACCATCACGATGTCGTCGGGACGGACACGGAACGACGGCTTGTCGACCTTGCCACCGTTGACCTCGATGTGGCCGTGGACGACCATCTGACGCGCCTGGTAGATCGTCTTGGCGATACCGGAACGCAGGACCAGCGCGTCGAGGCGGCGCTCGAGCTCGACGACCAGCGCCTCGCCCGTCTTGCCTTCGGCCTTCTTGGCGCGGTCGTAGGCGCGCGCCATCTGGCGCTCGCTGATGTCGTACTGGGCGCGCAGACGCTGCTTCTCGAGCAGACGGACCTTGTAGTCCGAGTTCTGCTTGCGGCCGCGGCCGTGCTCGCCCGGCGGGTAGGGGCGGGCCTCGAAGTACTTGACGGCCTTCGGCGTCAGCGCAATGCCGAGCGCGCGGCTCTTCTTGACCTTGGGACGCGACTGATTAGGCACGTTCTCCAGACCTCCGTTGTAGGTTAGGTTAGGCTCACCTTACTCAAGGAGATCGCATGTCTCGCCCTGGGAACACCACACACGTCACGGACAGCACAGACAGCGGCAGCACACAGAAAAGTGCTGCTACGACGGAAGGCCGATCTGATCGTGGTCAGCCGCGTCCCAGCGGGCTTGAAAACACACGGATGCCGTCAGCAGCCGAGCGCACACGAACTCTCGTACAGAGTACCTGCTCCGCGGTGCTGCTCATCCCCGGGCTGGAGTCCGCGGGCTCGGACCAGCTGATGCCGCTGTCCCGGACGGTGGGTCCGGACGGTGATCTCTTCCTGGAATTCCCCGCTGATTCCCCGGCCGTACGGGCCGCCGCGCACGCCCAGGACGACGAGCTGACAGCCGTGCTCGAGATCACGGACGTCGCCCCGGTCTCCGTACCGCACCGCGTGCGCGGCCGGGCCCGCGTCTGCGGATGGCTCACCTCCCTGCCCGGGATGGCCGGCCCCGGGCGGATGCTGCTGCGGCTGGAGACGGGCGAGGCCCATGTCGAGGACCTCTGGGGCGCCGAGGCGGTCGAGCCGGAGGAGCTGCGGGACGCGGCCGCCGACCTGATCGCCGGCCACGAGGCGGAACTGCTGCAGCACCTGCACGCGGCCCACGGAGAACGGCTGGGGACGCTGTGCGAGCTGCTCGGCGAACGGACGGCCGGGACCACCTCGGGCAGCCGGCCGTCCGTCGTGCCGGTCGCGCTGAACCGTCACGGGCTGCGGGTCCGCTTCTTCGAGCGGAACGGGCCCTGCTTCGACGCCCGCTTCGAGTTCCCCGAGCCGGTGCGCGACATGACGGAGCTGCGCCATGCCATGCGCACGCTCTTCGACGCGGCCGCGCACTGAGAGCCCCACGGGGAGTCCCTGCCGCCCGTCCGGACGGGCGGGATTGTGCGGACCCGGTCTACGGACTCTCCGGCGCGCTCGCGCCGCCTTCGGTGTCCGGGCGGCCCAGCCGCTCGCGGACCCGGTCGGCCACATCCGCGTACCGCGCCTCGGCGCCGTAACGGGTGGGCCGGTAGTAGCGCTTGTCGCGCACCGCGTCCGGGGCGTACTGCTGGGCGGCGATGCCGCCGGGGACGTCGTGCGGGTAGACGTAACCCTGCGCGTGGCCGAGCTTGGCGGCGCCCTTGTAGTGGCCGTCGCGCAGATGGGCCGGGACCGGTCCCGCCAGTCCCTTGCGTACGTCGTCCTGGGCCGCGGAGATCGCCAGCGTGGCCGCGTTGGACTTCGGGGCGAGTGCCAGCGCGATGGTGGCGTGGCTGAGGGTGAGCGCCGCCTCGGGGAAGCCGATCATCGCCACCGCCTGAGCCGCCGCGACGGCGGTGGGCAGCGCCGTGGGGTCGGCGAGACCGATGTCCTCGCTGGCCGAGATCATCAGCCGGCGGGCGATGAACCGGGGGTCCTCCCCCGCCTCGATCATCCGGGCCAGATAGTGCAGCGCCGCGTCGACGTCGGAACCGCGGATCGACTTGATCAGCGCGCTCGCCACGTCGTAGTGCTGGTCACCGTCCCGGTCGTACTTCACGGCCGCCCGGTCGACGGTCTCCTCCAGGGTGAGGAGGGTGATCTCCTCCTCCTGCTTGGACAGCGCCGCGCCGGCCGCCGCCTCCAGCGCCGTCAGCGCCCGGCGCGCGTCGCCCCCGGCGATGCGCAGCAGATGCTCCTCCGCCTCCTCGGGCAGCGTCACCGCCTCGCGAAGTCCGCGTTCGTCGGTGAGGGCCCGGCGCAGCAGAGCGCGCAGGTCGTCGTCGGTCAGCGACTCGAGCGTCAGCAGCAGCGAGCGCGAAAGGAGCGGGGAGATGATCGAGAAGTAGGGGTTCTCGGTGGTCGCGGCGATCAGCGTGACCCAGCGGTTCTCCACGGCCGGGAGCAGGGAGTCCTGCTGTGCCTTGGAGAAGCGGTGGATCTCGTCGAGGAAGAGGACGGTCTCCTTGCCGTAGCCGCCGGTGGCGCGACGGGCGCTCTCGATCACGGCCCGTACTTCCTTCACACCCGCGGTGATCGCGGAGAGCTCGACGAATCGTTTGTTCGTCGCCTTGCTGACCACGTACGCCAGGGTCGTCTTCCCGATGCCGGGCGGGCCCCAGAGGATCACCGACGAGGGGCCGGCCGGACCCCCGCTCCCGTCACCGACGAGGCGGCGCAGTGGCGAGCCCGGCTTGAGCAGATGCTGCTGGCCCACGACCTCGTCGAGGGTACGCGGACGCATCCGGACAGCGAGGGGGCTGCTGGACGGGTCCTTCTCCTGGCGGTCTTCGGCAGCTGCGGTAAAGAGGTCGGGCTCCACGGTTCGAAGCCTATGTCACCGCACTGACATCCCGGCCGGGCCCGCGGGGCCCGGCGACGGAGGGCGGGCCGGTCAGCTGGTCCAGAAGTCCCACCAGCGGGTCAGGATCAGCATGCCAATGATCCCGATCCACAGCACCGGGGGCACCCAGTGGAACTCGGTGAGCCCGTTGCGCAGCCAGCTCGGCGCGGGAATGATCCGGTGCTTGATGTTGTGCGTCGTGATGTAGCAGAACATGAGGATCGTGGCGACCCAGGCCAGGCAGCACCACAGGCACAGCGAGTTGATGTTGTACAGCGACTGGTACTGGAGCCAGGTGCAGAAACCGACGCCGAACAGCGTGCCCGCGTTCATCCCCAGCCAGTACCAGCTGCGGAAGCGCGCCCCGGCGAGCAGTGCCAGACCGATCCCGATGATCACGGGGTAGGTCGCCAGACCGAGCATGGGGTTCGGGAAGCCGAAGGCCGACGCCTGCTCGCTCTTCATGATGTTGCCGCAGGCCACCACCGGGTTGAGACTGCAGCCCGGAACGAAGCTGGGGTCCTCCAGCAGCTTGAACTTGTCGATGGTGATGACCCAGGCGGCGAGGAGTCCGGCAGCGCCCGTGACGACCAGCAGCAGTGCCAGCGCGCGACTGCCGCCGGTGGTGCGCTTCCCGCTGTCCTCGTCCTGATGGGATGAGGGGTGGTCAACCGCTGCAGTCGTCATATCGCCGTTCCGTCAGTGAGTGGCCTGCTGGGGCACGGTCATTGTGCCGTACGGGCGCACCGGTCTTCCGTTCGATGCACATAAAAATGTGCGCACCGGTGAGGGCTCATACGGCCCGGAACGAAGCGGCGCCGGGCCACCGTCGCCGTGACGAGGGGGTCTGTCCACGGCCTCGGCCAGGGCCCGGGTCACCCGTGGGCGTCAATGCCACCCCGGCCGAAACCGCCCGGCAGGATGAGGGAGCCCCCGCCAGGTTGACGGCAGGGGGAACGGGACGTCGCGGGCGGGCACTGCTGCCCGCCCGCGACGGCTGTCTCACGCGAGGCGCCCGCGGACCGCCTCGGTCACCTCGGCCAGGGGCACGGCCGTCTGCTCGCCGGACTCCATGTCCTTGAGCTGGACGACGCCCTCCGCCAGATCGCGCTCACCGGCCACGAGGGTGAGGCGTGCGCCCGAGCGGTTGGCGCTCTTCATCGCGCCCTTGAGACCGCGGCCACCGAAAGCGAAGTCCGCGGCCACGCCCTCGCGGCGCAGCTGTGTGACCACGCCGAACAGCACGCGCCGCGCCTCCTCGCCGAGCGGGACGGCGAAGACGCTGGTGGTGGAGGGGAGTTCGAGCTCGATGCCCTCCGCCTCCAGTGCCAGCACGGTGCGGTCCACGCCGAGCGCCCAGCCGACGGACGGCAGCGCGGGGCCGCCGATCATCTCGGACAGGCCGTCGTACCGGCCGCCGCCGCCGACCGCCGACTGCGAGCCCAGTCCGTCGTGGACGAACTCGAAGGTGGTGCGGGTGTAGTAGTCGAGGCCGCGGACGAGCTTCTCGTCGTCCTCGTACACGACACCTGCCGCGTTCAGCAGGTCCCGGACCTCCTCGTGGTACGCCTTGCAGGCGTCGCACAGGTAGTCGCGGAGGACGGGGGCGCCGGTCAGCTGCTTCTGGACCTCGGGGCGCTTGTCGTCGAGGACCCGGAGCGGGTTGATCTCGATGCGGCGGCGGGTCTCCTCGTCGAGGTCGAGCTCGCGCAGGAAGCCCTGGAGCGCGTCGCGGTAGACGGGCCGGCACTCCTTGTCGCCCAGCGAGT
The DNA here is from genome assembly GCF_040302845.1 of Streptomyces sp. NPDC096323. Taxonomy (NCBI): domain Bacteria; kingdom Bacillati; phylum Actinomycetota; class Actinomycetes; order Kitasatosporales; family Streptomycetaceae; genus Streptomyces; species Streptomyces sp. NPDC096323. The sequence goes on from NZ_JBEOSI010000006.1 coordinate 140,885, forward strand.
TCAGCAGGATGCGGAATGCGCGCAGGCCGAGGGCCCGGTACGCCTGGTCGGCCAGGATGATCAGTTCGGCGTCCAGGACCGGGTCCTCGGCGCCGATCGCCTCGGCGCCGACCTGCGAGAAGTGCCGGTAGCGGCCCTTCTGCGGGCGCTCGTAGCGGTAGTACGAGCCCGAGTACCAGAGCTTGACCGGCAGGTTGCCGAGCTTGTGGAGGTTGGCCTCCAGGGCGGCCCGCAGCACGGACGCGGTGCCCTCGGGGCGCAGGGCGAGCTCGGAGCCGCCCTTGGTGGTGAGGGTGTACATCTCCTTGCTCACGATGTCGGTGGACTCGCCGACGCCGCGGGAGAAGAGGGCCACGTCCTCGAAGCCGGGCGTCTCGATGTAGCCGTAGCCGGAGTTCTTCAGCGGAGCGGAGATCGCCTCGCGCACCGCGAGGAACTTCGCGGAGTCGGGCGGGGTCAGGTCGTACGTGCCCTTGGGGGCCTTGAAGGTGCTCACGATTTCGCTCTCGTCACATTCCTCGTCGGGGCGCGTCCGCGTCCATACCGCTCAGGTACGGATTGGTGGCGCGCTCGCGGCCGATGGTCGTCTGGGGGCCGTGGCCGGACAGCACCACGGTCGAGTCGTCGAGCGGCAGGCACACGCGGGCCAGCGACTCGAGGAGCTCGGCATGATCGCCGCCGGGCAGGTCGGTGCGTCCGACGGAGCCGGCGAAGAGCAGGTCGCCCGAGAAGAGGACCTGCGGAACATCCGCGGCCTCGGGCATCCTGAACGTCACCGACCCCTTCGTATGGCCGGGCGCATGCGAGACGCCGAACTCCATACCGGCCAGCAGCAGCCGTGCGCCGTCGCTCAGCTCCTTGACGTCGTCCGGCTCGCCCACCGTCAGCTCGCCCATGAGCGGCATCCCGATGGAGCGGCCGAGGGCCTTCTCCGGGTCGCTCATCATGTAGCGGTCCTCGGGGTGGATCCAGGCGGGGACGTCGTGCGCGCCGCACACCGGGACGACCGAGGCGACGTGGTCGATGTGGCCGTGGGTGAGGACGACGGCGACGGGCTTCAGCCGATGCTTCTTCAGCGCTTCCTCGACCCCGGAGGCGGCCTGGTGGCCCGGGTCGATGATCACGCACTCCTCACCAGCGGCGGGGGCGACCAGGTAACAGTTGGTCCCCCAGGCCCCGGCGGGGAACCCGGCAATGAGCACGATCGTCCTTAATGGTCGTCCGACGAGGGAGGTCGGCTGCGAGGTCGCAGCAGTTCAGAGCCTACCGGCGCTCCTCATTCCACAGCTAACCCATATACGGTACGGGGCAACCCAGGCCCGATCACACGACGTACAAGGAGATCACCCGGTGGTCAGCAGCGATCAGCGGCGGCGGCAGCTCGCCAGGGAGAAGTTCGAGCGGCAGCAGCAGCGCCGGGAGGACGCCCGTCGAAGGACGAGGCGGCTGACCGTCGTCATCGCCTCCGCAGTGGCCGTGGTGGCGGTCATCGGGGGTGGCACGTACCTCGCCACCAGCGGCGACGACGGCAAGAAGGACACGGCCGACGCGGCCGCGAGCCAGAGCCCGTCGGCGTCACCGTCGCCCTCGGCGACCGAGGAGAGCGCGCCCGAGCCCGCGATGAAGATCGACAAGAAGGCGACGTACACCATGTCGCTGAAGACGAGCCAGGGCGACATAGCGTTCGCGATGGACGCGGCCAAGACCCCCCACACGACGAACTCGTTCAAGTCACTGGCCGACAAGAAGTACTTCGACGGCACCAAGTGCCACCGGCTGACCACCGACGGCATCTTCGTCCTGCAGTGCGGTGACCCCAAGGGCGACGGCACCGGCGGTCCCGGCTACACGATCCCCGACGAGAACCTGACGGCCCTGGGCAAGGCGGGCGCCGACGGCACCGTCACGTACCCGGCGGGCACGGTGGCGATGGCCAACACCGGCCAGCCGCACACCGGCGGCAGCCAGTTCTTCCTCGTCTACAAGGACAGCAAACTGCCGCCCAGCTACACGCCGTTCGGCACCATGGACAAGGACTCCCTGAAGGCCGTCGAGGCCATCGGCAAGGCGGGCGTGAGTGGCGGTGCCGCCGACGGCGCCCCGAAGAAGGCCGTGAACATCACGAAGGCGGCCGTCGACAAGACGTAGTACGACGGGCCGCCCCTCGTGTGCCGGCCGGTCGAATTTCGGCCGTGCTGAGTGCGGACAGGCGGGCGGCCCGTCGCCTAGATTGGCGTTGTGCAGGGCGGGCGCTGCCCGCCCCCGGAAACTGTGGACGATGCCAGGGGGGCGAACCCCCTCACGCGCATCAGGTGGAGGAGGCGCTGTGAGCAGCGACCCGTGGGGCCGTGTCGATGAGACAGGCACCGTGTACGTGCGTACAGCCGACGGCGAGCAGGTCGTCGGATCGTGGCAGGCCGGTTCTCCGGAGGAGGCCCTGGCCTATTTCGAGCGCAAGTACGAGGGCATTGTGGTCGAGATCGGCCTCCTCGAACGGCGGGTGAAGACCACCGACCTGTCGGCGAAGGACGCGACGACCGCCATCGAGCACTTGCGCGGTCAGGTCGACGAGCATCACGCCGTCGGCGACCTGGACGCGCTGCGCAAGCGGCTGGACGCGCTGGTCGCGACGGTCGACGCGCGGCGCGAGGAGCGCAAGGTCCAGAAGGCGAAGCAGACCGACGAGGCGAAGCACGCCAAGGAGGCGCTGGTCGTCGAGGCCGAGGAACTGGCGCAGAGCGAGCAGTGGCGCTCCGCCGGTGAGCGGCTGCGCGCACTCGTCGACACGTGGAAGGGCCTGCCGCGGCTCGACCGCAAGTCGGACGACGAGCTGTGGCACCGCTTCTCGCACGCGCGCTCGGCGTTCTCCAAGCGCCGCAAGGCCCACTTCGCCTCGCTGGACGCCCAGCGCGAGGAGGCCCGCAAGGTCAAGGAGAAGCTGGTCGCCGAGGCCGAGGCGCTCTCCGGGTCCACGGACTGGGGCACGACCGCTGCCCGCTACCGGGACCTGATGACCGACTGGAAGGCGGCGGGCCGCGCCCAGCGCGAGGCCGAGGACGAGCTGTGGAACCGTTTCCGCGGGGCCCAGGACGTCTTCTTCGCCGCCCGCAGCGGGGTCTTCGCGGAGCGTGACGCGGAGCAGGGCGAGAACCTCAAGCTCAAGGAGGAGCTCGCCACGGAGGCCGAGAAGCTGGTGCCGGTGAAGGACCTGAAGGCGGCCAGGGCCGCGTTCCGGGCCCTCAACGAGCGCTGGGAGGCCATCGGTCATGTGCCGCGTGACGCCCGCCCGAAGGTCGAGGGGCGGATGCAGGCGGTGGAGCGGGCGCTCCAGGAGGCCGAGGAGTCGGAGTGGCGCCGGACCAACCCGGAGGCACGGGCCCGTGCCGAGGGTCTGACCGGGCAGCTCCAGGCGGCCGTCGACAAGCTGCGCACGCAGATCGACACCGCTCGCGCCTCGGGCAACAACGCGCGCGCCGACAAGCTGGCCCGTGAGCTGGAGGGCCGGCAGGCGCTCCTGGACCAGGCGCTCAAGGGCCTGGAGGAGTTCGGCGGCTGAACCCGCCGCCGGCAGGCACATGGAGCGGGCCCCGGTACGCATCGCGTACCGGGGCCCGCTCCATGTGCTTGATACGTGCCGCGTCAGGGCCTGCGGGCCGAAGTCACCCGGTAGACGTCATAGACGCCCTCCACGCCGCGTACGGCCTTCAGGACGTGCCCCAGGTGCTTGGGGTCGCCCATCTCGAAGGTGAAGCGCGAGGTGGCCACCCGGTCGCGGGACGTCTGCACGGCCGCGGACAGGATGTTGACGTGCTGGTCGGACAGGATCCGGGTGACGTCCGAGAGGAGCCGGGACCGGTCCAGCGCCTCCACCTGGATGGCGACCAGGAAGACCGAGGACTGGGTGGGGGCCCACTCGACGTCGAGGATCCGTTCCGGCTGCTGCGAGAGCGAGTCCACGTTGACGCAGTCGGCGCGGTGCACGGAGACGCCGCTGCCGCGGGTGACGAAGCCGATGATCGGGTCGCCGGGTACGGGCGTACAACAGCGGGCCAGCTTGACCCACACGTCCTCGACGCCCTTGACGACCACACCCGGATCCGCCTTGGCGCGGCGCTTGTTGCGGCCGTGCGAGGGCGGGGAGCTCTCCGCCAGGTCCTCATTGGCCGCGTCCTCGCCGCCGAGCGCCTGCACCAGCTTCTGGACGACGCCGGCCGCCGCCACATGTCCCTCGCCGATCGCGGCGTAGAGGGACGAGATGTCGGGGTAGCGCATCTCGTGGGCGAGCGTGACGAGCGAGTCGCCCGTCAGAATGCGCTGGATCGGCAGATTCTGCTTGCGCATGGCCCGCGCGATGGAGTCCTTGCCCTGCTCGATCGCCTCGTCGCGCCGCTCCTTGGAGAACCAGGCACGGATCTTGTTGCGGGCGCGCGGTGACTTGACGAAGCCGAGCCAGTCGCGGGAGGGCCCGGCGCCGGCCGCCTTGGAGGTGAAGACCTCCACCAGGTCGCCGTTGTCGAGCGTCGACTCGAGCGGGACGAGCCGCCCGTTGACCCGTGCCCCTATGGTCCGGTGGCCGACCTCCGTATGGACGGCGTACGCGAAGTCGACCGGTGTCGCCCCGGCGGGCAGCGCTATGACGTCGCCCTTGGGCGTGAAGACGAAGACCTCGTTGCGGGAGAGGTCGAAGCGCAGCGATTCCAGGAACTCGCTGGGATCCTCCGTCTCCTTCTGCCAGTCCAGGAGCTGGCGCAGCCACGCCATGTCGTTGACGGTGTCCTGGCCGCGGCCGGTGTTCTTGGGGACGTCGGTGCGCACCTTGGAGGCGCCGGCGACGGCCTCCTGCTTGTACTTCCAGTGCGCGGCGATGCCGTACTCGGCGCGCCGGTGCATGTCGAAGGTGCGGATCTGCAGCTCGACTGGCTTGCCGCTGGGGCCGATCACCGTGGTGTGCAGTGACTGGTACATGTTGAACTTGGGCATCGCGATGTAGTCCTTGAACCGGCCGGGGACCGGATTCCATCGCGCGTGGACCGTGCCGAGCGCCGCGTAGCAGTCGCGGACCGTGTCGACGAGGACCCTGATGCCCACCAGGTCGTAGATCTCGGCGAAGTCCCGGCCCCGCACGATCATCTTCTGGTAGACGCTGTAGTAGTGCTTCGGCCGTCCGGTGACGGTGGCCTTGATCCGGGCGGCGCGCAGGTCGGACTGGACCTCGTCGGTCACTATGGCGAGGTATTCGTCGCGCTTGGGCGCCCGCTCGGCGACGAGGCGGACGATCTCGTCGTACATCTTGGGGTAGAGGATCGCGAAGGCGAGGTCCTCCAGCTCCCACTTGATGGTGTTCATGCCCAGGCGGTGGGCCAGCGGTGCGTAGATCTCCAGCGTCTCGCGGGCCTTCTTCTCCTGCTTCTCCCGCTTGAGGTAGCGCATGGTGCGCATGTTGTGCAGCCGGTCGGCGAGCTTGATGACGAGGACCCGGGGGTCCTTGGCCATGGCGACGACCATCTTGCGTACGGTCTCGGCCTGCGCGGCCTCGCCGAACTTGACCTTGTCCAGCTTGGTGACGCCGTCGACGAGCAGGGCGACCTGGTCGCCGAAGTCCCGGCGCAGTGTGTCCAGGCCGTACTCGGTGTCCTCGACGGTGTCGTGCAGCAGCCCCGCCATCAGCGTGGCCGGGTCCATGCCCAGTTCGGCGAGGATCGTCGTCACGGCGAGCGGGTGGGTGATGTAGGGGTCGCCGCTCTTGCGCTTCTGGCCCCGGTGCCAGCGCTCGGCGACCTGGTAGGCCTTCTCGATCTGGCGCAGCGTGGACGACTCGATCTTGGCGTCGTTGCTGCGGACGGTACGCAGGAGCGGTTCCAGTACCGGGTTGTACGGGCTGGTGCGCTGGACGCCGAGGCGGGCCAGCCTCGCCCGGACGCGGTTGGAGGAGCCTCCGGTGCGGGCCACCGGGCCCACGGGGGCGGCCGGAGCCGTCGCGGGCTTGGCGGGCGGCTTCGGGGCGGTGGGGGGAGGGGAGGCGGGGACGGCCGGCTGCTCGGGGGAAGCGGGCGCGGGCCCGTTCGCCTCGGCGGGGGCCGGGCCCGCTCCGGGCTCGGGCGCCGGGGGCTTCGGCTTCTTCTCCGCGGGCTGCTGCTTCGCGGGCGTGGCTGAGGCCGCCGCGGGCTTGTCGGGCTGCGGGGCGGCGACTGGCTGGGCCTCGTCTGGCAAGAGCACTCCTCGTGCGGATCCGGACACCCGGAAAGGCCATCGTATCGACCCTGCGGCCGGAGCTCCCCCGGGGACGGTGAGAGCCCGCACAACGCGAAACGGGCACCCCGTTGTTCCCGGGTGCCCGCCGCGGTGTGCGGGTGGCTGCGACGACCGCCGTGCGGCGGCCGTTCAGACCGTGATCAGGGCCTCCAGCGGAGCGCCCCGCAGGTGCGGTGCCAGGCGTTCACGGCCGGACAGGAATCCCAGCTCCATGAGGACGCAGACGCCGGCGACCGTGGCTCCGGCCCGCCGGATCAGCTCCAGCGAGGCGCCGGCGGTGCCGCCGGTGGCGAGGACGTCGTCGATGACCATGACGCGGTCGTCGGCCGACAGGTCCTCCGCGTGGACCTCGATCTCCGCGGTGCCGTACTCCAGCTCGTACGCCTGGCCGAGCGTGGCTCCCGGCAGCTTCCCGGCCTTGCGGACGGGGATGAAGCCGAGGCCCGCCTTGACCGCGACCGGTGCGGCCAGGATGAAGCCGCGGGCCTCCAGACCGACGATCTTCGTGGCGCCGTGCCGTACGCACAGTTCCGCGAGGGCGTCCGTGAGGGCCGTGAACGCGACCGGGTCCGCCAGCAGCGGCGTGATGTCCTTGAACATCACGCCCGGCTTCGGGTAGTCCGCCACGTCACGGATCCGGCTGAGCAGCAGTTCCCTGGTGCTCTCGGTGGTGCTGGTCATCGACGCTTCCCCGGGGTCCTGCCGTGGCCCCTGGGGGGCTCCTGGCGCTGACCGACGACCGCACCGGCGGGCGCGGTGTCCTCCTCGGTGAACCGCTCGTCCTCCTGCTCGGCCTCGTTCAGCTCGCCCTTGGCGGCGGCCGCGGCGCGCTTGGCGAGGATCCGCTTCTTCAGCGCCTTCATCTGCGGTTCGCGTTCCTTGAGGTCGGCGACGAGCGGAGTGGCGATGAAGATCGAGGAGTACGCACCGGCGGCGAGGCCGACGAAGAGGGCCAACGAGATGTCGTTCAGCATGCCGGCGCCGAGGACTCCGCCGCCGATGAACAGCAGACCGGCGACCGGCAGCAGGGCGACGACCGTGGTGTTGATCGAGCGGACCAGCGTGCCGTTGATGGAACGGTTGGCGATCTCGCTGTACGTCCACCGGGTCTGCTTGGTGATCCCCTTCGTGCCCTCCTTGAGGCTGTCGAAGACGACGACCGTGTCGTAGAGGGAGTAACCGAGGATCGTCAGCAGACCGATGACCGTGCCCGGGGTGACCTCGAAGCCGACGAGCGCGTAGACACCGACCGTGATGGTGATGTCGTGGATCAGCGCGACGAGGGCCGCGATGGCCATGCGCCATTCGAAGGCGATCGCCAGGTAGATCACCACGAGGACCATGAAGACGCCGAGGCCGGTCCAGGCCTTGTTGGCGATCTGCTCGCCCCAGCTGGGGCCGACGAGGTCGGCGGCGATCTTCTCGGTCGGGACGTCGAGGCCCTTGGAGAGTTCGTCCTTGATCTCGTCGGACTTCGCGGTGTCGACCTCGGTGATCTGGATGCGCAGACCGCCGTTGCCCAGCTTCTGGACGATGGCCTGGTGCCCCGAGGACTCGGACGCCAGCGCCTCCGCCTTGTCGACGGAGACGCTCGTCTTCGGGGTCGTGAAGACGGCACCGCCCTTGAACTCGATGCCCATGTTCAGGCCGCTGACCGCCAGGCCGACGATGGCCGTGATGGTGATCAGGATCGAGACGCCGTACCAGATCTTGCGCTTGCCGATGAAGTCGTAGCCGACCTCGCCGCGGTAGAGACGGGCGCCGAGATTGCCGAGTCGCGACATCTCACGCCTCCTTCGGGTCGGTGGGGGCGTTGACACGGCGCGAACGGCGCAGCGGCGGCTTGGCGCCGAGCCGCTTCGGGTCCAGTCCGGACCACGGGTGACCGCTGGAGAAGAACTTCGTACGGGCCATGAGCGTCATGACGGGCTTGGTGAAGAGGAACACCACGACCACGTCGAGCAGGGTGGTGAGACCCAGCGTGAACGCGAAGCCCTGGACCTTGCCGACGGTGACCACGAACAGGACCGCCGCCGCCAGGAACGACACGAAGTCGGAGACGAGGATGGTGCGCCGGGCACGCGGCCAGGCCCGTTCGACGGCCGGGCGCAGGGTGCGGCCCTCGCGGATCTCGTCCCGGATGCGTTCGAAGTACACGATGAACGAGTCCGCGGTGATACCGATCGCCACGATGGCGCCGCAGACGGCCGGCAGGTTCAGCGCGAAGCCGATGGCCGGGCCGAGCAGCGACATGATCGTGTAGGTCAGGATGCCGGAGACCAGGAGGCTGAGCAGCGCGATGAGCGCCAGCCCGCGGTAGTAGGCCACCAGATAGATGACGACCAGGGCCAGGCCGATGGCACCGGCGATGAGGCCGGCGCGGAGCTGCTCGCCGCCGAGGGCGGCGGTGACGGTGGTGACGCTCTGCTCCTGGAAGGAGAGCGGCAGCGCACCGTAGGAGAGCACGTTGGCCAGGTCTTCGGCGGACTGCTGGGTGAAGCTGCCCGAGATCTCGGCGTTCTTGCTCAGCGCCTGGCTCACGGAAGGCGCCGAGACGACCTCGCCGTCGAGCGCGATCGCGAACTGGTTCTGCGGCTGCTGCTGCTGGGCGAGCTTGCCCGTGGTCTTGTTGAACTTCTTGGCGCCGCCGCCGGTGAACTCCATCTGGACGATCCACTGACCGGACTGCTGGTTGATCGCCGCCTTGGCACTGTCGACGTCCGTGCCGTCGACCTCGGCCGGGCCGAGGACGTACTTGGCGCTGCCGTCCTGCTCGCACGCGACGACCGTGTCGGTGGCCTTGGTGCCCTGGGCGGCCTTGGAGCGGGAGGCCTTGCTGGAGCAGTCCAGCGCCTCGAACTTCTTCTGCAGATCGGCGGCCGCCGCCTGCTCCTCGGCCGAAGCGGTCGGGGTGGAGCTCGCCTTCGGCGTGGTGCCGGCCTTCGGCGTGGTGCTGGCCTTCGGCGTGGGCGTCGAGTCGGCCTTCAGGGCGCCGGTGACGGCGCGGCCCTGGGTGGTGGCGCTCGTGCTGGGCTTCGCCGACGGGCTGCTCGCCTTGTCCGAGGCGGAGGCGCTCGGCTTTGCGGACGGGCTGGCCTTGTCGGTGGAGGAGGCGCTCGGCGCGGGCGTCGGCGTCCCCTGGGCGACGGTCAGCACCGGCCGGAAGTAGAGCTTGGCGGTCGTGCCGACCTGCGCACGGGCCTGGGCGGAATTCGTGCCCTTGGGGATGTTGACGATGATGTTGCGATCGCCCTGGGTCTGGACCTCGGCCTCGGAGACACCGAGACCGTTGACACGGCGTTCCATGATCTGGACCGCCGTGTCCATGTTGGTCTTGTTGACCGCCGACTCCTGGCCGGGCTCGGCCTTTGCCTCCAGCGTGATGGACGTGCCGCCGGCCAGGTCGATGCCGAGTCGCGGCGTCGGCTGGTCGGCCAGGAACATCCCGCCGGTGAGAGCGACCATGGCGATCAGGATCAGAGCCAGGGAACGCCCCGGCCTGCCCTGACCGCCGGCCGGTCCTCGGCCCTTCTTCGGTGCTGCCACCTTCTCGTTTCTCCCTGTCCAACCGCCCCGCGCCGGGTATGCGCCCGAGCGGCCACGAAGTTTAGTGGGGACCCGCCCCCGCAGAAGACCGCACGGACCGGGGATGGGCGGATGCCTGTGGGCTCACAGCATCCCCGGGTCGTGTGCTACTTCGCGTCGGTGTCGCCGTCGGCCTTGCCCTCGGACTTCTTGCCGGCCGTGTCGTCGGCCTGCTCCGCGTCGTCCGACTCGGTCTTCTTGACCAGGTCGGTCTTGGCGTCGTCCGAGGTGACCTCGTCGGCGTCGGCGGTTTCGGCCTCGGTCAGCGAGGAGGCGTCGTCCGGCACGATCGCGCCGTCGACGTCGAGCTCCTCGACGTCGCCGTGGACGATGCGGTTGTACTCCGCGTCGTCGAGGACGGCGCCGATGGAGTTCTTCGCGTAGATGGCGTGGACGCCGGGGGCGACCTCAAGGAGGACCGTGTCGTCGTGAAGCTCCTTGACGGTGGCGTACATGCCCCCGATCGTCCGGACGCCGGTGCCGGGCTGCATCTCATTGCGCATGTTCGCAGCCGCCGCCTGCTTCTTCTTGGCGGACCGCGTCATCAGGAACATGGCCCCGATGAGCACGATGAAGGGGAGGAGAGTCACGGGATTCACGGGACGATTTTCCTTCGCACGACCGCACTGGAAGGCGGCCTGGTCTACGGGGGTGGGTACACCGACCTTTAAGGGCGGCATCGGCGGAGTCTAAGCGAGTCCGCATCGATGGAACAACGCCCAGCATGGCATCGTGGTTCCTCTGTGGGTCAACCTGTGATGCATCACGCCCCGAACAGGCCCTGTTGTCCCTTTCCGCCGTGCTGCGGAGGGGCCAGGCCGAGATGGGCCCATGCCGCCGGGGTGGCGACGCGCCCCCGCGGCGTCCTGGCCAGCAGTCCTTCCCGTACGAGGAAGGGCTCCGCGACCTCCTCGACCGTCTCGCGCTCCTCGCCCACGGCGACCGCGAGCGTGGACAGGCCCACCGGGCCGCCGCCGAAGAGTTTCAGCAGGGCGCCGAGCACCGCCCGGTCCAGCCGGTCCAGTCCCCGGGCGTCGACCTCGTAGACCCGCAGGGCCGCGGCGGCGATGTCCCGGTCGATCCTGCCCTCGGCCTTGACCTGGGCGTAGTCCCTGACCCGGCGCAGCAGCCGGTTGGCGATGCGGGGGGTGCCGCGGGAGCGTCCGGCGATCTCGGCGGCGCCTTCGACGTCTATCGCGACGTCCAGGAGGCCGGCCGAGCGGTGAATCACCCGTTCCAGTTCGGCCGGGGCGTAGAACTCCATGTGACCGGTGAAGCCGAAGCGGTCGCGCAGCGGGGGCGGCAGCAGTCCGGCGCGGGTGGTCGCGCCGACCAGGGTGAAGGGCGGCAGCTCCAGGGGGATGGCGGTGGCACCGGGACCCTTGCCGACGATCACGTCGACGCGGAAGTCCTCCATGGCCATGTAGAGCATTTCCTCGGCGGGCCGGGACATGCGGTGGATCTCGTCGAGGAAGAGGACCTCGCCCTCCTGGAGCGAGGACAGGATCGCCGCCAGGTCTCCCGCGTGCTGGATGGCGGGACCGGAGGTGATCCGGATCGGCGCGTTCATCTCCGCCGCGATGATCATCGACAGGGTGGTCTTGCCCAGGCCGGGGGCGCCCGAGAGCAGCACGTGGTCGGCGGTGGCGCCGCGGGCGCGGGCCGCCTTGAGGACGAGGTCGAGCTGTTCGCGCACCTTCTCCTGGCCGACGAACTCGTCGAGGTCCTTGGGGCGCAGGGCGGCCTCGACCGCGGTGTCCTCGCCGTCCGCGCCGGCGTCGACGAGCCGCTCGTCGAGGAGCTCGTCGGTGTCGGGTCCGGTCTCGTCCCAGTTCATCTCGTCAGTCCCGCCTCGGGTGTTTCGGTGCCGGGCCGTGGGGTGCGGGCCGGGCGTCAGGGGTGGTGCCCGGGTCCGCTCAGCGCGTGCGGTTGAGGGTCTGCAGGGCGGCGCGCAGCAGTTGCGGCACGGGCGGCTGGGCGCCCTGGGCGAGCGCCGCTTCCGCCTGGGGTGCCACGGCGCTCACCGCTTCGTCGGCCTCGCGGGTGGCGTAGCCGAGGCCGATCAGGGCGGCCTGGAGCTGGTCGCGCCAGGCGGCGGAGACCGGGGTGCCGATGCCCTGCTGGCCGATGTGGGCGCCGACGGGCTCGCCGAGTCTGTCCTTCAGTTCGAGCAGGAGTTTCTGGGCGCCCTTCTTGCCGATGCCGGACACGGCGGTGAGCGCCTTCTCGTCACCGGTGGCCACGGCGATGCGCAGGGCGTCCGGGCTGTGCGTGGCGAGCATGGCCTGGGCGAGCCGGGGTCCGACGCCGCTGGCGGTCTGAAGGAGCTCGAAGATCTGCCGTTCGTCGTCGTCGGCGAAGCCGTAGAGCGTCAGCGAGTCCTCCCGTACGACGAGGGAGGTGGCGAGCCTCGCCTCCTTGCCGACGCGGAGGCCGGCGAGGGTGTTCGGTGCGCACTGGACGGCCATGCCGATGCCGCCGACCTCGATCACGGCCGTGGTCGGGGCGAGCGCGGCGACGGGGCCGGTGACGAAGGCGATCATCGGGGGACCTTCCGGACGGGAACTGCTGCTGCGGTGCGCGGGACGCGCGGGGTGCGGGCAGCCGCTGCGGCGGCCGCGTGTGCTTGCTGGAGGCGGTTGAGCGCGGGGGCGCGCCAGATGTGGCAGATGGCGAGGGCGAGGGCGTCGGCCGCGTCCGCCGGCTTCGGCGGGGCGTCCAGGCGCAGGAGCCGGGTGACCATGGCGCCGACCTGGGCCTTGTCCGCGCGTCCGCTGCCGGTGACGGCGGCCTTGACCTCGCTGGGCGTGTGCAGGGCGACCGGGATGCCGCGACGGGACGCGCAGAGCATGGCGACCGCGCTGGCCTGGGCGGTGCCCATCACCGTACGCACGTTGTGCTGGGCGAACACGCGCTCGACGGCGACGAATTCGGGCCGGTGTTCGTCGAGCCACTGCTCGATGCCGCGCTCAATGGCTACCAGCCGGTGACCGAGCTCCGCGTCGGCCGCCGTGCGCACGACGCCCACCCCGAGCATCGTCAGGGGCCGGCCGGCGACGCCTTCGACGACTCCGACGCCGCAGCGCGTGAGCCCGGGGTCCACGCCGAGTACCCGCACGTCTCGCCCCCTCTCTGCCGATCGGTCAACTGTTCCGGCAGGCTATCGGCTCGCACTGACAATGCGACGGGCCGACGGGGTGTGTCCCCGTCGGCCCGTCCACAGAGAGCGGCGCCGGTCGCCCGGCGGCCTCTCAGGCGTCGACCTTCTCCATGACCTCGTCGGAGACGTCGAAGTTGGCGAAGACGTTCTGCACGTCGTCGCTGTCCTCCAGCGCGTCGATCAGCTTGAAGATCTTGCGGGCGCCCTCTTCCTCCAGCTCGACCTGCATGGTCGGGACGAAGTTGGCCTCGGCCGAGTCGTAGTCGATGCCCGCCTCCTGGAGCGCGGTGCGGACCGCGACCATGTCGGTGGCCTCGCTGAGGACCTCGAACGTGTCACCGAGGTCGTTGACCTCCTCGGCGCCGGCGTCGAGCACCGCGCCCAGGACGTCGTCCTCGGTGAGCTCACCCTTGGGGACGATCACGACGCCCTTGCGGTTGAACAGGTACGAGACCGAGCCCGGGTCGGCCATCGAACCGCCGTTGCGGGTCATGGCGACGCGGACGTCGGACGCGGCACGGTTGCGGTTGTCGGTGAGGCACTCGATGAGCACGGCGACACCGTTCGGGCCGTAGCCCTCGTACATGATCGTCTCGTAGTCGGCGCCACCGGCCTCGAGGCCGGCGCCGCGCTTGACCGCCGAGTCGATGTTCTTGTTCGGGACCGAGCTCTTCTTCGCCTTCTGGATGGCGTCGAAGAGGGTCGGGTTCCCGGACACATCGGCACCGCCGGTGCGGGCCGCGACCTCGATGTTCTTGATCATCTTCGCGAAGAGCTTGCCGCGCTTGGCGTCAATCACGGCCTTCTTGTGCTTCGTCGTAGCCCATTTAGAGTGGCCGGACATCTGCCTTCTCCTTCGCGTCACCAAAATCCGTACGAACCCGAGAGATCCTACCGGGGTCGAGTCAGCCGACCGCGCGCACCATGTCGACGAAGTACGCGTGAACCCGGTGGTCGCCGGTCAGTTCCGGGTGGAATGACGTGGCAAGGGCGTTTCCCTGCCGTACCGCCACGATGTGCCCGCCGTGCTCGGCCACCACCTCGGCCCGGGCGCCCACGGATTCGACCCAGGGGGCCCGGATGAAGACGCCTTCGACAGGGCCGTCGTCGATTCCGGCGACCTCGACGGCCGCCTCGAACGACTCGTTCTGCCGCCCGAAAGCGTTACGCCGCACGATCATGTCGATGCCGCCAACGGTCTCCTGGCCCGAGCGCGGGTCGAGGATCTTGTCGGCGAGCAGGATCATCCCGGCACAGGTGCCGTAGACGGGCATCCCCGCCCGCACCCGCTCGCGCAGGGGCTCCAGCATGCCGAACAGGACGGCCAGCTTGGACATCGTGGTGGACTCGCCGCCCGGGATGACCAGGCCGTCGACCTCGGCGAGTTCCTCGGGACGCCGGACCGGCCTGGCCAGGGCGTCCGCCGAGGCCAGGGCGATCAGGTGTTCCCGTACGTCGCCCTGGAGAGCCAGGACACCGATCACAGGGGTGTCGCTCATCAGTGACTACCAGCCGCGGTTGGCGTAGCGCTCGGTCTCGGGCAGCGTGTCGCAGTTGATGCCGACCATGGCCTCGCCCAGGTTGCGGGAGGCGTCCGCGATGATCTTCGGGTCGTCGTAGAAGGTGGTGGCCTTCACGATGGCGGCGGCGCGCTTGGCCGGGTCGCCGGACTTGAAGATGCCGGAGCCGACGAAGACGCCCTCGGCACCGAGCTGGCGCATCAGCGCGGCGTCGGCCGGGGTGGCGACGCCACCTGCGGAGAAGAGGACGACGGGCAGCTTGCCCAGCTCGGCGACCTCCTTGACCAGCTCGTACGGGGCACGGAGGTCCTTGGCGGCGGCGTACAGCTCGTTGTTGTCGTAGCCGCGCAGGCGGGCGATCTCGTTCTTGATCTGGCGCAGGTGACGGACGGCCTCGACGACGTTGCCGGTGCCTGCCTCGCCCTTCGAGCGGATCATGGCCGCACCCTCGGCGATGCGGCGCAGGGCCTCGCCCAGGTTGGTGGCACCGCAGACGAACGGGGTGGTGAACGCGAACTTGTCGCTGTGGTTGACCTCGTCGGCCGGGGTGAGGACCTCGGACTCGTCGATGTAGTCGACACCGAGGGACTGCAGGACCTGGGCCTCGACGAAGTGTCCGATGCGGGACTTCGCCATCACCGGGATGGAGACGGACTCGATGATCTCCTCGATCATGTTCGGGTCCGACATCCGGGCCACGCCGCCGTCCTTGCGGATGTCGGCCGGCACCCGCTCCAGGGCCATGACGGCCACGGCGCCCGCGTCCTCGGCGATCTTCGCCTGCTCGGCGTTGACGACGTCCATGATCACGCCGCCCTTGAGCTGCTCGGCCATGCCGCGCTTGACGCGGGCGGTGCCGGTGGCGGGGGCGTCTGCGGACTGGGGGGTGGCGGGATTCGTGGACACGGGGCGACCTCACTCGGAGAAAAAGGGTGCTGAGCCTGCGGACTGAACTGATGCGCTGCACTCATGCACTGCTGAGCTGCACTGCACTGATGCACTGCTGAGCAAACGCTGCGACACCAGTCCACAGCAAGGGCCAATGGAAGGCCGGTGGATCGTTTTGGCCCGGGGCACAGGGCCCAGCCGGTCCCCGGCGTCAGCTGCCCGGGCGGTCCGCGAGGGCCACCGGTGGCTCGTCGTCCATCTCGAAGGCCAGCGGGAAGGGGGCGTGGCCTGCCAGCCGGAACCAGCGCACCGTGCGGTGGCGGCGCAGCGCACGCGCCGCCCGCACCGCGTCGTTGTGGAACCTGCGCGCCATCGGGACCCGGCGTACGGCCGCGGCCAGCTCCGACGCGGCCTCTTCGCCGCCCGGGATCTCCTTCACCGCCTCGACCTGGACCGGCTCGCCGAACACCGCGCGCAGAGCGGTGCTCAGCTCGCTCTCGGCGACCTCGCGGTGCTCCTCCTCCGACTGGCGGGCGGCGTGGGCTGCCTCGTACAGAACGATGGAGGCCGCCGGGTCGAGGACGCCGGACGTGGCGAGTTCCTGGGTGACCGAGGCGCGGCGCAGGAGTTGGGCGTCGAGGGCGGCGCGGGCCGCGTCGATGCGGGTGTGCAGCCGGTCGAGACGACCCGCGGTCCAGCTGAGATACAGGCCGATCGCGATGAGCACGACGACGGTCCAGATGAGGGTTTGGGTCACGGGCGGCAAGGCTACCGGGGAGCCGCCACGCCCCGGCCCTCCCGGCCGGCGGGATCACCGTCCGAGGGGGCCGGCACCGGCTCAGTCCCGGGCCAGCCCGAACCGCGCCCGCAGCCCTGTGCGTTCGTCCGTCGCCACTGAGGCGGCCCCGTCCGCCACCGTCTCGTACACCCCGAGGATGTCCGCCCCGACCGTGGACCAGTCGAAGCGCCGCACATGCGCGGTTCCGCGCGCGCCGAGTTCCGCGCGCCGGTCCGGGTCGCCGAGCAGGCGGACCGCCGCCCCGGCCAGGGCGTCGGCGTCCTCGTTCGCGAACAGCTCCCCCGCCGCGCCCTGGTCCAGGACCTGCGCGAACGCGTCCAGGTCGCTGGCCAGGACCGGTGCGCCCGCCGACATGGCCTCGACGAGGATGATGCCGAAGCTCTCGCCTCCCGTGTTGGGCGCGACGTACACGTCGACGCTGCGCAGCAGCCGCGCCTTGTCCTCGTCGCTCACCATGCCGAGGAACTCGACGCGTGCGCGCATCTCCTCCGGCAGCGAGGCGACGGCCTCCTCCTCGTCTCCCCGGCCCGCCACGAGCAGCCGGGTGTCCGGGCGTGCCGCGAGGATCGCGGGCAGGGCCCGCATCAGGACGGGCAGGCCCTTTCGGGGCTCGTCGATGCGTCCGATGAAGCCGATCGTGCCCCCCTGCCACTCGGGCCTGGGCTCGGCCGCGTCGAAGAACCCGACGTCCACCCCGTTGGGGATGACGACCGCGTCGCCGCCCAGGTGCTCGACGAGGGTCCGGCGCGCGTACTCGCTGACCGCGATGCGCGCGCTGATCTTCTCCAGCGCCGGCTGGAGGATCGGATAGGCGGCGATCATCGCCCGCGAGCGCGGATTGGACGTGTGGAACGTGGCGACGATCGGACCCTGCGCGGCCCAGCAGGCCAGGAGTCCCAGCGACGGCGAGGTCGGCTCATGGATGTGGATCACGTCGAACGCGCCGTCGTTCAGCCACCGCCGTACCCGGGCCGCGGACAGGAAGCCGAAGTTCAGCCGGGCGACGGAGCCGTTGTACGGGACGGGCACGGCCCGGCCCGCGGAGACCACGTACGGCGGCAGCGGCGTCTCGTCGTCGGCCGGGGCCAGCACGGAGACGTGGTGGCCGAGCCGGATCAGATGTTCGGCCAGGTCACGGATGTGGAACTGGACGCCGCCCGGTACGTCCCAGGAGTACGGGCAGACGATGCCGATCTTCACTGCCGGGGCCTTTCGTTCGGTCGGGCCGGATCGGGGAGTGCGTGCAGGTGCGAGGCGACCGAGCGTGCCAGACCCCGCGAGCCCGGCATGACTCGAACGGAATCGAAAGGCCCTGGGGCCTCTCGTCCGGATCAGGCCGCGCCGGGTTCGAGGTCGGCGAGCCAGAGCCGCTGCAGCATGTGCCAGTCCTCCGGGTGCTCGGCGATGCCCAGGGCGAACGCGTCGGCCAGGGCCTGTGTCATCACGGACGTCTTTCCGGCACGGTCACCTGTGCCGGGTACCTCGACGGGCGGATGGATCCGCGCCTTCATCACCGGCGTGTCGTCGTACGAGAGGGTGACGGGAAGCAGCAGCGCACCGGTCTGCTGGGCCAGGAGGGCCGGTCCCGCCGGCATCCGGGCCGTGTCCCCGAAAAACGTCACCTCGACGCCAGAGGCCGACAGGTCGCGGTCGGCGACCAGGCAGACGAGGCCACCCTCGCGCAGCCGGCGCGCCAGCGTCCCGAACGCGGTGCCGCCGTTGTGGGCGAGCACCTCCATGCCCAGGCCCTCGCGGTAGGCGACGAACCGGTCGTAGAGCGATTCCGGCTTGAGCCGCTCGGCGACGGTCGTGAACGGGACCTTCAGATCGGTGGTGACCCACGCCCCCGCCAGGTCCCAGTTACCCAGGTGCGGCAGCGCGAGGACGACGCCGCGCCCGGCGTCGAGGCCCTCGGTCAGCCGGTGCGCGTCCGTCACGTCGATGGACGCCTTGATCCGCTCCGGGGTCCAGGTGGGCAGCCGGAACGACTCCATCCAGTAGCGCATGTACGAGCGCATCCCCGCCTTGGACAGGGCCGCCAGCCGGGCCGGGCTCGCGTCCGGCACGACCCGCGCCAGATTCGACTCCAGCCGCAGCACGCTCTTGCCGCGCCGCTTCCACACCTGGTCGGCCAGGGTCCTGAAGAGCGCCCGCGCGGCCGGTTCGGGGAGCTTCTTGACCGCGGCCCAGCCCAGCCCGTACAACGCGTCGCTCAGCCGTTCACCGGCACCGGGCTTCGTCTCCCCGGGCTCACCGCTCACTGCGCGGCCTCGCTCCCCCGGTCCGGCGCGGCCGGCACCGCGGCGGCCGCGTCGGCCTCGGCGGACTCACGGCGCACGGTCACGACCCGCTGCACCAGCGTCACCAGGCTCCCCGCGGCGACGATCCACAGGGCGATCGGCAGGAGGACCTGGATGCCCGGCACACCGAACCCGTGGAGCCCCGCGAGACCGGCGGCCACCAACGAGATCACCAGGCGCTCGGCACGCTCCACGAGCCCGTTCACCGCCACCGGCAGCCCGATCGACTCACCGCGCGCCTTGGTGTACGAGACCACCTGACCGCTCGCCAGGCAGAAGATCGAGACCGCGCACAGGACGTTGTCGTCGCCGCTGCCCGCGTACCAGAGCGCGAAACCGGCGAAGATCGCCCCGTCGGCGACCCGGTCGAGCGTCGAGTCGAGGAACGCGCCCCAGCGGCTGGAGATGCCCGCCTGCCGCGCCATGTTGCCGTCGACGAGATCGGAGAAGACGAAGATCGTGATGACGATCGTGCCCCAGAAGAACTCACCCATCGGGAAGAAGACCAGCGCACCTGCCATCACCCCGGCCGTGCCGATCAGAGTGACCGCGTCGGGACTCACGCCCAGACGGAGCAGCAGTGCGGCGAACGGCGTGAGGACACGCGTAAAGAATGCACGCGCGTACTTGTTCAGCATGGCCTTCCCGAGGGTCGGTGGGCCGCATGACCCCGTCGGCCACCGGCTCGAGGGCGCTGAACGTCCGGCCGGACACGGAATGCGGTGTCCGGTGCGTGCGGCTGCGATGCGCCGGAGCCTCCCCATGGCAGAGCCATGAGGGACACTTCGGCAACGCCGCAGATGTGCGTGCCGGACACCGCGGGCCCGGCCGGGGCTTCAGCACCCTCCTGGCCCATCGTAGTCACGCGCGAGGCGCTCCACCGTACGGGCACCCTGGGCAGGGCCTTCGGTCCGCCGCCACGCGACGCCCGTACCCCGCCGCCGCGGGGTACGGCGTATGGACGCGGCCCGGACGGAGTGGAAAGCTCGGAAGTACCGCGGGCGTCGTCGTAGCCGCCGCGGCGGCTCCCCGTACCCGTGCGACCGCTCCCCATCCCGCGCCGGCGGGCCCTCCGCCAGGCGCCATCCACCCGGGAGGCACGCGTCATGGGCGACAAGGCACACACGCACACCGGAGCCGCCGGAGGAGTAACGGCGGCCGGCCACCCCTCCGCCATAAGGAACGTGGTACTGGTCGGCCACAGCGGCTCCGGCAAGACCACCCTCGTCGAGGCCCTGGCACAGACCGCGGGCGCGGTCAACCGGGCGGGCCGGGTCGAGGACGGCACCACGGTCTCCGACCACGACGGGATCGAACAGCTCCGACAACGCTCCGTATCACTCTCCCTCGTCCCCGTCACCTGGGACGGGATCAAGATCAACCTGCTGGACAGCCCCGGATACGCCGACTTCGTCGGGGAACTCAGGGCCGGTCTGCGCGCGGCGGACGCGGCCCTCTTCGTCGTCTCGGCCGCCCAGGAGGCCGACGCCGTCGCCGGCACCACCCGCGCCGTCTGGGAGGAGTGCGCGGCCGTCGGCATGCCGCGCGCCATCGTCGTCACCCACCTGGACACCGCCCGCACCTCCTTCGACGCGATGACCCGGATCTGCGGCGAGATCTTCGGCGGCGACGACCCCGACGCCGTACTCCCCCTCTACCTGCCGGTGTACGGCCCCGAGGCCGCCGACGGACACGCCCCGCTGACCGGGCTCACCGGACTGCTCTCGCAGCGGATCCTCGACTACTCCGGCGGCGAACGGCAGGAGCGCCCGCCCGCCGAGTCCCAGCAGGCGCCGCTGGCCGACGCCCGCAGCCGTCTGATCGAGGGGATCATCGCCGAGAGCGAGGACGAGACCCTGATGGACCGCTACCTCGGCGGCGCCGACATAGACATCCGGACACTCGTCGACGACCTCGAACGCGCGGTCGCCCGCGGCACCTTCCACCCCGTCCTCACCGCCGCCCCCGCCGCCGACGGCGCCCGCGACGGCATCGGCACCGTCGAACTCCTCGACCTGATCACCGGCGGCTTCCCCACCCCGCTCGAACGCCCCCTGCCCGCCGTGACCACCCTGCACGGCGCCTCGCTCCCCGCCCTGGACTGCGACCCGCAGGGCCCTCTGGCCGCCGAAGTCGTCAAGACGGCCTCCGACCCCTACGTCGGCCGGCTCTCGCTCGTACGCGTCTTCTCCGGCACGCTGCGCCCCGACGACACGGTGCACGTTTCCGGCCACGGACTCGTCGACCCCGGCCACGAGGCCCGGCCCCTGCACGAGGCCGAGATCCGCGTCGGCGCCCTCTCCTCGCCCTTCGGCAGACAACAACGGCCGCTCACCGCCTGCATTGCCGGCGATCTCGCCTGCGTCGCCCGGCTGGACACCGCGGAGACCGGCGACACCCTGTCCGCGCCGGACCATGCCCTGCTGATGGAACCGTGGACGAGGCCCGACCCGCTGCTGCCGCTCGCCATCGAGGCGCACGGCAAAGCCGACGAGGACAAGCTCTCCCAGGGCCTCGCGCGCCTCGTCGCCGAGGACCCGACCATGCGCCTGGAACAGAACCCGGACACCCACCAGGTCGTCCTGTGGGGTCTCGGCGAAGCCCACCTGGACGTGGCGCTGGACCGTCTGCGCACCCGCTACGGCGTTCAGGTCGACGCCGTACCCCACCGCGTCGCCCTGCGCGAGACGTTCGCCGGACCGTCCACCGGACGCGGCCGCCACGTCAAACAGTCCGGCGGCCACGGCCAGTACGCCATCTGCGAGATCGACGTCGAGCCGCTGCCGGCGGGCTCCGGCATCGAGTTCGTCGACCAGGTGGTCGGCGGATCGGTGCCCCGCCAGTTCATCCCGTCCGTCGAGAAGGGCGTCCGCGCCCAGGCCGCCCGCGGCCTCAGCGGCGGACATCCGCTGGTCGACGTGCGCGTCACGCTGCGGGACGGCAAGTCCCACTCCGTGGACTCCTCCGACGCCGCCTTCCAGACCGCGGGCGCCCTGGCCCTGCGCGAGGCCGCGGGCGACGCCCGTATCCGGCTCCTGGAACCCGTCGCCGAAGTCCGCGTCCTGGTCCCCGACGACTACGTCGGCCCGGTGATGAGCGATCTCTCCGGCCGCCGAGGCCGGGTGACCGGCACCGAACAGTCGGGCGCCGGACGCACCCTCGTACGGGCCGAGGTGCCGGAACTGGAGATCGGACGCTACGCGGTCGACCTGCGCTCCCTGTCCCACGGAACCGGCCGCTTCGACCGCTCCTACGCCCGCCACGAGGCCATGCCCCCACAACTCGCCGACCGCCTCCACGCACAGCAGGACAACGGCACGAAAGGAACATAGAGCCGTCGTCCGGCCGGCGTTGTCCACAGGGCCGGACGGGGTACCGATCCGGACGATACGCTGTGCTGCCAGGTCAGAAAGTGTGCCGGACCCGGCAGTTGGGAAACAGCCGCAGGAGCGGTTCCTCGGTGGCGAGTGGGGGCGACAGTGGCCAGCAACGGATTCGATTTCTCTCCCGGAGCGCAGATTCCGCTCCAGGGCTCGGCGGGAGCGGCGGTGGCGACCAACGCCCTCGCCTCCGCCGCGTACCGCGACAGCCCGGTGGAGGACATCCTCAAAGCCAACAGCGAGTGGCACAAGTCCGAAGTGAAGGCAGGACGTTCCAAGCTCTTCAAGTCCGACTACTTCAAGCCCAACCTCGGCGAGGCCTTCGCCCGCGCCGTCCAGGAACGCATGCTGGGCGGTGCGCGGAAGGCCCTCATCCAGTCCTTCGGCAGCGACCCGCAGACCGTCGTCGAGCACTGCCTCTCCGCGACCCGCCTCCGCAAGGCCCGCGACACCAAACTCACTGCCGTCACCGCCCTGTTCGGCTTCGCCTTCCTGCCCGGAATGCTGCTGTGGGTCATCGCTTTCCGCCTGCGCGACGGCCTCGGCAACACCAAGGACAAGGTCCTCGCCACCGTCGGCAACGCCCTGCTCCCCGTCTTCGGCATCGCCGCCCTGTTCTTCCTCGTCAAAATGCCCCTCACCGGGCTCCTCGGGCTGTACCTGCGCGCGATGGTCGTGGCCCCCGTCATCGGCTGGCTGATCGCCAAACGGATCGCCGAGACCTCCGCCAAGGACATGCGCGCCCGCTGGGAGGGCCTGCTCTCCGGCGGCGGCGTCATCGCCAAGATCCCCGAAGCCGTGCCGAAGAACCCCAACGAGACCGCACGCGAGGCACTCCGCCAGGGCCTGGAGAAGCTCGCCGCCGAGCAGCAGTCCAACTCCGTCTTCTACGCCGGCCCCAAGGGTATCCTCGGCATGGGCACCCGCTGGGGCAGCTGGCAGCTCGCCGAGGACCTCGTCCCCAAGGAACCCGGCAAGGAATTCCACCAGTTCCGCAGCTGGGACCTGATACGCGTCATCCACGACCAGCTCAAGATGATGGAGCGCGGCCCGCTGAACACCGGCGGATTCCCCAAGCCCTCCGTCACCCACTGGATCGTGTCACCCGTCGGTGAGAACGCCGACGAGGTGTCCCGCCCCGAGGGCGAGGACGTCGCCACCTTCCAGGTCAAACCCCACGAGATACAGCGGATCTGCAACCACCAGCAGTTCGGCGGCGGCGACCGCCACTACCTGGGCGTCCAGTTCACCCTGTGGGACGGCCAGCTGGTCATCACCATGATGATCACCGTCACGGTCCTGTACGAGACCCTGCGCATCGAGGTCACCGGACACGCGCTCGGACCGGTCCACTCCCTGTTCACCAGCAAGCCCGCCGCCAAGAAGAAGACCGTCAACAAGACCGTCAAGTTCTGGGAGACCCGCGACATCACCCTCGCACTCGTCGAATCGAAGGAGGTCGTCCGCCTAGCCCTGCGCGCCCCCTTCACCTGGTACCCGCCGATACTCGACTACCTCGGCGGCAAGATCGCCCTGCCGGAACCCTTCGGACTGCGACACGCCTGGGCCGAGAAGCCGTGGCGCCACCGCTTCATGGCCGACGACGCGATGCGCGCCGCCACGCCCGTCCTGCGCGTCGTGCACAGCGCCGTCCTGAAGGTCCTGGAGGAAAACGGCGTCGACACGGAACGCTTCGACAACCGCTCGACGATACTGAGCGGACTCATCCAGGACCCCACCCCGCGCAAGGCCGACCTGTACGAGGCGTAACCCACACAGCACATACGCGTGCGGGGCGCTCCGGAAAGATCCGGAGCGCCCCGCACGATGAGCGTGCCCCGCACAATGAGCGTGAAGATCAGGCAGCCGGCCAGACGCCGGCCAGCATCTTCCGGGTGTCGGCCAACAGTTGCGGCAGCACCTTGGTGTGACCCACCACCGGCATGAAGTTCGTGTCCCCACCCCATCGGGGCACCAGATGCTGATGCAGATGCGCGGCAATACCCGCACCGGCAACCGCACCCTGATTCATCCCGATGTTAAAACCGTGCGCCCCCGACGCCGCACGCAGCGCGGTCATCGCACGCTTGGTGAAATCGGCGAGCTCCAGCGTCTCCGGACCGTCCAGCTCGGTGTAGTCCGCGACATGCCGGTACGGCACCACCATCAGATGACCGCCGTTGTACGGGTACAGATTCAGCACGGCGTAGACCTTCTCGCCGCGCGCGACGACGAGCCCGTCCTCGTCCGACTTCGAGGGGATCTCACAGAACGGACAGCCGTCGCCTGCCTCCGGGCCGGTCGGCTTGTTCTCGCCCTGGATGTACGCCATCCGGTGGGGCGTCCACAGGCGCTGGAACGCATCGGGCGTTCCCACTCCGATCTGCTGCTCCGGCTCACTCGTCATGCCGATCAGCATATGGCGTCCCCCCTGCGAAGCGTGTCGCCGGGGCCGATCCCGTCCCCCGGCGCGATGCTGGGCCGATGAGCGACCGCACCCCGGCCCGCCCCTCGCCCACTCTCACCCACTGGGAGCAGCGCACCGAGGTACCGCTGTTCGCCGCCTCGCTGCTCTTCCTGCTCGGCTACGCGGTCCGCGTCCTCGGCCCGCACGACGCCGACCCGTGGCACGACATCTCCCTCGCCCTGGTCGCCGCCACCTGGCTCCTCTTCGTCGTCGACTACGCCGTACGCATCCGCCTCAGCGGCCTGGGCCACCGCTTCGTCCGGACCCACTGGCTCGACACGCTCGTGCTCCTGCTGCCACTGCTGCGCCCGTTGCGGCTGGTCAAGGTCTACTCGGCCATCCAGCAACGCCGCGACGAGCCGCGGCTGAGCCTGTACGCACGGGTGATGTCGTATGCGGGCCTGACGGCACTGCTGCTCGGCTTCTCGGCGGCCCTCGCGGTCTACCACCAGGAGCACGACGCGCCGGGCGCCTCGATCCGGACCTTCGGCGACGCGGTCTGGTGGGCCTGCGCGACGCTCACGACGGTGGGGTACGGGGACGCCGTGCCGGTGACGCCGTGGGGCCGGGTGGTCGCGGCGTTCCTGATGGCCTGCGGGCTGGCGCTGCTGGGGGCGGTGACGGGTTCGTTCTCGTCGTGGCTGATTCAGGTGTTCCGCAGGGAGGACGAGAAACGGCCCCCGGCGAGCGGGTAGCTCACCGGGGGCCCAGCCCCGCTTGCGCGGGGAGCAGAACCTCTGACCCCGGCTCTGAATCTCCTGCATCGGGCCATCCCCGCTCACGCGGGGAACGCATCACACCTGCTCGCGACGCTCCACCACATCAACGAGCTTGGCGATCGCTTCGTCACGGGCGATGCCGTTCTCCTGCGAGCCGTCGCGGTACCGGAACGACACCGTGCCCGCGTTCATGTCCTCGTCACCGACGATGATCATGAACGGCACCTTGGCCTTCTGATGGTTCCTGATCTTCTTCTGCATGCGGTCCGAGGAAGCGTCCACGTCGATGCGCAGCCCCTTCTTCCGCGCCTCCGCCGCGAACTCCTGGAGGTACGGGATGTGCGCGTCGCCGATCGGGATGCCGACCGCCTGGACGGGCGCCAGCCACACCGGGAACGCACCCGCGTAGTGCTCGAGCAGCACCGCGAAGAAGCGCTCGATGGAGCCGAACAGGGCGCGGTGGATCATGACCGGGCGCTGCTTGGTGCCGTCGGGACCCGTGTACTCCAGGTCGAAGCGCTCCGGCAGGTTGAAGTCGAGTTGCACGGTCGACATCTGCCAGGTCCGGCCGATGGCGTCCTTGCACTGCACCGAGATCTTCGGGCCGTAGAACGCGGCGCCGCCCGGGTCCGGGACGAGGGGCAGACCCTGCTTCTCGGCGACCTGCTGCAGCGTCGCCGTGGCCTCTTCCCACGCCTCGTCCGACCCGACGAACTTCTCGGGGTCCTTGGTGGACAGCTCCAGGTAGAAGTCCGTCAGCCCGTAGTCGCGGAGCAGGTTCAGGACGAAGGTGAGCGTCCGGTCCAGCTCCTCCGCCATCTGCTCCTTGGTGCAGTAGATGTGCGCGTCGTCCTGCGTGAAGCCGCGCGAGCGGGTCAGGCCGTGCACGACGCCCGACTTCTCGTACCGATACACCGTGCCGAACTCGAACAACCTCAGGGGCAGTTCACGGTAAGAGCGGCCGCGGGCGTCGAAGATCAGGTTGTGCATCGGGCAGTTCATCGGCTTGAGGTAGTAGTCCACCCCGTCGTCGAGCTGCATGGGCGGGTACATGCCGTCGGCGTACCAGTCCAGGTGACCGGACTTCTCGAAGAGCTTGCCCTTGGTGGCGTGCGGCGAGTAGACGAACTCGTAGCCCTCCTCCTCGTGGCGGCGCCGCGAGTAGTCCTCCATGGCCCGGCGGATGACGCCGCCCTTGGGGTGGAAGACGGCGAGGCCGGGACCGATCTCGTCGGGGAAGGAGAACAGGTCCAGCTCGTTGCCGAGCTTGCGGTGGTCCCGCTTGGCGGCCTCCTCCAGGAACTCCAGGTGCGCCTTCAGCTCGTCCTTGGTCGGCCAGGCGGTGCCGTAGATGCGCTGGAGCATGGGATTGCGCTCGCTGCCCCGCCAGTACGCCGCCGCGTTCCGCATCAGCTTGAACGCCGGGATGAACCGGGTGGTCGGCAGGTGGGGGCCGCGGCAGAGGTCCTTCCAGCACAGCTCGCCGGTCTTCGGGTCGAGGTTGTCGTAGATGGTCAGCTCGCCGCCGCCCACCTCGACGTCCGCGCCGTCGTCCGAGGAGGCGGAGCCCTTGATGCCGATGAGCTCCAGCTTGTACGGCTCGTCGGCGAGCTCCTCGCGGGCCGCCTCGTCCGTCACGACCCGGCGGGAGAACTTCTGGCCCCGCTTCTGGATCTCCTGCATCTTCTTCTCGATGGCCTTGAGGTCCTCGGGCGTGAACGGCTTCTCGACGTCGAAGTCGTAGTAGAAGCCGTCCTTGACCGGCGGGCCGATGCCGAGCTTGGCCTCGGGGTGGAGCTCCTGCACGGCCTGGGCCATCACGTGCGCGGTGGAGTGCCGCAGGATGTTGAGGCCGTCCTCGGACGAGATCAGGACGGGCTCGACGGTCTCGCCGTCGGAGACGACGTACGCGAGGTCCTTCAGTTCACCGGCGATGCGGGCGGCGACGACGGTGCGCTCGCCGGGGAAGAGCTCGGCTGCCGTAGTGCCCGTCGTCACCACGCGCTCTTCCCGCTCGGAATCGCGTTGGATGGTCACACGGACGTCTGACACCGGTCTCTCCTGACTGAGGGGACTACCCACATTTCTATGGTGGGCACAATGGGGAATCGTACCGAGCCGACCGCCCCCTTAGCGAAATGGGCCACCTGCGCCCCGCTACTCCCCCGCGCAGGCCTCCTCGAAATAGTCGACGTTCTCCTGGAGCGACTTCATCAGCCGGTCCCGTTCCTCCTCGTCGACCTGCACCGGAACCACCTGCGAGGCCCTGGTCAGCCGCCGGAAACCGCCCCGGCTCTCCAGCCTGCCCTCCACCCGTATGGGCAGCCCCACGAGGTGGGCCTGGCCCGCTATCCGGTAGGCCTCCTCGTCGAGTTCCAGCCGTACGTGCGGCACCTCGGCGCCCGCCAGGACCCGCAGCCGTACGATTCCGGCCCCGCGCGGCCCCGAGCGGCGCAGGCGCACGACCGCGCCGGTGATCCGTACCGTCACCGCGGGCTCTTCCTGGAGGTAGCGGGCCCCGGCCAGGCGCAGGGCCGGCAGGTCGCCCGGGGAGAACTCGACGGGTTCGGGGCGTACGGGGCAGCCGTCGGGGACGCCCGCGGAGGGCGCCCATTCCAGGGCGATCCCGGCCCCCTCCGATCCCCGGACGAGCGCGATGACCGCCTCGGTCAGTTCCCGGCTGACGCCCGCCTCGACGGCGGTGTCGAAGGCCTCCATGCCGCCGGTGGCCCGTTGGTAGTCGACCGCCTCCCGGCAGGCGTGAAGGGCCTGATAGAGCCGTACGGCGACGGGACGGCCCGCTTCGACGGGGACGAACGCGGTGAGCTCGCGGCCGCCGGGTGCGGGTCCGATGAGGATGGAGCCGAGCGTCGCGAGGGCGCGGCGGCGGTGGCGGGCGCCGTGGTAGCCGGCCCGGCCGCGGACGGCGAGCGCTCCGGCCAGCAGGATCTGCCGGGCGGAGCCGTGCAGCTGCTCCGCCCGGGTCCAGTTGGCCGCCCCGGCGGCTCCGGCGGCCGGTTCGGGCACGTCGCGCCACCAGCGGATCTCGTCGCTGGGGACGGCGAGGGAGACCAGGATCTCGCGGGCGGAGGGTGCCGCGCTGCGGGCCAGGGCGGTCAGTGCCTCGCCCAGCAGGTCCTCGCTGTCGGGGAACGCGGTGGTGTCCGGCACGAGCAGGCTGGTGGCGGTGCCGGACGGTTCTGGCGGGGTCCAGCGGCTGTAGCGGCCGGCCGCTCCGCCGCGCCGCTGCCAGCCGTGCCGGGCGAGCAGGGCGCCGAGGACCGCGGGGTCGACGCGGGCGGGATCGGGCAGAGCCCCGGCCGGTGAGCCGGTGGGCCAGGGGCCCGCCTGTTCGGCGGGGTGGGATCGTACGGCTGACGGGAACACTTCGTGGACGGACTCGTCCATCGGCCGGTGCATCAGGGTCTCCCTCCCGCCCCGACACGGGTCATGATCTCGCAGAGCGCTCGGTCGTCGAAGATGCGCGAGGTCGGGATCCGCACGGTGGTCCGGTGCCGGCCGGTCACGGCGTGACCGGCCAGGTTGGTCCAGTAACAGCAGTGCCGCAGGTCGAGGCGGTCGTGCCCGGCACGCAGCCAGTCGTCCTGGCTGCGGGGCACGAGCATCACGACGAGGATCTTGTGCACGGACACGGGGGTCCGGGCGAGCTTCACGAGGTGGGCGTTGTCGAGGGTGAAGGCGAACGTCGGGCCGGGTGGGCGGGGCGGTATCTGGTAGGTGCACTTCAGCTGGACCTTGATGGTCACCTCGTCGTCGACGACGTGGCCGGGGGCTCCGTGGCTGACGTGCCAGTCGATGCCGTTGTCCGGGAAGGGCTGCGACAGGGAGCACCCCGCGGCGGCCGCGACCGCGTGCAGATAGCCCACCTGGAGGGTCTCCATGCAGGCGGTGGTGGCGAGTGCGCCGCGCAGCGGTGCGGTCCGCTGGGGCAGCAGCCCGCTCGGTTCGGGCTGCGCGAGCGCCATGGCTCCGTAGGCCTTCCGGGCTGTGCCGATGGGTGAGTTGGACGGGGCGGCATGTCAACGTCCGCCCCCGTCACCTGTGTTGTCACCGCACTGGGCGGCCCTCAAACGGCGTATCAGGCAAAGGGTGCGGGTATCACCGAACCGGGCAGAGGAATCACCTCATCTGCCGCCGGGGCGCGAGGAGTTCGGGGATGACTCATTGGTATGAGGGGCCGCTGGCCGCTTTCGACACCGAGACGACGGGCGTGGACGTCGAACGGGACCGGATCGTTTCGGCCGCGCTCGTCGTCCAGGACAGTGCCGGCGGGCGGGCGCGTGTCACCCGCTGGCTGGTGAATCCGGGAATTCCGGTGCCCGTGGGGGCGACGGAGATCCACGGCCTGACGGACGACCACCTCCAGCGCAACGGGCGGTGGCCCGCGCCGGTGGTCGAGGAGATAGCGAGGGCGCTGGCCGAGCAGAGCGCGGCGGGCCGGCCGCTGGTCGTGATGAACGCGCCGTTCGATCTGACGCTGCTGGACCGGGAGTTGAGGCGGCACCGGGCGTCGTCGCTCGCCGGCTATCTGCAGAACGCCTCGCTGTGCGTCCTGGATCCGCGGGTGCTCGACAAGCACCTGGACCGCTACCGCAAGGGACGCCGCACGCTCACGGACCTCTGCGAGCTGTACGGGGTGGTGCTGGACGGAGCGCATGACGCGGCAGCCGATGCGGCGGCGTCGCTGGAGCTGGTCCGGGCGGTGGGGCGGCGGTTCGCGGCCCGGCTGGAGCGGCTGTCCCCGGCGGAGCTGCACACGCTCCAGGCGGTGTGGCACGCGGCGCAGGCGCGCGGTCTGCAGGCCTGGTTCGCCAAGAGCGGGACGCCGGAGACGGTGGATCCGGCCTGGCCGCTGCGTCCGGAGCTGCGCGCCGCGGCGTGAGCGCGGAGTCACGGTCTTCGCGTCCGGACACGCGAAGGCCGGTCCGTCGGTGATGCTGACGGAC
This sequence comes from Streptomyces sp. NPDC096323, assembly GCF_040302845.1. Taxonomy (NCBI): domain Bacteria; kingdom Bacillati; phylum Actinomycetota; class Actinomycetes; order Kitasatosporales; family Streptomycetaceae; genus Streptomyces; species Streptomyces sp. NPDC096323. The sequence goes on from NZ_JBEOSI010000006.1 coordinate 170,922, forward strand.
CGGCCTCTCCCGGGGTGGGCGATACTGGTTTCGAACCAGTGACCTCTTCGGTGTGAACGAAGCGCTCTCCCACTGAGCTAATCGCCCGGGAACGGGTTGAACCATACAGGGCTCGGCGGGTGTGGTTCAAACCGCTTCCAGCCGGGCCGCGAGGCCGCGCCGTCCGGCCCGCATCATCAGGGCGTGATTGGCCCGGAACAGGGGCCGTCCCGGCACGGCGAGGACCCGCATCAGGCCGCGGCGCACCACGACCTCCTGCTCGTACGTGGCACGGCTCCCGGCGCCATGCGGGACGACGGTCCAGCGCGCCCAGCCGTCGAGGTCGCCGGTGAGGGTCACCTCGAGGACGCCGCCGGGCACGTCGTGGCGGCGTGCGCGCAGGGTGACGACGAGGTCGTACGGGAGGAGGGAGCGGATCCGGGCGGTTCCGGAGGACTCGTCGACGCGGGTGACCTCGCGGACCTGGGGCCACCATCGCGGGTAGTGCTCGACGCGTTCGAGGTGGGCGTAGACGGCCCGGGGCGGGGCGGGGAGCTCCCAGGTGCTGACGAATCGGTAGTGGCTCCAGTCCATGGCTCCAGGATGCGTACTCAGCCGGGGATCTGAGTACCCGTGCGCATGCCCCTTCGCGTGGCCCGCACCACACTCGCCCGTATGGAACATCTGCCGCCACCCGCCGAGGAACTGGTCCTCCTCGACCGTGAGCTCGCCCGGCTCGATCTGCGCCGGTCCCAGCTGCTGACCCGCCGCGCCTGGCTGCTGAGCGTGCTGCAGGCGCCCGGCCCCGCGCCGGTCACGCCGCCCCGTGTCTGGGGCGCGCCGCCCGTTCCCCCGGTCCGCACCCGTAGTGCGCAGAATGTGCTGCTCACCCTCGGCGGTCTGCTGCTGACGATCGCCGCGATCGCGTTCACCCTGGTGAGCTGGGGGCAGATGGGGATCGGCGGGCGTTCGGCGGTCCTGACCGCGGTCACGGTCGCGGCGCTGAGTGCGCCCGCGGTGCTCCTGCGGCGGGGTCTGTCCTCGACGGCGGAGGCCCTCGCGGGCCTGGCGTCGGTGCTGATGGTGCTGGACGCCCTCGCCCTGTATCTGGTCGCTGTTCCGGACTCGGGTGCCGGGTACGCGGCCGGCGCCTCGGCCGTGCTGGCGGTGCTCTGGGCGGCCTACGGTCTGCTGGTGGGCCGGTTGCGGCTGCCGCTGCCGCTGGCCGTGGCCGGCGCGCAGCTGCCGCTGGTGCTGTGGGCGTGGGCCGGGGAGGCGGGCGCTCTGGTGTTCGCGGTAGCGCTGCTGGCGACGGCGGCGCTGGACTGCGCGATCGCGGTGTGGTGCAAGGGAGTCGCGGTGCGGGTCACCGCCTGTGCCGGTCTCTGTGTCACGGGCGGTGCGGGTCTGCTGGTGGCTCTGGTGCAGTCGCTGTCGGCCGGGGGCCCGGCGGGTGCGGTGGCGCCGGGGGCGCTGCTCCTGGCCGGTGCGGTGATCGCTCTGGCGGGGGCCCGTCGGGCTCCGGTGGCGCTCGCGGTGGCCGCGGGTGCGGTGGCGGGACTGGCCGCGGTCGCGGCGGTGGGCGGTGTCGTGGCGGCGGGGGTGCCCGACGCCTGGGCGGTGCAGGTGTATCTGGTGTGCGGCGGGCTGGTTCTGCTGGGTGTACGGGCTCCGCTGGGGCGTCCGGCCGGGCGGGGTCTGGTGTGGGCGGCGGGTTCGGTGGCGGCCGCGGCGGTACTGTTCGCGGCCGCCCCGGTGGCGGTGGTGCTGGTGGGTCCGGTGGCTCAGCTGGGCCGGCTGTGGTCGGGGGCGCCCGAGGACGGGATCCGGGCAGCGGTGGGGGCCGCGGAGCTGCCGTGGCAGGACATGGCGGCGGCTCCGGTGGTGCTGCTGTCGGTGGCCGTGGCGCTCGGGGCGGCGTTCCGGTCGTGGGAGGGCGTGGTGCGGTGGGCCGGTCCGGTGCTGTCGCCCGGGCCCGGGTGGCGCACGGCCGTCGGCGCCTCGGCGGTGGCGGCCGGCTGGGCGGGGCTCACGGTGCTGCCGCCCGCGCTGGACGCCTCGTACGCGGCGGCTGTCGCGTCGCAGACGGTGCTGGTCGCGGGGGTTCTCGCCGGTGCGGTGGCCGCGCTGCGCCGGGGTCCTTCGGGGGCGGCGCTGACCGCGTGGGTGTGCGGGTCGGCCGGTGCGATGGGTGTGGCGTTGCTGGCGCTGGGTTCGGAGCCGGCCACCTATGCGGTGTTCGGGGTGCTGTTGCTGCTGTTCGCGGGCGCCGCGGTGGCGTTGGAGGCACCGGGGGACCCGTCGCGTTCGCCGGTGGTGGTGACGGTGCAGGCGGTGGTGGCGTGCGCGGCGGTGATCTGTGCGGCGGTGCTCGCGGCCGCCTTCGGTGCGTCGCTGGGTCTGGCGTTGTACGAGGCGGCGCCGGTCCTGCTCGTCGTCCCCGCGGTGACGGCCGGGCTGGGCGCGCGGCTGAAGGGCCGCCCGGTGGCGCTGCCGCTCGAACTGGCCGGCGCGGCGGCGGGGATCGCCGCGGTCGTGGCGGCGCTGGGCGACCCGGCGTTCCTGGCTCTGGTGCTGGCCCTGTGCGGCGTACTGGCGGCGGGTACGGCGCTGCGTCCGGAGCGGCGGCAGGTGGCGGGCTGTCTGGCCACGGCGCTGTTCGTCCTGGCGTCGTGGGTGCGGCTGTCGGCGTCCGGGGTGTCGTCGCCGGAGGCGTACACGCTGCCGGTGACCGTGCCGGCGCTGGTGATCGGTGTGCTGCGCCGTCGTCGCGATCCGTCGGCGTCGTCGTGGACGGCGTACGGGGCGGGTCTGGCGGTGACGCTGGTGCCGGCGCTCGTCGCCGCCTGGACCGACGCGTACTGGCTGCGGCCGTTGCTGCTGGGTGCGGCGGCGCTGGTGAGCACGCTGCTGGGGGCGCGGCTGCGGCTCCAGGCACTGCTGGTGCTGGGCGGTGCGGTGCTGGCGCTGGACGCGCTGCACGAGCTGGCGCCGTATGTCGTGCAGGTGGTGGGTGCGATGCCGCGCTGGGTGGCGCCGGCGCTGGCCGGGGTGCTGCTGCTCGCGGTGGGGGCGACGTATGAGAAGCGGCTGCGTGAGGCCCGGCGGCTGCGGGACGCCCTGGGCCGGATGCGGTGACCCGCATGCCGGCCCGGGGCGCCCTCAGGGGCCTCAGGCCGGCATGTGGTCGCCGACCAGCGCGAGGTTCTCGATGGCGGCGAGTCCGTACAGCGCGGTGTCGTTGGTGTAGACCCAGTTGGCCTCGCTGCCCGGGACGGTGGTGACCGGGCCGCTCACCTTCTCGGTCTTCCAGGGGGCGGATTCCTTGTAGCCGTCGCTGTTGTAGAACTTCTCCCAGGCACGGGCGGCGAGCTTCGCGTCGCCCGTCTGCACGGCGGCGTACGCGTCCATGCGGGAGTGGCCCTGGAAGAGGAGCAGGCTGCCGAAGTTGGAGCCGTAACGGGCGGTCTGTTCGGCCTTGGTGGCGTTGAAGTAGCGGCAGTAGTCGAGGTACGCCTCCTTGAACTTCGGCATGTCGATCAGGCCGATGAGTTCGGCGCACAGTTCATTGAGGCCGAAGACGCCGGACAGGTGGGAGACGCTGACGACGGGTTGGGTGGCGACGGCGAACTTGCCGGTGTCCAGGTCGTAGAGGCCGCTGCCCTGGACGAATCCGTTGGGCTGGGCGGCGATGGTCTCCATGGTGCCGAGCACCCGGGCCTTCGCCTTCTCGGCCTGCGGTCCGCCGCGTTCCCATTCGGTGAGCCAGGCGGAGACGAGTCCGCTCCAGTCGGTGCCGAAGCCGACGGACAGGGCGTGCCGGTCGGGGGTGTAGGGCTCGGTGCGGATCTTGCGGAGCGGGTCGAGGCCGAGGAAGGTCTCGTCGGAGTCGACGTTGGCGCGCATCAGGTCACCGACGCGTTCGTCCGCGGTGAGGAAGTAGTAGAAGCGCCGGTAGGTGGTGTTGGCGATGCGCTGCTGCTTGGCGCTGTCGGCGTAGTGCTGGACGCCGTGGCGGGTGCCGAGGCCGGCCCATTCGCCGAGGTGGTAGACGTCGACCTCGCCGGTGTGACGGGTCATGGCCTCGGCGAAGCGGAAGATGTCGGCGCGGCCCGAGCGCAGGTAGGCGTACCAGAGCCAGAGGTCGGGCGAGAGCTCGGAGTTGTCCCAGGCGTAGCCGCCGACGTCGTAGCGCCACTGGTGCCGGGCGGGGTCGTAGGAGTGCATGATGTCGCCGTAGTCCCAGAAGCCGTACCAGCGGCGCATCTCGACCTGGTCCTTGTAGTACGTGAACAGGAAGTCCAGGTGGTCCTCGATCTTCGCCCTGGCCGGGGTGGAGCGGTCGACCGGGGAGAAGAGTCCGCCGAAGACGCCCGCGCCGATGAGCTGGGACGGCGGGGCGACGAGCTGTGGGAGGGTGCGCACGGTGCGGGTCTGCTGGGCGAGGGCCTCGGCGCTGGGGGTGGAGTCGTTGGCCCAGAAGACGAGTTCGCTGGTGCGTGCGATGCCGTAGGGGGTGCCGAAGCCGGGCTCGTAGTCCTCGTAGGTGATGTTGAGGCCTTCGAGCTGTTCGGCGAAGGTGTCCTGGCCGAGGCCGTCGTGATAGAAGCGCAGGTCCATCGGTTCGGCCTCGGGCGACCAGAGCCAGAGGGTGACTTCGGCGGCGTCGGTGTCGGCGCCGCGGATGTCGAGCTGGGCGGGGAACTTCTCCCAGAAGTCGCGCAGCCCGAAGGAGAGGCCGCCGCTCGCGCCGCCCACGTAACCGAAGCCGGAGGCGCGTCGTCCGCCGCCTGCGGCGATCCAGCCGTGGCCCTTCTTGGTGCGCTTGCGCAGGGAGAAGCCGTCGGCGGAGAGCTGGCTGAGGGTGTAGTCGCCCCAGGTGGGGATGAGCGGGAGGCGGGTGGTGACGCGCTGGTCCCAGGTGGCCGGGTCGGGCAGTTTCGTGCCTTCGAACTGGGCGGCCTGGACGGCGGCTCCCGGGTCGCGGCGCAGTCCGGTGATGCCCTTGACGGCTTCGCGGAGCATGCCGCTCTCGTCGCCGCCGATGCGGATGTGGCGGTCGTACGTCTCGTCGCGCATGGGGACGGTGAAGCGGACGCCGAGGCCGCGGATGAAGTCGCCGCTCGCCTTGCCGGGTTCCTGGGTGCCGTCGAAGGTGATGGTGTGCATCATGCGGAACGATTCGGCGCCCGCGTAGAAGTAGAGCCGGACGGAGAACGGGAGCCACGAGCGGTTGCCGTGGCGGTGCTTGCCGTCGATGCGGACGACGGCGCGGACGGGGCCGCTCTGTTCGACCTCGGTCCTGCTGATGGCGCTCTCGAAGCGTTCGTACTTCTCCTGCCCCTGGTCGCCGTCCTCGATCTCGCCCTGGCGGATGAGGACGAGGCGTCCGTCCTTGGCGATCTCGGTGGAGCCGCGGGTGAGGGAGGTGACGAGCGAGGAGCCCGTCTTGCCGATCTTCGCGGTGATGACGCCGGTGGAGACGGTGATCGAGCCGCCGCTGTTCTTGACGGTGACCTTGTGGGCGGCGGTGGCGGGCTCGCCGGTGGTGAGGGTGAACTTCTTGGCGGCACCGGCCTCGGGGCCGACCGCGTGGGCGGTCCACTTCAGGGAGCCGTCGGGCCACTTGGCGGTGGCCCAGGTCTGGACGGGGATGTCCTTGCCGTCGGCGGTGGCGAGGGCGAACTTCTGGTCGGCTGGGTAGCGCCCCTTGGCCCAGGGGACGCCGAAGGTGGATCCGGGGGCGGCGCCGAGGCCGTCCTCCTCGAGCCAGCCGATCTCGACGGGCCCTTCATCGGCCTTCCCGGTGGCGGCGGAAGCCTGCTGAACGGTGTCGTTCAGCACCCAGGAGAAGGTGCTGGCCGCACCGGCGACGGCGGCTGCCTTGAGGACGGTGCGGCGGGGGATCGGGGACATCACGACTCCAATTCGTGGCGAAAATGGGCATGACTGATCGCACGCTGACGCGTGGTGGGGAGAGTGCGGTAGGTGGGTCCGGGCCGCCGGGTCAGCGGCGGTCGGCGGCGACCGCCGCGGCGGCGAGAGCGCCGAGGGCGGGTGCGGCGAGCGGCGGGATCTGCCAGGCGGTGAGGGCCAGGGCGACGAATCCGCCGACGAGCAGCAGTGATCCGGCCGGGTCGGTGAAGGTGCGGCGGCCGGCGGTCCGCGCGGTCTGCGCCCAGGGGGTGCCGGGCCGCCAGGCGGCGGCCGTACGCAGTCCCCAGACGGCGACGGCCGGCAGGCCGAGCAGGCTCACGGCGATGAGCGGACGGCCGCCAGGCAGCAGGCCCGACCGGGCGACCTGCCAGTCGAAGGCGAGCAGCGCGAGCGCCGCCCACCACAGCAGGGAGATCCGCCACCCGCTGCGGAACGCCTCCCGTACATCGGCGGCGAACTCCCGCACCCCGCCCGCCTCACCGGCCAGATACCGGCGCAGGTGCCGGCTCCCCGCGGCGAACGCCGCGGGGAACGTCACCAGGGGCAGCGCGGCGACGGTGATCCACACGCCGGTGAGCAGACATTCGGAGAAGACGCTGAATCGCTCCCGGACGAAGGAGGTCCTGGGTGCGGTGCGTACGGTGCCGGATTTCGTCGCCACGGGGTGCTCAGCCCTTCAGGCCGGAGGTGGCCATGCCGTCGATGAGGTAGCGCTGGAAGGCCAGGAAGAAGGCGAGCACCGGCAGCAGGGCCACCAGGGACATCGCGATCATGCCGCCGTAGTCGGCTACGGCGTCCTGGTCGATGAACATCCGCAGCCCCATCGAGACGGTGTACTTGTCCGGCTCGTTGAGGTACAGCAGCGGGCCCATGAAGTCGTTCCAGGCCTGGATGAAGGTGAAGATGGCGCTGGTGATGAGCGCGGGCCGGCACAGCGGCATCACGATCGACCAGTAGATCCGCAGGTGCCCGCAGCCGTCCAGCCGGGCGGCCTCGTCGAGTTCCTTGGGCAGTCCGCGCATGAACTGGACCATCAGGAAGACGAAGAACGCGTCGGTGGCGAGGTACTTGCCGATCAGCAGCGGGGTGAAGGTGTTGATCAGCTCCAGTTTCTGGAACATCACGTACTGGGGGATGATCAGTACGTGGTACGGGAGCAGCAGCGTCCCGATCATGATGCCGAACATGAGGTTGCGCCCGGCGAAGCGGACCTTGGTGAAGGCGTAGGCCGTGAGCGAGCAGGAGAGTACGACTCCGATGACCGAACCAACGGACACATAGGCCGAGTTCAGGAAGAACTTCCAGATCGGGATGTCGGCGATGCCGTCGGCGAGACGCCGGTAGTTGTCCGTGATCGGGTCGGTCGGGAAGAGGTTCAGCGCGCCGACGATGTCCCCGCTCGGCTTGAACGAGGCGCCGATCGTCCACGCCACCGGGTAGAGGACCACCACGAGGAGGGCGAGTGCGCCGATGTGCCAGGCGAGGGAGCCGGGGAACCGGCGCCGTACGGCGGTGGTGGTGGTTTCCATCGGGGTCATCGGCCCCCCTCCTCGTAGTGCACCCAGCGCTTCTGGGACCAGAACAGCACGGCGGTGACCAGGCCCACGGCGACGAGCAGCAGCCATGCCATGGCGGAGGCGAAGCCCATGCGGCTGTTCGCGAAGCCCTGGTCGTACAGGTAACAGGTGTAGACGAGCGTGGCGTCGGCCGGCCCGCAGCTGCCGTTGCTGACGATGTAGGCCGATCCGAAGATCTGGAAGGAGTGGATGGTCTCCAGCAGGACGTTGAAGAACAGCACCGGCGAGATCATCGGCAGGGTGACGCTCCAGAACCGGCGCCAGGGGCCGGCCCCGTCCATCGCCGCCGCTTCGTACAGCTCCTTGGGGACCTGCTTGAGGCCGGCCAGGAAGATCACCATCGGGGCGCCGAACTGCCAGACCGTGAGGGCCACCAGCGCGTAGATGATCATCTGCGGGTCGCCGATCCAGCCGCCCGCGTCGATGCCGAACAACTGCTGCCCCCGGTCGACGACGGCGTCGTCGGAGAACAGGGCGCGCCAGACGATGGCGGCCGAGACGCTCGCGCCGATGAGCGACGGGGCGTAGAACGCGGCCCGGTAGAAGGACTGGCCCCAGCGCTTCTGCGCCAGCAGCATGGCCACGGCGAGCGCGGCCGCCAGCTTGATCGGTGTGCCGATCACGACGTACCAGGAGGTCACCTTGACCGACTGGCGCCAGCGGGGGTCGGCGAACATGTCGGTGAAGTTCTGCAGGCCGACCCACTTCGGGGCGTCGAACAGGTTGTAGTCGGTGAACGCGAGGTACAGCGAGAAGACCATGGGCCCGGCGATCAGGAACAGGAAGCCCGCGATCCAGGGCGACATGAAGAGATAGCCGGTCAGATTCTCGCGGTGGCCCCGCGGTCGCGGTGCGGGGCGGGGCGTACGTCCCGGGCCGCTCCGCTCCACGGCGGCGAGGTCCTTGTCGAGGACCGGGCCGCTCGTGGAGGTCTGGATGTGAGTCACCGCGTCATTCCTCTCAGTTCGAGGCGAGGGCGGTCTTCGCCTCGGAGAAGAACTGCTTCACGGAGTCCTCCGGCGAGGCCTTGCCCAGGGACATGTCGGCGGCGATGCGCAGGAACGCCGCCTCGACGACGTCGGCGCCGGCCGGGTGCGGGGTGATGGGCTCCAGCACGCCCGCCTTGGCGATCTCGGTCTCGTACGCGCCGATCGCCTTGCTCGGGGCGTCGGTGGGCTGGAAGGCCTCGAACTGCGCGGTGGTGGCGGGGACTCCGCGGTCGTAGCCCATGATGCGGGCGACCGCCGGGTCGTGGGTCATGAAGCTGATGAAGGTGGCGACCTCGGCGGGGTGCTTGGTGCGGGCCGTGCCGCTCAGCATCAGCGAGCCGAGGTACTGACCGGTCTTCTTGCCGTCGGTGCTCGGGATGGGCGCGAGGCTGTAGCTGCTCTTGCCCTCCGCGCTGTAGCGGACGGAGAAGTTGTCCCAGGTGAACTCGCCGGCCGAGAGGCCCTTGGCGAGGGCGGAGGCCGGCTTGATCTGCTCGACCTTCTTCGGGTCGGCGTAGATGCCGGCCTTGACCCGGGCGAGCGCCTCGGTCCAGTACGGCAGCAGTTCGCTCTCGCCGAAGCCCATGCCGTCCTCGGTGAAGAACGCCTTGCCGTTCTGGCGCAGCACCAGGTCGTACAGGTACATGACGCCGTGCGGGCCGGAGTCGCCGGCTATGCCCTGACCGGACTTGATCTTCCGCAGGCCCGCGTACCAGTCGTCCCAGGTCCAGCCGAGACTGTGGTCGACGCCGGCCTTCTCGAAGACCTTCTCGTCGATGACCAGGGCCATCGAGTTGCTGCCGACCGGCACGCCGAGCAGTTTGCCGTCGATCTCGGCGAACTTCTCCAGCCCGGCGCGGAAGCCGTCCATCTGGAGGTTGCCCTTCTTCGCCTGCGGGTTGAGGTCGAGCAGGACGTGCTTCGCCTCGTACTTGCGCAGGAAGGTCACCGCGTTCTGGATGACGTCGGGCGGGTTGCCGCCGGCCGCCTGGGTGTTGAACTTCTTCCAGAAGTCCGGGTACTGCTGGAAGTCCGTCTTCACCTTTATCTTCGGGTGCTTCTTCTCGAAGAGCTTGACGCACTCCTGGACCTTCTTGGCCCGGTCGTCGGCGCCCCACCAGGCATGCCGGATGGTGACCGGCCCGTTCGAGCCGCCGCCCGAGCCGCAGCCGGCCGCGGTCAGCCCGAGACCGGCTGCCGAGAAGCCCGCGAGCTTCAGCATCTGCCGCCGGTCCATGCTCTGGTTCCGAGACATAGTTCGCCCCTACGCTTGATTGAATCGTTTTAGAAAGCGCTTGCCGGGTCAAAGTAAGGAGCGGCACCGGCGACGTCAATGGCTGGGACGAAAATCGATGGAAGCGGGCCCCCGGGAGAGCCGGAAACGCCGACGGCCCGGAAGCTTGTGGAAGCTTCCGGGCCGTCGGTCCGGGGTGGGCGATACTGGGTTCGAACCAGTGACCTCTTCGGTGTGAACGAAGCGCTCTCCCACTGAGCTAATCGCCCGGGCGCACGCCAAACATTACCCCATGTCAGCGGCGCGCCCCGACCATCCCCGGGTCACTCGTCGATCTTCCACGGCATGACGATTCCGAACTTCCACACGTAGATCCCGACCAGCACCGCGATGATCACGAGACCGATCACCGTGAGGATGATGTTGCGCTGTCGCACCTTGGGATCGAGCGCGCGCTGGGCGGCCTCGGTGACCTTCCGGCGCGTCCAGCGCAGCACCAGCTGGGCCCAGACGAACTCGGTCGCCCAGATCGCCATGCCGCCGAAGATCACCAGCCAGCCGGGGCCCGGCAGCGGCAGCATGACGACGCCCGCCGCCACCACGGCCAGGCCGACGACGAACACGCCGACCTGCCAGCTCAGGTGCAGCGCCCTGGACGCCTTGATGAAACCGGGCGCCCTGGAGCCCAGCTCCCGCTCCTCCTTCACCACACCCTCCGTGACGTCCCCCGTCACGCTCTTGTGTCCATCCCCCGCCGCAGGGGCCGGATCCGCCGGTGCGGCGGCTCCGCCCCGCTCGTCACTCTCCGCATTCATGGAGCTCAACCTACCGGAACGCTCCTCGTCACCGGAATGGCCGCATGACTCAAAGTTACACACCGCTGTACGAGCTACCCGAAGAATCACAAAACGGTCAGAGGGGTTTACAACGCCACCGTAGGTGGCATGTCGATTTCGCCGACGTGCGAATCCCCGAGCGCACACTGAGCGAAAGGCCCTGGCGCTTATGAACACCACGGTCAGCTGCGAGCTGCACCTGCGCCTCGTTGTGTCGAGCGAGTCCTCACTGCCTGTACCCGCGGGCCTGCGGTATGACACGGCCGATCCGTATGCCGTGCACGCCACCTTCCACACCGGAGCGGAGGAGACGGTCGAGTGGGTTTTCGCCCGTGACCTCCTTGCCGAGGGGCTGCACCGGCCCACCGGCACCGGAGACGTCCGTGTCTGGCCATCCCGTAGTCACGGCCAGGGCGTCGTCTGTATCGCACTGAGCTCCCCAGAGGGCGAAGCCCTGCTGGAGGCCCCGGCACGGGCCCTGGAGTCGTTCCTGAAGAGGACCGACGCCGCGGTTCCGCCGGGGACCGAGCATCGTCACTTCGATCTCGATACGGAGCTCTCACACATCCTGGCCGAGAGCTGAGCCAGGCGAGAGCCGCACGGCACCGTCCGACTCGGGGAGACGGCGCCGCACCCACAACCTCATACGGCTGACACCGGCGCCGTCCTCACGGAATCCACCGTGGGGACGGCGCCGGTCCGCGTTCGCGCCGCCCGTCGCCGCGAGGCTCCCAGACCCGGCCGGAGGCCCGCGTACGCCCGCCAGACACGCGTGGAGCCTCCTCTGCCGGTCACGGGCCGAACCGGTACGCCCCAGGGGCCTCAGAGGCCCCTCGCGGCCCGGGGCGCCGGGGGCGTACCAGTAGAGTCGGCCGGCATCGGCGGGCGTCCGGTCCCGCCGGAGGCCAGGGAGCGGAAGCGTGCTGATCCCCCACGACACCCGGATCGCCCTCGAAACGGTGGTCGATCTGGTGAACACCGCGCCGGAGAACGAGTCGCCCGGGGGCGGCTCACCGGTCGACGGGCTCGCCGGCATCGAGGCGCTGTACGCGTTCGCCGGGCGTCACCGGGTGAGCGGAGTGAGCGAGCTCGGTGAGAAGGACCTGCGAGCCGTCCACGACGTACGGGCACGATTCGCCGAGGTCTTCGCCGCGGCCGACGCGCAGGTCGCCGCCTCGCTCGTCAACGCGCTCGTGGCCGCCGCGGGCACCACGCCGCAGCTCAGCAACCACGACGGCTACGACTGGCACGTGCACTACTTCTCACCGGACGCCTCGCTCGCCGACCACCTGGCGGCCGACTGCGGCATGGCCCTCGCCTTCATCATCGTGGCGGGCGAGACGGAACGGCTGCGGCGCTGCGAGGCCCCGGACTGCCGGGACGCGTTCGTCGACCTCTCGCGCAACCGCTCCCGCCGCTACTGCTCCAGCCGCACCTGCGGTAACCGCTTGCACGTCGCCGCGTACCGGGCGCGCCGCAGGGAAGCAGCCGGCTGACGGCTCACAGCACGAAGAGATCGTGCAGCGCGGCCATCAGCAGCAGGCCGCCGATCACCGTGAGGAAGATCATCAGGGGGGGCTGGGAAAGCGCGAAGAGGCAGCCACGCGGCTCTTCGGCTGGGGGTGCGGGGGCATCGCCCCGGGAGGTGTCCACCATCTCGGGACGATCATGACGCAGACCGGCCCCATATTGACGGCCAACACGCCTTTTCGGGAGGGGAGTTCACGCCTCCCCGGGCGGTCCGAATCGCTCCGGCGTCCGATCGTGCGTCAGGCTTTCGGAACGCACTCCCCCCGCAGGCTTCCGGGACTCCGCCCCCGCAACCCGCCCTTGTCCGGTCAGCCCAGGTCGCGCAGCATACGCAGCTGCGCGGCGCGGTGGGCGGAGGCGCCGCCCTCGTGGCCGTTCCAGGGGTAGACCTCGATCTCCTTGGGGCCGGCCCAGTTGTTGTAGGCGGCGAAGACCGTGGACGGCGGGCAGATGGGGTCCATCAGGGCCACCGAGTACAGCGCCGGCAGGTCCGCCCGGGCGGCGAAGCTGATGCCGTCGAAGTACGACAGGGTCCGGAACACCTGGTCGGCGTGGCCGTGCTGGGTGGCCAGGAAGCGCACGATCTCCTGGTAAGGGTCCTTGTCGGTGATCTCGACGGCCCGCCGGTAGTGCGTCAGGAACGGTACGTCGACGAGCGCCGCCTTGACGTGGGGGCTGAGCCCCGCGACCGCCTGGGCGATGCCGCCGCCCTGGCTGCCGCCGTGCACGACGATCCGGTCCGGGTCGACGGAGGGGTGGGCGCGGGCCACCTCGACGGCGCGCACGGCGTCGGTGAACACCCGTCGGTAGTAGTACTCGTCGGGGTCGAGGATGCCGCGGGTCATGAAGCCCGGGGACTGCGGGTTGGCGCCGCCGTGCGGGTCGGCGGTGGAGCCCGCCGAGTGGCTGTTGACGGCGCCCTGGCCGCGGGTGTCCACGACCAGCGTCGCCCAGCCGGCGGCGGGCCAGACCAGGTGGTCGTGCGGCAGTCCGCGCCCGCCGCCGTAGCCGAGGTAGTTCACGACGGTAGGCAGCGGGCCCTCGGCGCCGGCGGGCACGTTCAGCCAGGCGCGTATGCGGTGGCCGCCCCAGCCCGCGAACGACACGTCGTGGACGTCGACGGTGCTCAACGCGGCGTCGTACGGAGTGAATTCCGCGTCCAACGGGTGCGCGGCGGCCTCGTCGAGGGTGCGGCGCCAGAAGGCGTCGAAGTCGTCGGGCTCGCCGGACTCCGGCCGGTAGGTGCGAAGTTGGTCCAGGGGCAGGTCGAACAGGGACACGGCATCTCCATTTCGGGCGTGCGGAAAGGGAACGGCGGCGGAGGGAAGGGAAACAGGCCGGGCGGCGGCGCTCAGCGGGGCGTGGAACTCGACGCGCGCACGACGAGTTCCGGCTGGAGCACGACGCTGCGGTGCTCGTGGGTTCCGCCCTCGTCGTCCGCCTCCTCCAGCAGGAGTTCGGCGGCCATCCGGCCCATCACGACCGCGGGCTGGCGGACCGAGGTGAGCGGCACGGCAGCGGCGGCGGCGAATTCGATGTCGTCGTAGCCGACGATGGCGATGTCCTGCGGCACCCGCACGCCTGCCGCGTACAGGGCCTGGAGCACGCCGAGGGCGAGCAGGTCGTTCGCGCAGAACACGGCCGTGGGGCGGGGGACGAGGCCGAGCAGCCTGGCCCCGGCGTCACGGCCCGCCGCCACGTCGAGGCGGTCCGAGGGGATCTCGACGAGCGCCTCGGGCGGCAGCCCGGCCTCGGCGAGGGCGGACAGCGCGCCCACCCGACGGTCCCTGATCTGGTGCAGGTCGCCGGGTCCGCTGACGTACGCCACCGAGCGGTGCCCGGCCGAGATCAGGTGGCCCGCGGCCAGGGCGCCGCCTCGGACGTCGTCGACGGAGACCGCGCAGGTGCCGGTGCCGGACGCGACCCGGTCCACGAGGACGTGGGGAATCCCGTGGCGGGCGAAGGACTCGAGGTTGCGGCCGGTCGCGTCGGCCGGGGTGACCAGCACGCCGCAGACGCGCTGTTCCGCGAAGAGGCCGAGGTATTCGGCCTCCTCCGCGGGGCTCTGGCCACTGTTGCAGACCATGACGCCTAGGCCGGCCTGGCGGGCGGCGCGTTCGGCGCCGCGGGCCACGTCGACGAAGAAGGGGTTGCCCATGTCCAGGACGAGGAGCGCCATGATGCGGCTGCGGCCCGCCCTGAGCTGGCGGGCCGACTCGCTGCGGACGTAGCCGAGCTCCTCGATGGCGGCCAGCACGCGGGCCCGGGTCTCGGGCAGCACCGCTTCAGGACGGTTGATCACATTGGAGACCGTGCCCACGGAAACGCCGGCCTGCCGGGCCACGTCCTTGATCCCTGCCACACGCGCCACTTGTCCTGCCCCACTGCCCTTGGCCGCGCTCGTCAAGCGGCGTCACGCCGTCGTACGGACGGGCGTGAATGAATTGTTTCAATCGGTCGGGACGCTAGCCCTCTCCCCGAAGCTCGTCAAGGATCATGCCTGAATCGATTCATAAGGGCGCGGTTCCGGCGCTCCTCCGGACGGGCCCGGGCAGGCCGGCCGCCCCTCAGATGCCGTGCTTCTTCAGGATGGCCTCGATGTCGCTGAAGTCGTCGCCGGGCCCGGCGGCGGAGGACTGCTTCTTCGGCTTCTGCCGCGGCTCGGCCGCGGGTACGCCCGCCCCCAGCGAGGGGGCCGCGGCGGCCGGCGCCACCGCGTCGGTCCGCGCTGCCCGGGCCGCCGCCTTGCGCTCCTTGCGCGTCCCCCCGCCGCGGCGTTCGATCGCGCGGGTGGTCATGAACAGCAGCCAGGCCACGCCCAGCACGCCGAAGCCGAGCCACACGCTCGGCTTGAAGGCGATGTCCGACACCCACTCGACGACGCCCGTCAGCACGAGGCCGATCGGCACCAGGGAGTAGGCGGCGATCCTGGTGGCCGTGAGGAACCGCTTGCGGTACGCGGTGACGGCGGCGATGCCCAGGCCCGCCGCGGACACCGCGGAGCAGATGGTCTCGGCAAGCATCGGTGCCTCCAGGCGCAGGGGAAACGTCCCTTCCATCCTGCACCGGCGACCGGGCGGGCGGCCATGCTCCGAGCCCACATCAGGGACATTTCAGGGCCGGGATCCTCCCCAGGTGCCGTACGGCCCGCAACCGTCCGCTCCCCTCCCCCGGGCCGGTCGTGGCGCCCCCGCGCGTCCTGGGAGACTGGACCCATGAGCGATTCCACCCCCGCAGCGCCCGTCGTCCTCGACATCTGGTGCGAGCTTCAGTGCCCCGACTGCCACCGCGCCCTCACCGATGTGCAGGCCCTGCGCGCCCGGTACGGCGACCGGCTCGACATCCGGTTCCGGCACTTCCCGCTGGAGAAGCACAAGCACGCCTACGCCGCCGCGCAGGCGGCCGAGGAGGCTGCGGCGCAGGGCAAGGACTGGCCGTACATCGAGGCGGTGCTCGCCCGCACCGCCGATCTCGGCCGCACCGGCGAGCCGCTGCTGGTCGAGGTGGCGGAGTCACTGGGTCTGGACGCCGAGGAGTTCGACACCGCTCTGATCGACGGCCGGCACATGCTGATCGTCGATGCCGACCAGGCCGAGGGCAAGGCGATCGGGGTCACCGGCACGCCCACGTACGTGATCGGTGGCGAGCTGCTGGACGGTGGCAGCAGCCAGGAAGGTCTGCGGGAGCGCATCGAGGCGATCGCCGACCGGCTGCTCGCCGAGCAGGGCTGAGGACGGGGCTGGGGGGCTGTGGGCGGTACTGCCGGCAGCCCGCGTCAGAGCGGCTTGGCCAGGTTGTACTGGGTCGGCTCGTAGCCGAGCGACTCGTAGAGCCGGAGTGCGGGCGTGTTGGCCGTGACGACGTGCAGGCCCAGCCGCGTGTCGCCGGCCGCGAGCACGAGGCGCTCGGCCTGGAGCATCAGCGCCCGGCCGTACCCCCGCCCCCGGAACCGTTCGTCCACCTCGACGTCGAAGACGTATCCGACCACCTGGCCGGGGTGCATCTCGAACTTCGCCACCCACAGGAACCCGGCCTTCTCGTCCTCGTGGATGAGGTGGTGCAACTGCGCGCCCTCCGTCGCGAGGCCCTGCGGCAGAAATCGGGCGTGCGAGGCGCGGGCCGCCCGCAGCGCCGATTCCCGTGGGGTGCCACGCGTCACCAGGCTCTCCGCGTACCCGGCGATCGCGCCGTCCTCCCAGGCCGCGAACTCCTCCGGCGTCATGGGCCGTGTGGTCAGTCCTCCGGGCAGGTCCGGGGGGTCCGAGGGCAGCTGCTTGACCATGTTGCGGCTGCGTTCGGTGTAGCCGAGTGCGGCGGTCAGCCGCCCGCCGGCGACGTTGCCGGCGGCGACGTCCGTCCGCACCTGCGTGCAGCCCCAGCTCCTGAGCACTTCCTCGGCCGCCAGGGCGGCGATCGTGCCCCGGCCGCGCCGCCGGACCGGCTCGTCGATCCTCAGGGACCTCAGCAGCCCCGTGCCGCCGTCCGAGCCGGGCTCGACGCCGATCTCGACGGCGCCGACGGGGCGGCCGTTGTCGCACACGTCGTAGGCGCGGCTCTGTGCGCCGTCGGCGCCTGGCTGGATCGGCCCGGACGGCCGGAGTGTCGTGGTCATCAGAGGATTTCTATCCCCCGGCCGGGCGCCCGTCATCCGCTTTTCCGGCGGCGGACCCGCCGGTCGGCATCCCGGTCACGGATCCAGGTCGTCGGCGGCCCGCTCGTCGAAGACGCGCATGGCCTTGGCGGTCACCGGTCCCGGCCCGCCGGGCAGCTCCCGGCCGTCGACCCGGTGGACGGCCTGGATGTCACGGAGGGTCGAGGTCAGGAAGATCTCCTCGGCCCGGTCCAGGACGTCGAACGGCAGGTCGGTCTCCTGCGCCCCGGTCCACTCCACCGCCAGCGCGCGGGTGATTCCGGCCAGGCAGCCGGAGGCGACCGGCGGCGTGTGCAGCTGTCCGTCGAGGACGACGAAGACGTTGGAGCCGGTGCCCTCGCAGAGCCGGCCGACGGTGTTGGCGAACAGCGCCTCGGAGGCGCCCTGCTCGTGGGCGCGGGCCAGCGCGACGACGTTCTCCGCGTACGACGTGGTCTTGAGCCCGGTGAGCGCGCCGCGTTCGTTACGGGTCCAGGGGACGGTGATGACGGCCGTGGTGTCCGGGCGGCGCTTCACCTCGCCGAGGGCGACGACCAGTCCGGGGCCGGCGGTGCCGCGCTCGGAGCCGAGCGGCGAGATCCCGCCGGTGTAGGTGATGCGGAGCCTGCCGAGCGGGACCGGATTGGCGTCGATGACGGCGGCGCAGGCCCGGCGCACCTCGTCCGGGTCGGGCGCGGGCAGGCCGAGGCCCAGGGCGGAGCGCGTCAGCCGGCCGAGATGGCGGGTGAGTGCGAAGGGCCTGCCGTCGGCGGTCCTCACCGTCTCGAAGATGCCGTCGCCCACGGTCAGTCCGTGGTCGAGTACGGACACCCGGGCGTCTTCGGCGGCCCGCAGTCCCCCGTTGACCCAGATCTTCATGGTGCGGTCCTTCCGGTTGTTTCGTATGCGCCCGACGCTACCGCGAGCAGCCTGGACGCCTTGAGTTCGGTCTCGTCCCATTCGCGTTCCGGATCCGAGCCCCAGGTGATGCCGGCCCCGGTGCCGAACCGCAGCACCGGAGCACCGCCCGTGCGGTCGGCCCAGAAGGTGCGGATGCCCACGGCGAGCGAGCCGGTGGCCCGGTCGGCGTCCACCCAGCCGATGCCGCCGCAGTACGGGCCGCGGGGAGCGGTCTCCAGTTCCCCGATGATCCGCAGCGCGCTGGACTTGGGCGCCCCTGTCACCGACCCCGGCGGAAAGGCCGCGGCGAGCAGTTCGGGCCAGCCCGCGCCGTCGGCCAGCCGGCCGCGCACGGTGGAGACGAGGTGGACGAGGCCGGGGTGTTTCTCGACGGCGCAGAGGTCCGGGACGGTGACCGATCCCGTGGCGCAGACCCGGCCCAGGTCGTTGCGGACCAGGTCGACGATCATCACGTTCTCGGCGTGGTCCTTCTCCAGCAGATCGGCCTCGGTACGGCCGGTGCCCTTGATCGGTCCGGACTCGACCGTGCGGCCGTCCCTGCGCAGGAACAGTTCCGGGGAGGCGGTGGCGATCTCCACACCGTGGCCGGGGAGCCGAATCGTTCCTGCGTACGGGGCGGGGTTGCCGCGCGCCAGGAGCGCGGTGAGGGCGTCCACGTCGGCCGCGTACGGATCGGGCAGCGGCGCGGTCATCACGCGGCAGAGGTTGGCCTGGTAGACCTCGCCCGTCGCGATGTACGCGCGAATGCGGCGTACGCCCTCCAGGTACGCGGCGCGGTCGAGGGACGAGGTCCAGTCACCGGCGGCGGGGCCCCGCCAGGCGCCCGGCACCGGCGCGGGCACGGCCTCGGTGCGCACGGTGGCGAAGCGGGCACAGACGAGCCGGCCCTCGAAATCGGCCGATACGGCCCAGAAGCCGGACGAGTCGAGGGCTGCGGGATCACTGGTCACGTCCCGCAGACCGGAGGCGACGAGGCCGCCGAAGCGGGCGATGGGGGGGAGGTCGTGCACGTCGGTGAGTCTAGAACCGCCCGCGGCGACCTGCGTCGGGGCGGGCGCAGCTGCGCACGCTGCGCAAACGCGTTTTTGTGCTGGCCCCGGAATCCGCTAGAGTTCAACACGTCGCCGGGACGCGCAAGTGAACCGGAACCGACAAGCGGACGTAGCTCAGTTGGTAGAGCGCAACCTTGCCAAGGTTGAGGTCGCCAGTTCGAACCTGGTCGTCCGCTCGCAGAAGGTGGGGGATCTTCCCGAACCCCCGCCCCTGGTGGAGTGGCCGAGAGGCGAGGCAACGGCCTGCAAAGCCGTCTACACGGGTTCAAATCCCGTCTCCACCTCCAAGGACGATTAGCTCAGCGGGAGAGCACTTCCCTGACACGGAAGGGGTCACTGGTTCAATCCCAGTATCGTCCACCGGTCCGCAAGGACCCCCGCGCGATTAGCTCAGCGGGAGAGCGCTTCCCTGACACGGAAGAGGTCACTGGTTCAATCCCAGTATCGCGCACGCAGTACACGCAGGGTCACCCTGCGCGATTAGCTCAGCGGGAGAGCGCTTCCCTGACACGGAAGAGGTCACTGGTTCAATCCCAGTATCGCGCACAGCCCGAAGCCCCGGTCGTCTCGACGACCGGGGCTTCGTCGTTCCCTCATGCGCCGGCGCCGCTGCCCGGACGCGTTCCGTCCGGGCAGCGGCGCCGGGCCGGGTCAGGACGAGAAGAGCATCCGGCCGAAGCTCTTCTGCCGGTAGTGGCCCTGGTGGTGGCCGCCGTGGTGCTGCTGCGGGGCGCCCCAGGCGGGCGCCGGGGCTGCCGGGTAGGCCTGGGGGGCGGGCGGCGCCGGCGGAGCCTGCTGCGTCCACTGCGCCTCGATGCGGGTCAGGGACTCCAGCTCGCCGTAGTCGAGGAATATCCCCCGGCAGCCGCTGCACTGCTCGATCTGAATGCCGTTGCGGTTGAACGTCTGCATCTGTGCGTGGCACTTGGGACACTGCATCTGCGGGCTCACTCCTCGTCGTCGGTCAGCCGTCGCCGGAATGCATGCCCGGCGGCGGTCGGTTCACCCTACGACGAGTGCTCGGCGCTCAACTCGGGCCGGAGAGCGGCAATTCGGGCACAAGCATCGATCATGACCTGTTCCACCTCATCCGGAACCCTGTGCTCCGCGGCGGACTTGGCGAGAGCCAGGGCCGCCGTCTGTACGGTCAGGGCCCGGGCGGCGACGTCCAGCGCGGGCCAGGGATCGCCGTCGGGGCACACCGCGGGGCCCCCCGCGGCCCGGTAGGCGTCCAGGAAGCGGAACCAGACATCGGGGGGCAGCAGCCCGGCCGCGTACCAGGCGGCGGGCCGCGCCAGATCCCAGGCGGGGTCGCCGGTTCCCGCGTCGTCGACGTCGATGAGCAGCCACGGGCCGTGCGGTGCGGGGTGCCGGACGAGCTGGCCCAGGTGCAGGTCTCCGTGACAGAGAACGTGCGCGAGGTGCGCGGGGGCGGGGGCCTCGTCCCGCGCCCAGGGCGGCAGCCCGTGCCAGGCCGCGAGCACGGGGGCGACGGCCGGGTCGCCGGACCGGGCCGCCCGCATCCGGGCCACGGCGAGCGCGGCCTTCGCCGGGCCTCGCATGGCGGGTGGCGCGGGAGAGGCGGACCGGACCGTGCGGTGCAGGCGGGCCAGCAGGACGGCCGCCTCCTCCCACGGTGCCGCGTCCGGGTCTCCGGGGTCCACGGGCTCTCCGTACGGCCACAGGGTGACCGGGCGGCCGTGCAGCTCGGTGAGGCGGGGCGAGGCGCCATCCGCCCGTGCCGGGCCTCCGGGGGGCGGCACGGGAAGGGGGGCGAGCAGGATGCCGGCCCGCATGGGGTCTGCGGCCAGGGCGAGGCGTACGGACAGGTCGGCGGTGTCCGTACCGGCGGCGTGGGCCTTGGCGACGACGGGCCCGCAGCGGACCACGGTGCCGTCCGCCCGGTCCGCGAGGACGACCGGCGGCGGGCAGGCGCAGCCGGGGCCTGGAAGGGCGTGGGCCGCTTCGTGGGCGAGGGCGCCCAGCGCGCCTACGAGTGCGGTGGTCACGGACTCCCCCGGTGGCACAGGATCGGCGGACCCAGCCTGCGCCGCGCCCGCCGGAGAGCGTACGCGGATCGCACCGGGCGGGCCGTGCGCGGGGGGTACGCCTCGGGGCGCAGGTCCGCGGTCCCGGCTCCGAAGCCCCCCGGGGTGGTGCAGGTCTGCGGGCTTCCCGGCTCCGAAGCCCCTCGGGGTGCGATTCCGCCGGCTTCCCGGCTCCGGGCCCCGCGGGCGCAGGTCCGCGGGCGCAGGTCCGCGGGCGCAGGTCCGCGGGCGCAGGTCCGCGGGCGCAGGTCCGCGGGCGCAGGTCCGCGAGCGCAGGTCCGCGGGCCAACTGGCTCCGGGCCATGGGGCGCCGCGCGCAGCCGCACGGGCCCGGACAGCGCGATGTCCGGTCAGCTCCCCAGCTGACCGGACAAACGCTGCCGTCCGCCGCACCCCCGTCCCCACGGGGTTGTTGGCCGGATGTCCCGGTCCGGACCGCTCTTCCGGACCCGGGGCGCCGCTCAGCGCCCCAGCATCACGCCCACGGACGACGCCTGTGTGACCACTGCCTCCCAGCCGCCGAAGACGACTGCGAGGAGGGCCGCCAGAGGAAGAACCATGGCCGTCGCCACCAGGGGGTGGCGCTTGCCGGAGGACGGGCGGCTGCCGAACGAGGCGTAGGCCCTGCGTCCCTGCGTGCGGATCATCGTCCGCGCTGCCGTGTCCGCCATGGTTCCTCTCCTGACCTGTGTTGGGGGCGGCGGGCGTTTGACCTCGGGGGACGAGTGCGACGCCCGCCGCTTGACTTCAACATTAGGGATCCGGGAGGCGGGCGGCGTCATGCCCGCGTACCGAATGCCGGGCCTCCCGGAGGATGAGCCGTGGGTAGTCGGCGTACTCCCCTGGGTGGAGACGGGCCTACCCGGCGTGAGGGTCGTCCCGGAGGGGACGCTCGGAGGTGTCCTCCCTGGGGACCGGCTGTTCGACCAGGGCGAGGACCCTGGTCGCCATGAAGCGAGCGGTGCGCACCACGGTGCCGTTCCTCGTGACTTCACTCACTTCGACCACGCCTCGGCGGATCGCGGTCTCCACCCTGCGCCCTGCCCTGGAGGCCACCATTTCGTAGGTTCGGGTCGTGTCTCCGGCGTCCACGACTATCTCGACTCGATCGCCCTTCACTGATCCAATCCCCCTTCTGCGACGGACCTTTGAGATCTCGCACGGGCCGGGGAGCCTGGATCCGCGGCTCCCTGACCACTCCTCAAGTTTCCCACCCGGCACTGACAATCGATTCTCCGGCGAGGGCGCGGCCTCTGAGCGCCCCGGGCGGCGGGTACGTAAGCTGTGCCTCGTCAGGCGGACCAGGCAGCGGGGATGGGCAGACATGGCGATGATGCGGCTCCGGCGCGAGGACCCGCGTGTCGTCGGCTCGTTCAGGCTGCACCGGCGGCTCGGGGCGGGCGGCATGGGCGTCGTCTACCTGGGCTCGGACCGGCGGGGCCAGCGCGTGGCGCTGAAGGTGATCCGCCCCGACCTGGCGGAGGATCAGGAGTTCCGCTCGCGGTTCGCACGCGAGGTGTCCGCCGCCCGGCGGATCCGCGGCGGCTGTACGGCACGGCTGGTCGCGGCCGACCTGGAGGCGGACCGCCCGTGGTTCGCGACACAGTACGTTCCGGGGCCCTCGCTGCACGACAAGGTGGCCGAGGAGGGCCCGCTGTCGGCCGCGGAGGTCGCCTCGATCGGGGCCGCGCTCTCCGAGGGGCTGGTGGCGGTGCACGAGGCGGGTGTCGTCCACCGTGACCTGAAGCCGTCGAACATCCTGCTGTCCCCCAAGGGCCCGCGCATCATCGACTTCGGGATCGCGTGGGCGACCGGCGCCTCCACGCTCACGCACGTCGGTACGGCGGTGGGCTCCCCCGGCTTCCTCGCTCCCGAGCAGGTGCGCGGCGCGGCCGTGACGCCCGCGACGGACGTCTTCTCCCTCGGGGCCACGCTGGCGTACGCGGCCATGGCCGACTCGCCGTTCGGCCACGGCAGTTCCGAGGTGATGCTGTACCGCGTGGTGCACGAGGAGCCCTCGCTGTACGACGTGCACGACGCGCTCGCCCCGCTGGTGAGCGCCTGCCTGGCGAAGGACCCGGAGGAGCGGCCCAGCACGCTTCAACTCTCCATGCGGCTCAAGGAGATCGCGGCGCGGGAGGCCCAGGGGCTGCACGAGAGCCGGCCGCCCGCCCAGCGTTCGGCCCAGGAGGCGGACCGGCCTACCGGGCGCCTGGAGGGCCCGTACACCGAGCAGCAGACGCGTCGCGCGCCCGGTCCGGGTCCGGTGTCGCGCCCGCAGAACCGGCAGACGGGATCACCTCGTCCGGCCTCGCCCCGTACCGGGGGTTCGCGCCCCCCGCAGCAGCAGCCGCGCAGTACGACAGGTGCGGGCAAGAGGCCGCAGGGCGCCGGCGGGACCAACGGCAGGCCGGGCACCCGGCCCGGCGCCCGCACGACCTCGACCGGCCGGCGTCCCGCCAATCCGCGGCTGCTGCGCCAGCGGCTGGTGGTCTTCGTCGTCGTGACGCTGCTGGTGGCGCTGGGCATCGCGGCGGCGCAGGGCTGCCAGGGGCCGGCCCGTGGCCTCGGCGCGGACCGGAGCCAGGTGCGGAGCGAGCAGCAGGCGTAGCGACCCGGAGACGGCCCCGGCCGCCTCGATGTGCCGTTACCGGCTGCCCGGGCGGCCGGTGGCGACCGCGTAGAACGCGACCGCGGCGGCCGCGCCGACGTTCAGCGAGTCGACGCCGTGGGCCATCGGGATGCGGACCCATTCGTCGGCGGCGACGAGGGCCTGCGTGGAGAGTCCGTCGCCCTCGGCCCCGAGCATCAGGGCCACCTGGTCCATCCGGTGCGGGGCGGCCTCCTCGATGCTGCTGGCCTTCTCGTCGGGCGTCAGCGCGAGGAGCTTGAAGCCTGCCTCCCGTACGGTCTCCAAAGCCTTGGGCCAGGTGTCGAGGCGGGCGTAGGGCACGGAGAAGACCGCGCCCATGGAGACCTTGACGGAACGCCGGTAGAGCGGGTCCGCGCAGTCCGGCGAGAGCAGCACGGCGTCCATGCCGAGCGCGGCGGCGCTGCGGAAGATCGCGCCGATGTTCGTGTGGTCGTTGACGGCCTCCATGACGACCACGCGGCGGGTCGTGCGGAGCAGCTCGTCGGCCGTCGGCAGGGGCTTGCGCTGCATGGAGGCGAGGGCGCCGCGGTGCACGTGGTAGCCGGTGACGCGTTCGGCGAGCTCGGGGCTGACCGCGTACACCGGAGCCGGGACCTCGTCGATGACGTCGCGCATCAGGTCGACCCACTTCGCCGAGAGGAGCATGGAGCGCATCTCGTACCCGGCGTGCCTGGCGCGTCTGATCACCTTCTCCCCCTCGGCGATGAAGAGGCCCTCCGCGGGCTCTCGCCTGCGCCGGAGCTCGACGTCGGTCAGACCGATGTAGTCGCTCAGGCGGGGGTCGTCGGGGTCCTCGACGGTGATGAGATCAGCCACAGGTTGATACTGCCTTGTCCGGTGTGTGGTGCCAACGGTCTGGAGAAAGATCCGTTACCGCTGGTTACTCTGCGATGGTCCCGGCGCCGACCGCGACGACGTCACCGATGACGATGACGGCGGGCGGGCGGACGTCCTCGGCGGCGGCTCGCTCGGCGACCGTCGCGAGCGTCGCGTCGACGCGGCGCTGGGCGGCCGTGGTCCCTTCCTGGACGAGTGCGACCGGGGTCTCGGGGGACTTGCCCTGGGCGATGAGCGTACGGGCGATGGCGCCGATCTTGTCGACGGCCATCAGGAGCACGAGCGTGCCGCGGAGCCGGGCGAGGGCCTCCCAGTCGACCAGCGAACGCTCGTCGTCGGGGGCGACGTGGCCGCTGACCACGGTGAACTCGTGGGCGACGCCGCGGTGGGTGACGGGGATGCCGGCCGCGCCGGGGACCGAGATCGAGCTGGAGATGCCGGGGACGACGGTGCACGGGATGCCTTCGGCGGCCAGCGCCTGGGCCTCCTCCATGCCGCGCCCGAAGACGAAGGGGTCGCCGCCCTTGAGCCGGACGACGGCCTTGCCGGCCTTGGCGTGCTCGATCAGCGCGTTGTTGATCGCCTCCTGGGCCATGTAGCGGCCGTACGGGATCTTGGCGGCGTCGATCACCTCGACGTGCGGCGGGAGTTCGTCGAGCAGGTCGCGCGGGCCGAGCCGGTCCGCGATCACGACGTCCGCCTCGGCGAGGAGGCGGCGGCCGCGGACCGTGATCAGGTCGGGGTCGCCGGGGCCCCCGCCGACCAGGGCGACGCCGGGGTGGCGGGTGCGGTGGTGGGGGGCGGCGAGGGTGCCGTCGCGCAGGCCCTCGACGATGGCGTCGCGGACGGCGGCGGAGTGGCGCGGGTCCCGGCCGTGCGCGTCGGTGGTGAGGACGGCGACCGTCACGCCCTCGCTGCGGCCGGTGGCGGGGGTCCAGGCGGTGGCGGCGTCCGCGTTGTCGCTGCGGACGCACCAGGTGCGGGTGCGCTCGGCCTCGGCGGAGGCGGCGTCGTTGGCGGCCGTGTCGTCGGACGCGATGAGGGCGTACCAGGTACCGGCCAGGTCGCCATCGGCGTACGGGCGGCGCTCCCAGCGGATCTCGCCGGCGTCCGCCATCGCCTCGACGGACGGGGTGGCGGCGGGTGACACGAGGACGATGTCGGCCCCGGCCGCGATGAGGGCGGGGAGCCGGCGCTGCGCGACCTGGCCGCCGCCGACGACGACTACGCGGCGCCCGCTCAGGCGCAGTCCGACGGGGTACGCGGGGTGATCGGCGTGCTCGGCCATGGCGGTGCGGGCTCCTCGTGCGATGCGGGGGCTGCGGGCCGCTGCGGCGGTGGAGCGGCTGAAACGGGGTGGGGTTCACGATACGGGGTGGGCGCGGGGCCCAAGCGGGGCTCCGCCCCGGACCCCGCGCCTCAAACGCCGGCGAGGCTGGTTTTCTGCTACTTCTCCGTGACGCCCGCCGAGTCGAACGTGGCCACCTCATGCATCGCGCGGGCCGCGCTCTGCACGATCGGAAGCGCCAGCAGCGCGCCCGTGCCCTCGCCGAGGCGGAGGTCGAGGTCGACCAGCGGGCGCAGGCCCAGCTTGTTGAGCGCGGCGACGTGGCCGGGTTCGGCGCTGCGGTGGCCCGCGATGCAGGCGGCCAGGGCCTCCGGCGCGATGGCGCGTGCGACCAGGGCCGCGGCGCCCGCGCTCACGCCGTCGAGGATGACCGGCGTGCGAAGCGACGCCCCTCCGAGCAGGAACCCGGCCATCGCGGCGTGCTCCAGGCCGCCCACGGCCGCCAGTACGCCGATCGGGTCGGCCGGGTCCGGCTGGTGCAGGTCGAGGGCGCGGCGCACCACGTCGACCTTGCGGGCGTGCATCTCGTCGTTGATGCCGGTGCCGCGACCGGTGACCTCGGCCGGGTCCATCCCCGTGTACACACAGATCAGGGCGGCGGACGCCGTGGTGTTGGCGATGCCCATCTCGCCGGTCAGCAGGCCCTTGTTGCCTGCCGCGACCAGATCCCGGGCGGTCTCGATGCCGACCTCGATCGCGGCCAGGACCTCCTCGCGGGTGAGCGCGGGGCCTGTCGTGAAGTCCGCCGTTCCGGCGCGTACCTTGCGGGGCACCAGGCCGGGCTGTGCGGGCAGCTCCGTGGCCACACCGACGTCGACGACACACACCTCCGCCCCCACCTGGGCCGCGAAGGCGTTGCAGACCGCGCCGCCGCCGAGGAAGTTCGCGACCATCTGGCCGGTGACCTCCTGCGGCCAGGCCGTGACGCCCTGGGCGTGCACGCCGTGGTCGCCCGCGAAGATCGCGACCGCCGCGGGCTCCGGGATCGGCGGCGGGCACATCCGGGAGAGACCGGAGAGCTGCGCCGAGATGATCTCCAGCATGCCGAGCGCGCCGGCCGGCTTCGTCATCCGCTTCTGCCGCTCCCAGGCCTCGCCGAGCGCCTTGGCGTCCAGCGGCCGGATACCGGCGATCGTCTCCTGGAGCAGGTCGTGCGGCTCCTCGCCGGGCAGGGCGCGGCGTCCGTACGTCTCCTCGTGGACGACCCAGGACAGCGGGCGGCGCTTGGACCAGCCCGCCTGCATCAGCTCGGGCTCCTCCGGGAATTCGTCGACGTACCCGACACAGAGGTACGCCACGACCTCCAGGTGCTCGGGCAGGCCCAGGGCACGGACCATCTCGCGCTCGTCGAAGAAGCTGACCCAGCCGACGCCGAGGCCTTCGGCCCGGGCGGCGAGCCACAGGTTCTCGACGGCGAGGGCCGAGGAGTACGGGGCCATCTGCGGCTGGGTGTGCCGGCCGAGGGTGTGGCGGCCACCGCGGGTGGGGTCGGCCGTGACGACGATGTTGACGGGGGTGTCGACGATCGCCTCGATCTTCAGTTCCTTGAACTGCTTCGCCCGCGCCTTGGGGAGCGACTTCGCGTACGCCTCGCGCTGGCGCTGCGCCAGTTCGTGCATGGAGCGGCGGGTCTCCGCGGAACGGATGACGACGAAGTCCCACGGCTGCGAGTGGCCCACGCTGGGCGCCGTGTGGGCGGCCTCCAGCACCCGCAGGAGCACCTCGTGCGGGACGGGGTCGCTGCGGAAGCCGTTGCGGATGTCGCGGCGCTCGCGCATGACGCGCAGTACGGCCTCGCGCTCGGCGTCGGCGTAGGGCGGGGCGGGGGGCGCGACGGCGGGCGTCTCCTCGGCCTCCGGGGCGGGGGCGTCGGTGTCCTGCGGGGTCTCGGGTACACCGGCCGTCTTGGGGCCGGCCGTCGGGGCGGTCTCCTCGGGCTCGGTGACCTCGGGTCCTACGGGCTCCGGCCGGCCGGCCGTCAGGTCCGGGGTCTCGATGACCTCGGGACCCGTCTCGGCCTCGCGCTCGGTGAGCTCGGGGCCCGGCTCGGGCTCGTTGACGGGGTGCGGCGCGGCGGTCTCGACGACCGCCTCCATCGCCGCTTCGGCCGGTCCGGGCTCCGCGACGACGGCTGCCGCCTCGGGCGCCGGGTTCACCGGCTGCTCGGCCACCGGCGTCGGTGCCAGGTGTGGTGTGGTCGGAAGCGAGCCCGCCACGGGTACGAACCGGCCCAGCGACGCTCCGTCGGGAACCGGCTCCACCGGCGGCTGCACCGGCGCCGCGGGGGCGAACGGGGCTTCTTCGGCCTGCGCGTCGGGGGCGGGTGCCGCCGCGACGGGCGCGGTCTCGACGGGAGCGGTCTCGGCAAGCGGCTCCTCAGCCCGTGCGACATCGACCGGGGCCACCGGCTCCGCAGGCGCGGCCTCGGCGACCGGCTCCTGGACAGGCGCGGTCTCGACGGGTGCGACCTCGGTCACCGCGGCCTCGACAGGCGCGATCTCGACCGGGGCGGCCGCGGCCTCGGCAACCGCCGCGGAGTCAGCAGGCGCCACCTCGACGAGGGCCGGTGCCACGTGCACGGGCACGGTTTCCTCCGGGGTCTCGGCCGGCACACCGACCGCTACGGGCCCGGACACCGGCTCCTCCACCACGACGGGCGCGGGCTCGACGGGCGCCACCTCCACGGCCACCGGCTCGACGCGCACGGCCTCGACGGACTGCGCGACGGGCGCGGGCCCCTCCACCTGCGTCTCGGCCACGGGCTGCCCGGCGACGGGCTCCTCGGCGGCGGCCTCAGCCTCCGGGACGACCGTTTCTGCTGCCGACGGCTCCGCCTCCACCGCGGGAGGAGCGACAACCGGTGCGGCGGGCTGCTGCGGTGTGTGGGCCGCCCACTGGCCCGTGCCCTGCGGCGGGATCTCGCCGAGCTGCGGGCCAGGGAGCGCTGCCACCTCGTCGGCCTGCACCTCGAAGTACTCGGGTCCGGCGGTGGCCGGGCCGGCGTGCCGTGCGGGCGTCTGCACAGCCGCCTGCGCCTGCCGCTGGACCTGAGCCGGGCCGCGGTCGGCCAGGGAACGGACCACGCCGCCACCCGACGTACCACCGTAGGAAGGGCCGGATTCGGCGGAGGCGGGACCGCGGTGCAGCGGGCGGCGCACGGGTGCCTGGGCCGCCTGCGCCGGTGCGGGAGCGGGCGACGGGATGCGCACGCCGCCGAGGTCGACATGGCCGGAGTTCCGGCCGCCGGACTCATGGGTCCCCTGGCCGGTCTCCTGGAACGACGCGCCGGCCTGCTGCATGGCGTACGCCGGAACCTGGGCCTGCTCCTGGAACTGGTCGGAGGCCTGGGCTCCACCGTCGGCCAAAGGCTGGTACCCGCCGCCCTGCTCGGGCAGCGGTGCCTGCACCGTCTGGGGTTCGCTCCAGGCGCCCTGGGGGCTCGGCATCAGCAGAAGGTCGTCGTCCTCGGACGCGTGCTCGGAGGGGTCGAGGTAGGTGTAGGCGCCAGGGGCGGGGATGCCCTGCTGCTCCACCATGCCTGCGTTCTCCGGCAGTCCCTCGCCCGGGATCTGGCCGGTGTCACTCATGCGTACCCCTCGCCCATCGTCAGTGCTCCTTCGGCCCTTCGCCCGGGACGCCCCGACACTGCACGCCGGTGCTCGTCCCATGGGACGAGCGGGCGCGCCGCGCGGCACGAGTCGGTCGCGGACATACTGCATTCTCGCGGCCGTTCGCCGCCGCGGCAGGTCATTTCGCCACGGCTCGCTGTGGACTGCGCCACGTTGCGCGTCCTCCGGTTCTGCCGTACCACAACGGGGGTCAAAACAGTCCCCTTTTCCGGACATTGACGAACGAAGCGACGAACGTCCGGGCGCGGTGCAACGATCGGCCAGCCTACCTCGCACCGTATGCCGACGGGTCAGGGGGCAAGGTCCGAACGCAGTGCGGACAGCAGAAAGACGACCGTGCGTTCGCGCTCCGCCCACGCGGCCGTGTCGAGTTCGACGGACTGGAGGAGGGAGCAGGCGACCGTGTATCCGTTCTCGATGAGGGCTGCCCCCAGCGCCTCGGCCTCGTCCCGGGTCGACGCGTGCGTCACGATCCGCTCGGGCCTGCGGGCGGCGACCGCGGTGACGACCGGGGCGCCGCCGCCCCCGATCCGTACGACATCGGGCTCGGGCAGTCGTTCCAGTACGTGGGGCGCCCGGCCCTCGACGACCTGGAGCTGCACGCCGAACGCACGGGCCGCCGCGGTCGTGCGGGCGCAGGCGTCCGGGTCGCTGTCGACCGCCAGAACGGCCGCGCCGAAGCGGGCCGCCTCCACGGCCAGGGCGCCACTGCCGGAGCCGACGTCCCAGAGCAGGTCGCCGGTCCGGGGCCCGAGGTGGGCCAGTTGGGCGGCGCGGAGTCCGGGCGCCTCCCCTTCGCCGCTCCGGCCGCCGGCGTCCGTTCCGGCACCCCGGTAGGCGTCGGCGGGCAGCGCCCAGCCGCGTACGCCCTGGGGGTAGGCGGGGTGGCGGCCCGCGATCCAGGCGCCTTCGGCTCGCTGTTCGGGGCCTCCCCCGATGACGATGACGACGTTGGGGTCGCGCCAGACGTGATCGGCCGCGGCGTCGGAGGTGACGACGGTGACCTGTTCGCGGTCGGTGCCGAGTTCCTCGCAGATGACGAAGGTGCGGTGGACGCCTTCGAGCAGCAGGGCGAGTTCGGCGGGGCCGGCGCCGGGCGAGGTGAGGACGGCGACCTTGTGGTGGGCGCGGCAGACGTTCACGGCGCGGCGCAGGGTGCGGGGGTGGGCGACGACCGTCTGGGCGTCCTCCCACGGCATGCCGGCGCGGGCGAAGGCGGTGGCGACGGAGGAGACGGCGGGCACGACTTCCACCTCGAGGCCGTGCTCGGGGGCGCGCAGGGTGCGGACGACGCCGAAGAATCCGGGATCACCGTCGGCGAGGACCACGGCGCTGCCGCGGTGGCCGGCGATCCGCCGGGCCGCGAGATCGACGGACCCGAGCCGGATCCGTTCCGCGCCGTCCGGGATTTCGGGAAGGGCGAGGTGGTGGGCAGCGCCGGCGACGAGGGTGGCGGCCGAGAGCGCGGCGGTGGCCGCTCTGGTCAGTGGCGAGCCGTCCCAGCCGATCACTGTGACCCGGTCGGCCATCTGGCGTCAGTCTCCTGTGTTGTCGCAGGTGGGGCAGGTTGCCCGAGGCCGGGCAGCGGTGAGCGGGGCTACCTGGTCCGGACCAGTGTGGCGTGCGTGCCCCGGGATAGTCGGATGCTCTCAGTTCCAGTCGTTGTAGGTGCCGTAGCCGCCCGCGTCGGCGAGCTCTTCGGCCACCCCTTCGAGGTCCTCGGGAAGCAGGCCCCAGACGATCAGATCGGTCCTGATGTCGGTCCATCCTCCGTCCTCGGTCTGTGAGCGGGCTATGCGGGCGTTGCGCAGCACTCCCTCACTGATGCAGCCGAGCTTCTGCGCGACCTGCTGGGAGGCGGTGTTGTCGGCGGCGGTGCGCAGTTCGATGCGCTCGAAGGCCTGGTCGCGGAAGAGCCACTGGGCCAGGGCCAGGACCGATTCGGTGGCGTAGCCCTCGCCGCGCGCCCACGGGGCGGTGATGTAGGCGGCCTCGGTGGCGCGGGTGCGCCAGTCGGTGTTGCGCAGCCGCACCGAGCCGACGAGCCGCTGGGTGAGGAACTCCGTGACGGCGAGCACGATGCCGTCGCCCTTGGTGCGCTGTGCTGGAGCGATCCTGCGGACCCAGCGTTCGGCGTCGACCTGGGTGTAGGGCTGGGGCGCCTCGGTCCAGGCGATGACGAGTTCGTCGTTCATCATCTCGACGTACGCGGGGATGTCCGCCATGTCGAACGGGCGCAGCACCAACCGGTCCGTGCTGATGGAGATGTCCGGAAAGGTGGAAGTCATGCGCAGCTCCATGCCGAAGACCGTGTAAAGGCACAGCATGCAGCATCGGGCGGACCTCATGCATGACCGGGTCTGCACGGCGGAGCCCCGCGCACCCGGGCGGGGTGTGCGGGGCTCCGCGGGCAAGTGCCGCGCCGGGGTCAGGACTTGGCGGCCGTACCGAAGGCCGGGATGACCGAGCCCTGGTAGGTGTCCTCGATGAACTTCCTGACCTCGTCGGAGTGGAGGAGCTTCACGAGCTTCTCGACGCGGGCGTCCTTCTCGTTGCCCTTCTTCACGGCGATGATGTTGGCGTACGGGTTGCCCTTGGCCTTCTCCAGCACCAGGGCGTCCTTGGCGGGCTTGAGGTCGGCCTCGATGGCGTAGTTGCCGTTGATGACGGCGGCGTCCACGTCGTTCAGGGCGCGGGGGACGGTCGCGGCCTCCAGCTCCTTGAACTCCAGGCCCTTCTTGTCGGTGATGTCGCTCAGCTTGGCGCTGGTGCCGACGCCGTCCTTGAGGGTGATGAGGCCGTTCTCGGCGAGCAGCTGGAGGGCGCGGCCCTCGTTGGTGGTGTCGTTGGGTACGGCGATGGTCTGGCCGGACTTGATGTCGCCCAGGTCCTTGACCTTCTTGGAGTAGAGGCCGAGGGGCTCCAGGTGCACGGTGCCGACGGAGACCAGGTGGGTGTCGTTCTTCTTGTTGAAGTCGTCCAGGTAGGGCTGGTGCTGGAAGAAGTTGGCGTCGACCTGGCCGGTCTCGGTGGCGGTGTTCGGCAGGACGTAGTCCGTGAACTCCTTGACCTCCAGCTTGAGCCCGGCCTTGGCCGCCAGGTTCTTGCTGACGAAGCCCAGGATGTCGGCGTGCGGTGTCGGGGACGCCGCGACGACGAGCGCCTTGGAGGTGTCGGCCTGGGCGCCGGTCCCGGCCTTGGACGCCGGGTCGGAGTCCGTGCCGCAGGCGGTGAGGCCGAAGGCGAGGGCGGCGGTGGCGGCGGCAGCCGCGGTGATCTTGATGTTCTTACGCACGAAGAGTGCCTCTTTCAGGTGGTGATGGTGGTACGCCCGGACAAGGAGTGCGGGCTCTGAGAGAAGAAGTTCAGGAGGTGGTGCGGCCTCGGCGGGCCAGCAGGCGTACGGCTCCGTCGCCGATCAGCTGGATCACGGTCACGATGACGATCAGCAGCGCGACGGTGATGAGCATGAACTGGTTGTCGAAGCGCTGGAATCCGTAGGTGACGGCCTTGGAGCCGAGCCCTTCGCCGCCGACCGCTCCGGCCATCGCGGAGTAGCCGATGAGCACGATGAGGGTGGTGGTGACGCCGGAGACGAGCGAGGGAAGCGCCTGCGGGAGCAGAACCTTGCGGACGATCGTCGGGATCGAGCCGCCCATGGACTGGACGGCTTCGACGAGCCCGTGGTCGACCTCGCGCACGGCCGTCTCGACGAGCCGGGCGAAGAAGGGGATGGCGCCCACGGCGAGCGGCACGATCATCGCGGTCGGGCCGATGAAGGTGCCGACGACCCAGGTGGTGAAGGGGATCAGGGCGATCAGCAGGATGATGAACGGCAGCGAGCGGCCGATGTTCACGATCACGCCGATGACCTTGTTCACCGGGGTGTTCTGCAGCAGTCCGCCCTTGTCGGTGAGGACGAGCAGCACGCCGAGCGGCAGTCCGGCCAGGATGGTGACGGCCGCGGACCACAGGACCATGTAGAGGGTGTCGACGGTGCCCTGCGTGAGCAGCGGCTGCATTTCGGACCAGGTCACTTCGCCACCTCCTTGGTGAGCGGTGCGGGGATGACGACGGGTGCGGGGTCTGTGCCGTCCACGAGCTCGGCCTGCAGTCCCTGCTCGCGCAGGAAGCCGATCGGGACGACGTTGTCCTCGAACCGGCCGGGCAGCTCGATGCGCATCCGGCCGATCTGCTTGCCGCCGACGGTGTCCATCGCGGCGCCCAGGATCGAGATGTCGATGTTGTACGTACGGGAGAGCTGCGAGATCACCGGCCGGTCGGCGGCGTCCCCGTGGAAGGTGACGTCGACGACCGTGCGGTCGGGGCCGGAGGCGGTGCCGCCGACCGGGAAGAGTTCGTGGGCGAGTTCGGACCCGGGGGTGGCGAGCAGGTCGCCGACGGTTCCGGACTCGACGATGCGGCCGTTCTGCATCAGCGCGGCGGAGTCGCAGATCGTCTTGACGACGTCCATCTCGTGCGTGATGAGCAGGACGGTGAGGCCGAGCTGCTGGTTGAGGTCGCGCAGCAGCTGGAGGATGGAGCGGGTGGTCTCGGGGTCCAGGGCCGAGGTCGCCTCGTCGGAGAGCAGCACCTTGGGGTCGCCGGCGAGGGCGCGGGCGATGCCGACGCGCTGCTTCTGGCCGCCGGAGAGCTGGCCCGGGTAGGCCTTGGCCTTGTCGGCGAGGCCGACCAGGTCGAGGAGTTCGAGCGCCTTGCGGGTCCGTTCGCGGCCGGTGACTCCGAGAATCTCCAGCGGGAGTTCCACGTTGCCCTGGACGGTGCGGGAGGCCAGCAGGTTGAAGTGCTGGAAGACCATGCCGATGCGGCTGCGCGCCTCGCGCAGTTCCTTGCCGGCCCGGCGGCCACGGCCCGCGAGCGCGGTGAGGTCCTGGCCCGCGACGGTCACGGTGCCGGAGGTGGGGCGCTCCAGCAGGTTGACGCAGCGGATGAGGGAGGACTTGCCGGCGCCGCTCTGCCCGATGACGCCGTACACCTCGCCCTCGCGGACGTGCAGGTCGACGCCGTCCAGAGCGGTGACCTCACGGCCGCGCGACTGGTAGACCTTCGTGAGGCCCGTAGTGGTGATCACAGGGTTTCCGTCACTGTCGAGTGCGCGGCGCGGTGTCCGCCGGGCACGGGGCATTCGTCCGGTGAGACTGTCCGGACGTTTCGATCGGACGTTCCGAGCGGGGGCACGGCCGGACACGGCGGTGGCCGCGCGGCAGCGTGCTGTGAGGCGCGTTCCGCTGGGTGCGGACGGCTCGGGCTCGGTCTCGCTTCGGGGCGCGAGGCTCAGGCGGGGGCCCTCAGAAGGCGCGCATTCGACACATACAACGAGCACCGGGCGTCGTGATCGCCTCGGTCGCAAGGATGCGGCTGCTCGTCGTGGTCATGGGCCAAGTAAAGCAGACGTGAGGTTCTGGCCGGACCGGCTGTCCGGATAGCGGACAGCCTTGGATGGTGGCGCACCGCCGCCCGAAGGGTCTGGACGGACTCGGCTCTCCCCGCCGTGACCTGCGGGGATACGAGAATGGGCCCGGGGACAGGACCAGCCCTCACCGGCTGCGGGCCCCGGGAGTGTGGTCAAGACCACGACCAGGGGCTCCCCCTCGGCCGGAGTCCCCGCCGCCCGCCCGTGGGGCGAGGCACGGGCTTCCGCCTCGTCCGCGGGCACGGGGGCGCACGCAACGGGCGCCGCGGCCCGTAATACCCTCGGCTCATGCTTGACGCCCTGACGATCGCGGTCGGCGTGGCCGCCCTCGCCCTCGCCGCCTGGTGCGGATTCGCCGCCTACCGGGACCAGCCCACCAAGGACTGGCACTTCATCGGGATGGCCGTGGTCTCGCTGCTGGCGCTGTCCCAGCTGGTGGTGGGAATCGTGCAGCTGGCCCGCGGCGAGCGGCCGGAACAGGGCATGACCATCTTCCTCGCGTATCTGATCGGGGCCTTCCTCGCCGTACCGGCGGCGGGCTTCCTGTCGCTGAGCGAGCGGACCCGGTGGGGTTCGGTGACGGTGGCGGCGGGCGCGGTCGTGCTGGCCGTTCTCGAAGTACGGCTCTACGACATCTGGGGAAACTGACCGTGACCGACACCGATCGCACCCCCGCAGCGGCCCCCGCCGAGAAGCAGCCCTTCGATCTGGGCACCGGTCCCGGGCGCGTACTGGTCTGGTTCTACGGCGTGTTCACCGTGGCGGCGGCGTCCCGCGCGATCGTCCAGATGATCCTGGACTTCGGGAAGGCTCCCCTGTCCTACGTGCTGTCGGCGGCCGCCGCGGCCGTCTATGGCTTCATCACGTATTCGCTGGTGCGCGGCGGCGAGAAGGCGCGGCGGACGGCACTGGTGTGCTGTGCCGCCGAGCTCGCCGGGGTGCTGATCGTGGGCACGTGGACGCTGGTCGAGCCTTCGGCGTTCTCGGACGCGACGGTCTGGTCCTACTCCGGCCGGGACTACCTGTTCATCCCGGTGATCCTTCCGGTCACCGGGATGATGTGGCTGCGCCGCGCGAGGCCTTCGAACTAAGCGCTCGTCACCGTTAAGCGCTCGTCACGTACGCGGGCGCGGATGCCTCCTTCTCCAGGAGGATCATCCGGACGCCGTCCTGACCGGTGGCGTCGCCGACGGGGGCGTAGCCCGCGCGCCGGTAGAGCCGTAGATTGCCTTCGCTCCGGTGCCCGGTGTGCAGCCGGAAGCGGGTGGCCGACCGCTCGTCGGCGAGTCCGGCCTCCGCCGCGCCCAGCAGGCGGGCGCCGAGGCCGTGCCCCTGGAGCCGGGGATGGACGCAGAGTTTCCCGATCTGCCCGGTCCCGTCCTGGTCCGCCGACCCGCGTACCGAACCGACGACTTCTTCGCCGAGCCGCGCCACGAACACCAGGTTCGTGGCTATTTCGGCGCGTACCGAGTCGAGGGTCTGGACGAGCGGGTCGATCCGGTAGTTCCCGTACAGCTCCGCCTCGCTCTGAAAACAGAGGTACTGGAGTTTCAAGATCTGTTCGGCGTCCTGTGCCTTCGCCGCCGAGATGATCACGCTCATGCCCATCTGCGCATACCTCTCGCTCACCTGATCCGCCGGTTGTCTACCGCTCCTTTCCCCGCAGTTCAGGAGCTACAACCTCCGCCGCCAGCATTCTGCGCAGACATCCAAGGCATCGGGAACGGATCGGCCCCAAACTCCCCTGTGACATACCCAACTCCCCTGCGATTTCGCGGTAGGTGAGGTCGAGCGGGGAGAACAGCGCGCGCAGTAAGCGCGGACAGGGACCGGGCAGCCGGTCCACCGCGGCGTGCAGCACCCGGCGTTGGTCGGCGAGGAGGGCGGCCTTCTCGGGGCAGCCGGAGGGACCGACGGCCGCCTCGTCGCGGTAGGGGCGCTCCCGCCGGGCGGTACGGCGGGCCCGGCGGGCCTCCGACCTGATGGTGTCCCGGACCCATCGGGCGGGGTCCGCCGGCAGGCCCCGGCCCGCCGGCCGTTCCAGCAGCCGCAGCCAGACGGCCTGTTCGAGGTCGGCGGCGTCCAGGGCGGCGCCGGTGGCGGATGCCGCGGCCTCGGCGTTCGCCTCGGCCCTGACGAGCGGATACAGAAGGCGGACGAGGGTGGCGGCACCCGGGGCGGGCAGGGCCTGAGGAAGATCGAGAAGCGTCACGCCCCCACCCGACCCGGTATACGGTCCGCCGGTCGCCGAACCCGCCGGGACCACCCGACCGGGGCACGCCCGGGCCGGGTGCTGACGTCCGGAGACCCGGGGCCGCTACTTCGCGGCGAAGTCCGCCGCCGCGAGCAGCGCCGTGTCCGGGTTGTCGGAGAAGATCCCGTCGATTCCCGTGGCGAAGTACGCGGCGAAGGCGCCGAAGGCGTCCCCGTAGGCGCTGGGGTCCGTGCCCCGGCGGAAGTCGGCGGGCAGGAAGGTGTTCTCGTTTCGCATCGTGTACGGGTGCAGGATCAGGCCCTGCGCGTGCGCGTCCCGGACCAGGGTGGTGGGCGTGGTGAGCCGGCCGGATCCGTCCTTCGGGATGATCAGGTCGAGGGTGGGGCCGATGCCCTGGGCGAAGGACGCCATCCACTTCAGGCCGGCGGGCCTCACCAGGTCGTCGGTGGTGCGCGGGTCGCCGGAGGTCACGAAGTCCCAGGGCTTGGAACCGGCGCCGGAGAGCAGCACGACGCGCGGGGTGGCGACGAGCTTCGCGAGGCGCTGGATGCTGCCGGGTTCGAAGGACTGGAGGATGAGCGGCGACTGCGCGCGGTGCCGGCCGTAGCGGCGCAGCAGCTTGGCGAGCGGCTCCTCGAGCCCGAGGCCCAGGCCGCGGAAGTAGGTGGGGTGCTTGGTCTCCACGTACAGCCAGACGGGCTTTCCACGCTTGCGGCCCTCACGGTCGGCCCAGCGCAGAACCTCCTCGAAGGTGGGGATCTCCCAGCGGCCGTCGTACAGCGTGTTCTTCTGGCGGCTGCCGGGGATGCGCTCCTTGGCCCGCAGCGTCTTCAGTTCGGCGAGGGTGAAGTCCTCGGTGAACCAGCCGGTCAGGGACACGCCGTCGACCGTCTTCGTCGTCCGGCGGCTGGCGAACTCCGGGTGGGCGGACACATCGGTGGTGGCGGTGATGTCGTTCTCGTGGCGGCATACGAGATGGCCGTCGCGGGTCGGCACCAGGTCCTGCTCGATGATGTGCGCGCCCATGTCGAGGGCCAGCTGGTAGGAGCCGAGCGTGTGCTCGGGGCGGTAGCCGCTGGCGCCGCGGTGTCCGATGACGGTCGGCACCGGCAGGCCGAGGCGGTGGCCGCCGTGCCCGCCGGACTTGTCCGCAGGCTTCCCGGCCGCCTGCGCCGTTGCGGTGACTCCGAGCGCGGCGGTGCCGAGCACCGCCGCCCCCACCCCCACGACGGTCCGCCGTCCGGGGCTGGCCTGCTCACGCTCTGTCATGAATGCTCCTCGCATGTGATGTCCGGCACCTGTCGGCGAGGACCGAGCGTAGGCAGCGGCGCGGTCCGGACGGCGCCATCCGGACGAACATGGCGCAAACACACATCAACACTGCGTATCCACTGGGTGAACCCGATGTGCGATCGGCGAGTACCCGCGAGTATCGTCCTCACCTGCATGGACCCTCACCATCCGTCGCCCCCGGCCGGCCCGGCCACAACACCGGAGGAACCGTTGTCCCGACTCGCACTCATCAAGGCAGTGCTCGGACCGATCCTGCGTCTGATGTTCCGCCCCCAGGTGGAAGGCGCGCAGAACATTCCGGGGACCGGGCCGGTGATCCTCGCGGGCAACCACCTGACGTTCATCGACTCGATGATCATGCCGATCTGCTGCGACCGGCCGGTGTTCTACATCGGCAAGGACGAGTACGTGACCGGCAAGGGCATCAAGGGCCGGCTGATGGCCTGGTTCTTCACGGGCAGCGGGATGATCCCGGTGGACCGGGACGGCGGCCGCGGCGGTGTCGCGGCGCTGATGACGGGCCGCCGGGTGCTGGAGGAGGGCAAGGCCTTCGCGATCTACCCGGAGGGCACCCGCTCCCCCGACGGCCGCCTCTACCGGGGGCGTACGGGCATCGCGCGGCTGACGCTGATGACGGGCGCCCCGGTGGTGCCGTTCGCGATGATCGGTACGGACAAGCTGCAGCCGGGCGGCGCCGGTCTGCCGCGGCCGGGCAAGGTCACGGTCCGCTTCGGTGAGGCGATGGAGTTCTCGCGCTACGAGGGCATGGACCGCGACCGCTATGTGCTGCGGGCGGTGACGGACTCCGTGATGGCCGAGGTGATGCGGCTGTCCGGGCAGGAGTACGTCGACATGTACGCGACGAAGGCCAAGGCCGCCTGAGCCGGAGCCCGACGGCACGGCGCACGAGCGCCGGAAGGGCCCGTACCTCCCCGCAAACCGGGCGGTACGGGCCTTTCCCCGTGCCCGCGTCAGTCGTGCACGATGCCTTCCTCCAGTTCCTGGTCCCGCAGCAGGAACCAGGCCGCGACCGCCGTCGCCACCAGCACGACCGCGCCGATGGCCGATGCGGCTCCCAGCCCGTCGACGAAGGCGTCCTGCGCGGCGGAGACCAGGGTCGTCGCCTGCTGTTCGGGCAGCGACTCGGCCGCCTCGACCGCGCCGCCCAGTGACTCGTGGGCGGCCGAAGCGACATCCGGAGGTGTCCCGGCGGGGGCGTTGAAGCCCTGGTAGACCCCGGTGACGATGGATCCGAGCAGGGCGATGCCGAGGGCGGCTCCCAGCTCGTACGCCGTTTCCGAGACCGCGGACGCGGAGCCGGCGTGCTCCTTCGGGACGCTGGAGAGGATCACGTCGGAGGTGACCGTGAAGGCGAAGCCCGCGCCGACGCCGACGACCAGCAGGAGCGCGCCGATCAGCGGATAGGCGGTGTCCTTGTGGACGGCGGCGACCGCGGCCAGGGCCAGGCCGATCGCGCCGAGGCCTCCGGCCACCACCGACCGTACGGAGAAGCGGCGGGCGGTGGTGCCGGCCAGCAGACCCGCGGTGACCGCGCCGATGGCCGCGGGCAGTTCGGCGAGCCCGGCCTCCAGAGGTCCGCGGCCCTGGACGAGCTGCAGGAACTGGGAGAGGAAGAAGACCAGGCCGGAGAGGCCGAGGATGGTCAGCAGATCGGCGAGCACCGCGCCGGAGAAACCCCGGTGGTGGAAGAGCCGCATGTCGAGCAGCGGGGCGGGGAGCCGGAACTGCCGGCGTACGAACCAGACGAGCACCGCCAGGCCGCCGAGGCCCGAGACCGCGACCTCCCAGCTTCCGCCGTGTGCGGCGAGCTCCTTGACGGCGTAGACGACCCCGACCATGCCGACCAGGGAGAGCAGCACGCTCAGCGGGTCCCACGGTCCGGGCGCCGGGTTCTTCGACTCGGGGATCATCTTGATCCCGACCACCACGAGCACCGCCATGACCGGCAGGTTGATCAGGAAGACCGATCCCCACCAGAAGTGCTCCAGCAGGAACCCGCCGACGACGGGTCCGACGGCGGCGCCCGCCGAGGCCATCGCTCCCCAGATACCGATGGCGAGGCTCCGCTCCCGCGCGTCGTGGAAGAGGTTGCGGATCAGGGCGAGGGTGGACGGCATCAGGGTGGCGCCGGCGACACCGAGCAGGGCCCGCGCGAGGATCATCATCTCGGGCGTCTGGGCGTAGGCGTTGAGCACGGAGACCGCACCGAAGGCGGTGGCTCCGCACAGCAGCAGCTTCTTGCGGCCGATGCGGTCACCGAGGCTGCCCATGGAGACCAGGAGCCCGGCGATGACGAAGGAGTAGACGTCACCGATCCAGAGCAGCTGGGTACCGGTCGGTTCGAGGTCCTCGCTGAGGAACGGGGTCGCGAGGCCCAGCACGGTGGCGTCGACGGCCACCAGCAGCACGGCGAGGACGAGTACGGCCAGCGCGATCCACCGCCCGGGGCGGTACAGCTCGTACGGGGGCTCGGGTTGCCGTTCCATGCTGCTCATTGCTCCACGCTCCGGCGTGCGCCGCCGAGCAGCAACTCGACGATCATGTACGCGAAGTCCTGTGCGGCCACCCGTCCCGCCTGAACGGCCCACGCGGCGCTGCTGATGAGCCCGTAGAGCGCTTCGGTCAGCCAGGCCGGAGCCAGGTCGATGCGGATCTCGCCGCGCTCCTGGCCGCGCCGGAAGAACGCGGCGACCCGGGCGTCGAGGCGGTCCCAGCCGTCGTTCTGCCCGTCGCCCTCGAAGAGCTGATTCTCGGTCACGAGGAAGGAGAGGAGCCCGGCGCTCGGCTCGATCGCGGCGACGAACCTGCGCAGCGCCTCCTCCGAGGTGCCCTCGTCCAGCAGTGCGGCGTCGAGAGCTGCCCCGACCTCCTGGATTCCCAGCTCCTCCAACGCTCTGACCAGGGCGTCCCGTCCGGCGAAGTGCCGGTGAAGCGTGGCGCGGCCGATCCCGGCGGCCTTGGCGACCTCGTCCATGGTGGCCGTCGATTTGCGGGTCAGCAGGGCGGCGGCGCTGCGCAGGACCTGCTCACGATCAAGAGACATGAGACGACACTAGCCCATTTGAGACGTTCACGTCTCACCAGAAATGGGCTCGCGCCGCTCGCCGGGGCCGGAGGACCATGTCGCCATGAAGCCGCTGCTACTGGCGGTGGGCAGTATTGGTTCTTGCCCAGTGCGCCAAGCGAGTAGTCACGTTGGGTGACTACTTCCAAGCCGGCATCTACGGCTCAGCTGTGCCGATGATGAAGTTCTGTCAAAATTGGCCAGTCCGCTTTTTGTTCCCCAGTCGGTTGGTGCCAGCAACGATGGCCGGAGCCTTGGAGAACCGACGTCGTGAAATCATCCAGCGATGACCAAACCGAGCAGCGACGACGGCCGCACCTCCCGGCGCGAGATGGAGCGGGTCGTCAACGAGATCGCCCAGGGGCTTCGCACGTTGGACGCTGGTGTGAGCTGGTTCTCAGGCCTCGCCCCGACACGCCAGCAGATGGTTCTGCAGGAAGTCGCTGGCTATGCGATGCAGGCGCACATTACAGCTGCGGACGGCCGTGCGGGGGTGGCGCGGTCCGGCGTGAAGGCCACGGCTAACCCCTCGGTAATGATCTGCATGGACCCGCCCCGCTACGGGTTCGCTGGCCTGCCCTCCGCCGAACACGTCAAGGCGTTCCGCGTCCTCGTTTCCGTGTTTGCCGTTGCTGACGCTCGCCGCCGCGAGACGTACTGCAAGGGCGCCTGCGGACATGCATGGCACAACCGTCCAGCGGCAACCGAGCAGCCGTAGCACCGACCATTCCCGCTCTGGCTGGACTGGCTATCGGGCGGCGCCTCCAGAGTGACATCCGTCCGCAGGTCAGAGCGCGGCGGGTGGGGAGAGATGTGAGCAAGTCCGGGGAACCACCTGAGCACTGGGTGGGGAAATTCAAGGCTCTGACCGGACCTGCGTGAAAGCCGCTGATCGGGCTCCGGCCGTTGATCTATCGGATGCATCAGAGAAGATGCGGCCGTGAAGGACTTCGAAGAGTTGATCAACCGAGTTGTAGCTGCTTCAGCAGCGAGTGACCTGCTTCAGCCTCCGGTTTCCGCCGCAGAGCTGGCCAAGGCCGAGCGGAAGCTGGGCTTTCGCCTGCATCCCCTGCTCGCCACGCTCTACCGGAAGGTGGGCGATGGCGGCTTCGGCCCTGCGGACTCTGTGCTGCCACTCTCCGGCGGACCGGAGGCAGACTGGGAGACTTCTGTCGTGCAGGAGTACTTGGACAGGATCCCTCCGGAGGGATCGGACACCTGGTGGTCGTGGCCCGAAGGGGTCGTGCCGGTGCTGGACTGGGGCTGCGCGATGTTCGCCTGCGTGGACTGCCGCAGCGAAGACGGAACTGTCCTGCTCTTCGAGCCCAACGCGATCACGGGCCAGGACGTTTCCAGGGCGTGGTTCGTCGACGCAGGAAGCCTCGCCGAGTGGCTTGAGACCTGGCTCAACGGCCGGGGCTGGTACGAAGAAGACGCCGTCGACCGAGACTTCGACATGGCGCCGTGGGCAGACGCCTCCTCGCGGTAGTAATCGGCTCAATCTCAGGAGCGGGTGAGGATCCAGACCCTCACCCGGCTTTGAGTCGGCTCGCCCTTCGACAAGCCGTCAGAGCTGGCCGCTGATCCGCCGAGAGAGCCCCTCGAAGAACTCCTGAAGACCGGCCGCAGCAAGGTCGAACTGATCGAACCACGAGGCGGTGGTCGACCTCCAAACCCGCCCAGAGCGCGCCAGCGCGAACAGATGGCCGCCCCCGTCGCTGGCGAATATCAGGGCAGGCTCTTCCCCGTCGATCTGGACGGCCCCGTACTCGCGGAAGTGGTTCGCGACCAGCGAGGCCGGATGGACGAAGTAGCCGTTCTCCACATCGGGCAAGGAGACCTCGTCGATCACCCAGTACATCGTGGTCAGGTCCGAAGGAATCGGCGTCAGCTCCACGAGAGCGTCGGTGGCCTGATGGCTCGCCTCCGAAGCGTGCACGACCACGTTGTTGCCAGGCTCGAAGCCAAACCGTGCCTGGAACGATTCCATCAGCTTCGCGAGCGCCGCATCCGCCTGCTCACACCAGCCGCGAAGCCACTCGGCATCAAGCCGTTCGTCAGCCACGGTCACTCCCTTTCGCCGGGGATCCGCCCACGCGAGTCCGGAAGAACCT
This sequence comes from Streptomyces sp. NPDC096323, assembly GCF_040302845.1. Classification (NCBI taxonomy): domain Bacteria; kingdom Bacillati; phylum Actinomycetota; class Actinomycetes; order Kitasatosporales; family Streptomycetaceae; genus Streptomyces; species Streptomyces sp. NPDC096323. The sequence goes on from NZ_JBEOSI010000006.1 coordinate 214,263, forward strand.
ACAGGAGCGTTCACGCGGATCCAGTCAGAGCCAAATTCAACGAGGCTCATCACCGACGCCCGGGCCAGTAAGATCGACTGCTGGTCGAGATGGTGGGGGCAAGGTATGGGCGTTGTTGGGGCCGGCTGTTCTTTGACCAGCGATGATGACGAGGGTGACTTCTGGGGGCATGCCCAAGAGGCCGCCGGGCTCTTCGTGCCGCTGAGGGACGGGTCACGGAGAGTTGAGTTGCTCGGATGTTCGCCTCAAGGCGGCCTGCGGGTGTGTATTGATCGCATGGGCAGCAAGCGAGGGCTGGCTGGCAATGCCAATCTCGCGTTCTTGGACTCATCGGGCGCCAGGATGGGGCAGTACTTCGTCAGCAACGTGACGCCGGAGGCGGTGCGACCCTCGACGAGAGGAGCGGGCCTGGTCGATCTGGCCGCGCGTCTGTGGTGCGACAACGCGCTCGTGGAGTCCGAATGGCCATGGGAGCTCATCCGCGCCGGACAGATGAACCGGGCCGGGTTGTGGCATTCTCTCGGCCCGGCTGGCCGTCGTGGTTGGCTGTCCGTGGCGCTGACGCATCACAGCTTTCGATCCTTGCCGGATCGCCCATCCAGCACCACCTATCACCTGGACGGTGAGCACATCGCGGACGAGGACGGCTTCTACTGCGCTCTGGGCGAGGCCGTGAACGGGCCAGGCGGCTATTTCGGGTGGAACCTCGACGCTCTGGACGACTGCCTGCGCGGCCGCTGGGGTGCCAAGTCACCATTCACGCTGGAGTGGCACTCCGCCAGCGTCGCGAAGTCGTCCCTTGCTCAGCGCGACGGCCCGAGTAGGGAGGGTGTGTCGCTGTTCGAAGTCATCTTGGAAATTTTTCGGGACCACAGCATTAACGTCATCATTCGCTGAGTAATTCGCCAGGCCAGCTATTCAGGGCTGGTCGATGCAGGGTGTTTCTTCAGACGGCTGGCCACGTAGCTGGCTCGGTCGCCGCCGTTGATGTGATGCCAGTGATATGCGGTCTGGTCGGCGAGGCCGAGCAGGTCAGCGACGAGTTTCCAGTGGATGTTGTCGACCATGGCGAGGATCGCGCCATTGCGCGCGAGTCGGGCTGCAGGAATACCGTGCGCGGCCAGGCGTCGGGTGAGTGTGCTCGCTGAGATCGGCTGGCCCGGTCGGCTGCCAGGGAACAGGTAGGGGTTGGGCAAGTGCGTGGCGGCAATCGGGCGGCGTTCGTCAATGAGCCTTCGGACCAGGGCGGAGAGCCGCGGACGGAGCCAGAGGGGATCGCGGCCGACCTTGAGCCCGCAGACCGCGGGATCCGAGGGATGATCGAGTACGTCGTCTGCATTGAGAGCAACCAAGCGGGTGCAGTGTTGGCCGTACTGAAGGACCAGGCATCCTGACACCCTGACCGGCAGCGTGATGCTCCCGTCAGTCTCGAGCCGATGCGCGAGCACCACGCGGTCCCGGTCGCTCATGATCGACCGGTCCTCGCAGTTGGCCAGAGCAGACACGGCCAGGTACTTGGGAGCGAGTTGGTGGGCTGCGGCCCACGTCAGGAAGCGCCGAACTTCGCCCTGCCGGACGCGGTGTGCGGCCACCCAACGGTCCACCAGTGGCTGCAGGCAGGTGCCGAGCGAGCTTCGGTGACCGCGGAGGTGGAGGCAGAGCTGACGCGCTGCCCGTAGGTGGTTCGTCAGGTATGTCCGGCTGCCGATCGTCAGGCTGCCGCGCTGATTGATCTGCCGGTGGGCCATAGGCAACAGCTGCCAGCGGGCATAGCGGACGAGCACAAGGCGGTCGTCGGTGTCAGATACGTCCGCGAGCCGGCGGATGTCCAATTGAAACTGGGCGAGTTGCTCGTCACGCGCTGGTAGGACCTCGGTGAGTACGAGTAAATTACGCAGGTGCGTCACCGAATTAGTTTGCGGGAGCCCGTCGAGTGCCTCGTGGCTGCATTTGAGCTCCCCGGTTACCATCTTGCGGATGAGTTTCCCTCCTGCTTTGTTCTGCAGGTAGCCGAGCACCGTGTGCGGGTTGTCGTAGCGGGCCAACTCCTCCGCGAGGGGAATCAGCCGAATGTTCGGGAGGTTGCCACACGCGGTGAAAGTTTCCTCAATTTTGATCTGGACCATGCATGCTGGGCAGCGACCGCGGTGTTCAAGTCTGCCGAGGGAGCCGCAGGAAATGCACCGGTACCGGAGATGGACACCTGAGCATTCAGGACAGAGCGGGTCGCCATTGTCAGTGCGCTGGAAGACGACGGAATCCCGGTGGCATGTGGCGCAGGCAGCATGCGTGCTGAAGACAGCATTGGCGCAGGAGATACAGATGGGCCCCTCCGGCCAGTGGCGATCGGCGCGGGACACAATCCCGCATCGGCTGCAGGGGACACGCATGGCCAAATAACACAAGTGACAGCGAGGAAGGCCGTCGACAGTGGGAACCGGTGCCGATGGGCGACGCTTGCAAGTCGTGCAGAGCGGCGAAGGCCGAAGCCGGTTCCAGCACGCCCGACAGTACTGCCCTTGGGACGTACGGGCGTTGATACGACGGGTTTCACCGCAGCCATCGCAGGGTTGGCGGTCGGTGCGTTCGCGGCAGGTGCTGCACTGTGGCCCATCAACGGTCCGGCCGGCGACGCGGCGGACCTGCCCGCAGTCCCGGCACGCCTCCCTGCGTCCCTTAACACGTGCCCAGCAGGAACCGCAAAGCCGATCAGTGCGAGAGGTGAGGTGCCGCATCCGGCCGCAGCCGGAGCACTGTTCGAGTGGCTGGCGCTGTCTCCAACACCGGTCACAGACCGGACCGGCCTCGGTAATCTTTCGCGAGCGTTTAACTTCACTGCAGTCGATGCAGCTCCGCCGTCGACTGTCCCGCCAACACGGTTCGCATCTAGGGCGTCCGGCTTTGCGCGACACAATCTGTTTTTGTTGCCCGCAGGAAGCACACGTTGTCGTTTCGGCAGACACGGATCAGCTTTCGGCATCGAAGAAGTCCGGGGACAGCATCGGAGTGTCAGGAAGAACCGGCCTCAGCCGAGTTACCGGACCAGGCTCCGGCGCCGCAGGTTCTTCCGGGGTGATCGGGGCCACGAGTTCCTCAAATGTACATTCCAGGATCTGACAGAGAGCAACAAGGAGGCCGATGGCCACCTTGGGTGGTTGGTCCGCTTTCACCAGGCGAAAGATGTAGCTGCGGTCGAATTCGAAGCCACGCTCACGAAGTGCTGGGACCAGCTTGGTAGTGGTGTACCAGTTCTTGCGTACGGCCATCAGCTCACGTAGGCGCCACTCGTACTGGGGCTGCAGCTCTTCCATGGCTTTGCGGCGTGCAGCATCGTTGGGGTCAGCCATCATGCCCTCCTGCGTTTACTGCGTGGCTCTGCGGGAGCATCTTCGAACTCATCCTCCATCTGAGCCTCCGCATCAGCACGGGCGAATGCCTGGTGCAGCATCTTCTCCTCTTGGGCATCGAGGAATTCCCGCACCTTGAGGTTCTTGTAGTCGCTGCTGAGCGCCGTGTAGATGGCCGTCGTGGCCGCGTGGGAATGCCCAACCTGCTCAGTTACGAATTGCGTGTCATAGCCGCTCTCGATGAGCCGGGTAACGTAGGTATGGCGCAGACAGTGCGGGTCCAGGTCCGCAGACAGGCTGGCCCGGTCACGCCAGGTCGCAAAGCGCGCATTCACCGAACGTTCAGAGATCGTCTCGTGGCGCTCGGTCGGGAACATGACTCCGTCGTCCGGCCGGTCAAGGTAGAACTGCGGACGCACGTGGTCGAGGTAGAAGCGAACGGTGGCAACCGCCCACGGCCATACGGACACCACGGTCCGCCGCCGGGGCGGCTGCCCAGCACTCGCCTTGCCCCAGCGCACCGATAGCCCGGCCAGGTCTCCGAACTCCGGCAGCTTCGCCTGCCGCCGCCAGTCATGCGTCTCCAGCCGGGCGGTCTCTCGACGCCGTAGCCCCCACCCGTAGGCGGTGGTGAACATCGCTACGTCCCGGGCCGCCGCCAGCGCGCCTTTATGCCCCACAGCCTGCATCCGCTTGATCTCCGGATCCATTTGGGAAAAGAACTGCTTGATCTCCTGCCGTGTCAGTGGACGATTCCGGTTGGGCCGCCCCACGTAATCCTGCGAGTGCCGAACCGCGTTGAGGTCACGCACCACCTGCGCTGGGAAGGTGCCGAAGAGGTTCAAGCACACTTCTTGCCACTGGTAGGCCGGGTTGGTGAGGTACTCCAAGTACAGCCTCAGGACTCGCGCTTTCGACCCCAGAGTGCCGCTCGTGTTGCCCGGAGCGCATAGCGACATCCAGCGGTCGAACAACGCAGCATTCCAGTCAGGCTCCCACGGGTAGGCGTCCGCAACGGCATGAACCTGCCGGATTACGTTCTCCCGGCCGTTGACCGTCGTGTCCTGCAGGTTCCTGGCCTTCTGGTGCTCGCGAAAGCCTAGGAGGGTGCTCTCGAACACAGCCTCCGCAGGCCGCAACATGGGCACGCCGGGAACGACGTACAACGTCGCAACACCGGGTGCCGGCGCAGGACCACGCTGGACCGGACTGCGGCTGACTCGACTCACCAATCACGCTCCGTGCTCATTCATAGCGTCACCAGACTGCCCTCGCGTTGTGCGAGCGACACCGTTGATGCATCACAGTCATCAGAACGAGGAAACAGGCAGCAGGACACGCAACTTGGCTCGCTGCATCGTGGTAGAACTCGTCCCGAGACGGCACGCAGAACCTGCACTTCTCGCGCTCGCAAGCGGCATCATTGGTGCTGTGGAGTCAACACTGCCTCTTCTGCTGATCGACATCGACGGTCCGCTCAATCCGTACGCGGCACTTTCCCGCCGCCGCTCGCCGGAGGGATACACCAGGCACCTCATGCGGCCGACAGGGTGGACCGACGGCCCGGCGCTGCCCGTCCTGCTCAACCCCGAGCACGGCGAGGAGCTGCTCGCGCTGGCCGGCCGCTACGAACTTGTCTGGGCGACGACCTGGAAGGACGAGGCGAACGAGTGGATCGGGCCGCGTCTGGGGCTGCCCGCCCTGCCGTACATCGACTGGCCCGACATGCACGGCCCCGCACCGGCCGGGACGTACTGGAAGACTCGGTACGTCGTCGAGTACGCGGCCGGACGGCCGTTCGCCTGGGTCGACGACGAGATCACCGGGCAGGACCGGGCATGGGTCGAGGAACACGGGGCGGGCGCGCGGAGCCTCCTGCTGTGGATCGATCCGCGGACCGGTCTGGATCGGGCCGACTTCGACGCCCTGGCCGCGTGGGCGGACGGCCGGGGAGTGGCCGGCTGACCTCTCCCCCGCCCAGTCGGCCCTGCCCGCCCCGCCCGCTCAGTCGTTGAGGAGAACCAGGTCGAGCCCGGGCAGCTGCGCCGGGTCGTTGATCACGAACAGCTCGACGACCTTCCCGCGCTCGATCGTGAACCGCATGACCGAGAAGCGCTGCCCCTCCACCTCCGAGACGACCGCCGGCACGCCGTCGAGCGTGGCGAACCGCGCCGACCGGGCGAAGGGGGCGAACATGAGCGCCTGCCGGGCCACGTTCGCGGCCCCGCGCACCAGCGAGGCCGCTCCGGCCGCCCCTTCGGAGCGGGCCACGACGTCCGGGTCGAGCACGGCGACGAGCGCGTCGAAGTCGCCGCCGCGGGCGGCCGCGAGGAAGGCGTCGACGACCTCGCGGCGGCGGGCCGCGTCGGGGTCGGGCACCGGGTCGGCGCCCTGCACCCGGCGGCGGGCCCGGCTGGCGAGCTGCCGGGCGGCGGCCGGGGTGCGGTCCACGATCCGGGCGATCTCGTCGAACGGCACCGCGAACATGTCGTGCAGCACGAAGGCCAGCCGCTCGGCCGGGTCCAGGGTCTCCAGCACGACGAGCAGCGCGAGGCCCACCGAGTCGGCCATCAGCGCCTGCTGCTCCGGGTCGGCCCCGGGCTGCGGGCCCAGGGCCGGGCCGGGCACGTCGGCCTCAGCCACGCCGGGCTCCAGGGGTTCCTCGCGGCGGGAGCGGCGCGAGCGCAGGATGTCCAGGCAGACGCGCCCGACGACGGTGGTCAGCCAGCCGCCCAGGTTGTCGATCGCCGCGCTGTCGGAGCGGCCGAGGCGGATCCACGCCTCCTGGACGGCGTCCTCCGCCTCGCTGTCGGAGCCGAGCATCCGGTACGCCACCGCCCGGAGGCGGCCCCGGTTCTCCTCGAAGCGCGCCGCCAGCAACTCGTTTCCGTCCACAGCCGTCCTCCTGCGTCGTGTGCCGTCACCACACTGACGTACCGCAGCCGTCCGATGTGACCGAAGAGGGGGGAGGGCTCAGCTCCAGGGGAGCGAAGCGCGGTGCCGCCAGTACGCCTCCGGCTCCTCCACCAGCGCGTCCAGCCGCGCCCTGCGCTCCTCGTCGAGGTCGAGGACGGCCGCGTGGAGGTTGGCGGAGAGCTGGTTCACGGTCGCCGCGCCGGAGAGCACGACCCCGGCCCACGGCTGGTGCAGGACCAGCGCCAGGGCGACCGCGTCGCTGCCGAGACCCTCCTCGTCGGCGATCTCCCGCATCACGGCGGGGGCCTCCGTGCCCGCGAGCCTGCCGTTGGCCATGGCTTCCTTCACGATGACGGTGAGCCCCGCGGCATGGGCCTCGGCGAGCGCCGGGCCGGCCGAGGTCTCCAGGGCGTTGTAGGTGGCCTGGACCGTGCGGAAGAGGGGCTCGCCGTCCACCGTGACGGCGAGGGCGGCCCGGATCGCGTCGGCCTGGCCCGGTCCGCTGGTGGAGAGGCCGACGCTGACCCCTTCGGCGGCGAGGGCGGCGAGGCGGGCGTGCAGATCCTTGTCGGTGAGCGCCGGGCTGTCGGGGGTCACCGAGTGGATCTGGTAGAGGTCGAGCCGGTCGCCGAGCAGAGCGGCGGTCTCCGCGCGCTGGCGGTCGAATGTGGCGGGGGTGTGGTCCTTCACCTCGTGCGCCTCGGCGTCGACGCTCCAGTCGGCGGTGTAGGTGTAGCCCCACTTGCTCCCGACGACGACGTCCCTCACCTCGGGCCGGGCGGTCAGCCAGTCGCCGAGGAACTCCTCGGAGCGGCCGTACGAGCGGGCGGCGTCGAAGTACCGGACGCCCTGCGCGTAGGCCGCGTCGAGCAGTTCGTGCGTACGCGCGCGCAGTTCGTCGACCGTCCGCTCGCCCGGCAGATCGCGGTCGCGGTGCAGGTTGATGTAGCCGGGCCTGCCGACCGCTGCCAGGCCGAGCCCGATGTGGGCGGTCGGGGTGGTCGCTGTGGTCAGTCGGGCGAACGGCATCGCGGGCTCCTCGTCGTGGGCAGGAATCTCGGCTACCCCCAACGTAGCCCGCGATGCCTGTCCGGCTACTTGCGGGCGGCCGCCCAGGCGTGCTGCGTCGCCAGGTCCACCTTGACCTCGGCGAGCTGCACGGCGACCGCCGAGGGGGCGGTTCCGCCGCGGCCGTCGCGGGAGGCGAGTGCGCCGGCCACGTTGAGGACCGTGCGGACCTCGGGCGTGAGGTGCTCGGAGATCTTCGCGAACTGCTCGTCGGTCAGCTCGTCGAGCTCGATGCCGTGGCTCTCGCACTCCTTGACGCACTCACCGGCGACCTCGTGGGCGACGCGGAACGGCACGCCCTTCTTGACGAGCCACTCGGCGATGTCGGTGGCGAGCGAGAAACCGGCCGGGGCCAGCTCCTCCATGCGCGCGCGGTTGACGGTGAGGGTGGCCATCATTCCGGTGAAGGCGGGGAGCAGGACTTCGAGCTGGTCGCAGGAGTCGAAGACGGGCTCCTTGTCCTCCTGGAGGTCGCGGTTGTACGCGAGCGGCAGCGCCTTGAGCGTGGCCATGAGGCCGGTCAGGTTGCCGATGAGCCGTCCCGACTTGCCGCGCGCCAGTTCGGCGATGTCGGGGTTCTTCTTCTGCGGCATGATCGAGGAGCCGGTGGAGAAGGCGTCGTGCAGGGTGACGAAGGAGAACTCCTTCGTGTTCCAGATGATGATCTCCTCGGCGATCCGGGAGAGGTTCACACCGATCATCGCGGTGACGAACGCGAACTCGGCGACGAAGTCCCGCGAGGCCGTGCCGTCGATGGAGTTGCCCACCGAACCGCCCTCGAAGCCGAGGTCGGCGGCGACGGCCTCCGGGTCGAGCCCGAGCGATGAGCCGGCGAGCGCGCCGGAGCCGTACGGGGAGACGGCGGTCCGCTCGTCCCACTGCCGCAGCCGCTCCGCGTCCCGGGACAGGGACTGCACATGGGCCAGGACGTGATGGGCGAAGAGCACCGGCTGGGCGTGCTGGAGGTGCGTACGGCCGGGCATGGCCACGTCCGGGTGCGCCTCGGCGAGGCCGACGAGGGCGTCCTGGAGCTCGGCGATCAGTCCGCCGATGATGCGGGCGTGGTCGCGCAGGTACATCCGGAAGAGCGTGGCGATCTGGTCGTTGCGGGACCGTCCGGCGCGCAGCTTGCCGCCCAGGTCGGGGCCGAGCCGCTCCAGCAGTCCCCGCTCCAGGGCGGTGTGGACGTCCTCGTCGGCGATCGTGCCGGTGAAGGAGCCGTCCGCGACATCGGCTTCCAGCTGGTCGAGCCCGGCGGTCATCCGCTTCAGCTCGTCCTCGGTGAGCAGGCCCGCCTTGTTCAGGACGCGCGCGTGGGCGCGGGAGCCGGCGATGTCGTACGGCGCGAGCCGCCAGTCGAAGTGGACGGACGCGGACAGCCTGGCCAGCGCCTCGGCCGGACCGTCCGCGAAGCGGGCGCCCCACAGACGTACATCGCCGTTGCCGTTGCCGTTGCTCACTGCGTGCTCCTCGGAAGAACCAGGGGGTTGGATGTGCGACCGCTTCTCCGCGCGAGTGCGGCCCACTCGGTCACGGATGCCTGCTCACGGCGCGATCCACGGTGCAGCCACTGCCGCGATCACTATCAGGCATAACTATGCGGTCCTCCGTATGTTTTGTCAAAGCCGGGGAGGGTGACCGCGGCGGCCGGGATATTCACGGGAGCGGCCCCGCCGTCCCCGGTACGGTCGGCACTCCGGCACACCCAGGGGGACCAACCATGAACGACGTCCGGACGGCAGCGCGGCAACTGGCAGCCGGCGCGTCCCTGCACGAGGCACTCGGACCGGTCTCGGCCGCCTCCTGGCCGGAACTCGACCACGCGATACGCGACCTGCCGCGCTGGGAGCTCGGAGCGTACGTCGCGCCGGGCGGGCGGCGGCTGCGGTGGGACCTGACCGCGCCGCTGTCGTACCTGCGAGGGGGCCGCAGCCGCCGGGCGCAATCGGAGTCCGCGGCCGTCATCGCCCTGTGCCACCATGACGGCCGGATCCGCGAGTCGGCCCTTGACCTGGTGCCCGGCTCCCCCGCACTGCTGCCGCTCCTGCTGGTGCGGTGCACGGACTGGGCGGCTCCGGTGCGCGACCGGGCCCGGGCGCTGCTGTCGGAGATGCCCCTCTCCACGCTCGTCCCGTGCGCGGAACTCGTCCTGCTGCTGGCCCGGCGCGAGCAGGGCCGGTTCGCGGTGGACCTGCTCGACCGGGGCCTGCGCGAAGGGCCCGCCACGCAGGTGGAGGCCCTGCTCGCGAGCGAGGACCGCACGACCCGCAGGTTCGCCCACCGCATCGCCGTGGACCGCGGCCTCCTTGCGCCGGGCCGGCTGGCCCGCCTGGCCGCGGGCTGCGATGACGCGACCCTGCAGGACCTCTGCGCCGACGCGGCCATCGCCTCCATGCGGGACGAGGAGCACGACGACGTATTCGGTGTGCTGCTGGCGGCCCGGGCCACGCGCGTGCGGGCGGCGGGCGTCACCGCGCTCCGGCGCGCCGGGCGGCACGACGCGGCGCGGGCCTGGCTCGCGGACCGTTCGGGAGTCGTACGGGCCTGCGCCCGGTACGTGGTGCGGCAGGGCGGGACCGACCCGCTGCCGCTGTACCGGGCGATGTGCGCGGGTGAGGTCGACGAACCGGGCGCCGCCGCAGGGCTCGGCGAATGCGGTGACCGGTCCGATGCCGGGACGCTGTGGGCGCTGACGAACCACCCGGCCCCGGCCGTCCGCGTCCACGCGGTCAGCGGGCTGCGGGCGCTCGACGCCGTGACCCGGGACCGGCTGATCCGGCTGATCGACGACCCGTCACCGGCCGTGGTCCGGGCGGCGACCCGCGCCCTGCTGCCCGAAGCGGCCGGGCTCTCCCGGGAATGGCTGTCCGAGCGGGACGCGCCGGACCGGCCCCGGGCGGTGCGGGTGGCGGCGCAGCGGCTGCTCCGGGCGGCGGGGTGGCTGCGTCCCACCGGCTGAAATGTCACCGCCACCCTTCGGATTGGGGCAGATAATCAGCCTCATGGGAAAGACGTATGAACGCATAGACGGACGGCTTCGCACTTTCATCGAGGCGCAGCCCATTTTCTTCACCGCCACCTCCCCGCTGGATGCCGACGGCACGGTGAACCTCTCGCCCAAGGGTGTAAGCGGTTCGTTCGCCGTCCTCGACGAACGGACCGTCGCCTACCTCGACTTCGCCGGCAGCACCGCCGAGACGGTCGCCCACCTGCGCGAGAACGGGCGGATCACCCTGATGTGGTGCGCCTTCCAGGGGCCGCCGAACATCGTGCGGGTGCACGGCCGGGGCGAGCCGGTCTTCCGTGACGATCCCCGCTTCCCGGAACTCCTCGCGCGCTTCGACGGCGTCGATCCTTCCCGGCACGGGCTGAGAGCCATCATCGTGGTGACGGCCGAGCTGATCCGGGACACGTGCGGGTACGGCGTGCCGTTCATGAGTTACGACGAGGACCGGACGCTGCACGGGCAGTACTTCGCGCGGAAGGACGACGCCTCGCTCGCCGACTACTTCGAGAAGAAGGAGCACATCGCCACCAGCATGGACGGGCTGCCGGGGCTGCCGCTCCCGTTGCCGGTCATGCCTGCCTCGCCCTGAGCTGAGCGGCTGGGCCGGACGGACCAGGCCCGCGGGTGGCGTGGCCGCGGCCGGTCTACGGTCCGGGGCATGCGGAGAATTCTGGTGACGGGTTCGGTCCTGCTCGCTCTCGCCGGCCTGCTCGGGGCCAGTCCCCCGGCGGCGGCACCGCTGCCGTCGCGGCTGGCGGAGACCGGCGGCGGCAGCCAGCTCATCACGGCGGTGGCGTCCTCCACCGCCTCCACCACGGGCACCGTCACGTGGTGGAGTCTGCGGGCGGGCCGCTGGGTGGCGGCCGGGTCGGCGCCCGCCCGCTTCGGGGCGAACGGGCTAACGGAGGGGGCCTCGCGCAAGCAGGGCACGTCGACGACGCCCACCGGACTGTACGGCCTGCCGTACGCCTTCGGGATCAAGGCGGCCCCGCCGGGGACGCGCTATCCGTACCGCCGGGTCGGCGACCGGTCGTGGTGGTGCCAGGACAACGCGGCGCGTGCCTACAACCGGTGGGTGGAGCCACGGCCCGCCGACTGCCGGGCTGCCGAGGCCGAGCACCTGATCACGTATCCGGTGCAGTACGCCCGGGCCCTCGTCGTCGGGTTCAACTACGACCGGCCGGTACGGGGCCGGGGCGCCGGGATCTTCCTCCACGTCAACGGGCGCGGCGCGACCGCCGGCTGTGTCTCCGTGCCGGCGGCCGCGATGGACCGGATCCTGGCCTGGGCCGATCCGGTCCGTCGTCCGCATCTCGCGATCGGGACCCGCTCCGGTCCGACGGCCATCACCCGCTACTGAGGGCTGGCGTCAGCGCTCGTTCTGGGCGAGCCGCAGCAGGTGGTCGGCGAGCGCCTGCCCGCCGGCCGGGTCGCGGCTGATCAGCATGAGCGTGTCGTCGCCGGCGATGGTGCCGAGGATGTCGTGCAGCTCGGCCTGGTCGATCGCCGAGGCGAGGAACTGGGCCGCGCCCGGGGGCGTACGCAGCACGACGAGATTGGCCGAGGCCTCCGCCGAGATCAGCAGCTCGGCGGAGAGGCGGCGCATCCGCTCCTCCTTGGCGGAGCCGCCCAGCGGGGCGTGCGGGGTGCGGAATCCGCCCTCGCTCGGCACCGCGTAGATCAGCTCGCCACCGGTATTGCGGATCTTCACCGCACCCAGCTCGTCCAGGTCCCGGGAGAGAGTCGCCTGGGTGACGCTCAGCCCGTCGTCGCTAAGGAGCTTGGCCAGCTGGCTCTGCGAGCGCACCGGCTGCCGGTTCAGGATGTCCACGATCCGGCGGTGGCGTGCGGTGCGGGTCTGCGGCACGGACGGCCCGCCGTGCTCGGAATCCTGCGCCTCGGTCATCGTCGTCGCCTCATTCTCCGGTGGGTCCCTCTCCGGATCGTCCGTCCCCGTATGCCGCGTCGAGGGCGCCCGGCAGCGCCTGGAGGAACGCGTCCACCTCCGCCTCACCGATGATCAGCGGCGGCATCAGCCGTACGACATCGGGGGCGGGTGCGTTCACCAGAAGCCCGGCACCCTGAGCCGCCTGCTGCACCTGGGGTGCGAGGGGCTCGGTGAGCACGATACCCAGCAGCAGGCCGGCGCCGCGGACGTGGGATACCAGGGGGTGCCCCAGACCCTCCACGCCCTCGCGGATCCGTTCTCCGAGCCGCTTCACGTTGTCCAGCACTCCGTCGGCGGCCAGCGTGTCCAGCACCGCGAGACCGGCGGCGCAGGCGATCGGGTTGCCGCCGAACGTCGTGCCGTGCTGGCCGGGCGCGAGCATGTCTGCGGCCTCGCCGAACGCCACCGTGGCACCGATCGGCAGTCCGCCGCCGAGCCCCTTGGCGAGCGTGACGAGATCGGGCTCCACGCCCTGGTGCGCCTGGTATTCGAACCAGGTGCCGCACCGCCCGATGCCGGTCTGCACCTCGTCGAGGACGAGAAGCGTGCCGGTGGCGCGGGTGATCTCCCGGGCCGCCTCCAGGTAGCCCTTCGGCGGCACGGCCACACCGATCTCGCCCTGGATCGGCTCGATGATGAGCAGCGCGGTGTCGGTGGTGACCGCCGCCCGCAGCGCCTCGACGTCGCCGTACGGGACGTGCGTGACGTCACCGGGCAGCGGGACGAAGGGCTCGCGCTTCTTGGTCTGGCCGGTGAGCGCGAGGGCTCCCATCGTCCGGCCGTGGAAGCCGCCGTCGGTGGCGACCATGTGGGTGCGCCCGGTCAGCCGGCCGATCTTGAACGCGGCCTCGTTGGCCTCGGCTCCCGAGTTGGAGAAGTAGACCCTGCCGGTGCGGCCGAAGAGCTGGAGCAGCCGTTCGGCGAGGGCGACGGGCGGCTCGGCGATGAAGAGGTTGGAGACATGGCCGAGGGAGGCGATCTGGGTGGAGACCGCCTCGACGATCGCGGGGTGGGCGTGACCCAGCGCGTTCACCGCGATGCCGCCGACGAAGTCGAGGTACTCGGTGCCGTCGGCGTCCCACACGCGGGCGCCCTCGCCGCGCACGAGGGACAGCTTCGGGGTGCCGTAGTTGTCCATCAGCGCGGACTTCCACCGCTGCGAGAGCTCGGCGTTGGTCATGCTTCCCCCTGTGCGTCGGGCACGACCATCGTGCCGATTCCTTCGTCGGTGAAGATCTCCAGCAGGATCGAGTGCTGGACCCGGCCGTCGATGACGCGGGCGGTCTCCACGCCGTTGCGCACCGCGTGCAGGCAGCCCTGCATCTTGGGCACCATGCCGCTGGAGAGTTCCGGCAGGAGCTTCTCCAGTTCGGTGGCGGTGAGCCGGCTGATCACGTCGTCGCTGTTCGGCCAGTCCTCGTACAGGCCCTCGACGTCGGTGAGGACCATCAGCGTCTCGGCGTTCAGCGCGGCGGCGAGCGCGGCGGCCGCGGTGTCGGCGTTGACGTTGTAGACGTGGTTGTCCTCCGCCGAGCGGGCGATGGAGGAGATGACCGGGATGCGGCCGTCGTCCAGCAGCGCCTGGATAGCCCCGGTGTCGATCGCGGTGATCTCGCCGACGCGGCCGATGTCGACGGCCTCGCCGTCGATCATGGGGCGGTGCTGGGTGGCCGTGATGGTGTGCGCGTCCTCGCCGGTCATGCCGACGGCGAGCGGGCCGTGCTGGTTGAGCAGGCCGACGAGCTCGCGCTGGACCTGCCCGGCGAGCACCATCCGTACGACGTCCATCGCCTCCGGCGTGGTGACGCGCAGCCCGGCCTTGAACTCGCTGACCAGGCCCTGCTTGTCGAGCTGGGCGCTGATCTGCGGTCCGCCGCCGTGCACGACGACGGGCTTGAGGCCGGCGTGCCGCAGGAAGACGACGTCCTGGGCGAAGGCCGCCTTCAGCTCCTCGTCGATCATGGCGTTGCCGCCGAACTTGATGACGACGGTCTTGCCGTTGTGCCGGGTCAGCCACGGCAGCGCCTCGATGAGGATCTGCGCCTTCGGGAGTGCGGTGTGCTTCCGCGCGGCGGTCATGAGCTGTACGCGCTGTTCTCGTGGACGTAGTCCGCGGTGAGGTCGTTGGCCCAGATGACGGCCGACTCGGTGCCCGCGGCGAGGTCGGCGGTGATCTTGACCTCCCGGTAGCGCATGTCGACGAGGTCGCGGTCCTCGCCGACTCCGCCGTTCTTGCAGACCCAGACGCCGTTGATGGCGACGTTCAGCTCGTCGGGCTCGAAGGCCGCCTTCGTGGTGCCGATGGCGGACAGGACGCGGCCCCAGTTGGGGTCCTCGCCGTGGATGGCGCACTTGAGGAGGTTGTTACGGGCGATGGAGCGGCCCACCTCCACGGCGTCGTCCTCGGTCGCGGCGTTCACGACCTCGATCCGGATGTCCTTGGACGCGCCCTCCGCGTCGCCGATCAGCTGCCGGGCGAGGTCGGCGCAGACGGTCCGTACGGCCTCGGCGAACTCCCCCTGCTCCGGGGTGATGCCACTCGCCCCGGAGGCCAGCAGCAGCACGGTGTCGTTGGTGGACATGCAGCCGTCCGAGTCGACCCGGTCGAAGGTCGTCCGGGTGGCGTCGCGGAGCGCGGCGTCGAGCGCGGGGGCGGCGACGTCGGCGTCGGTGGTGAGGACGACGAGCATCGTGGCCAGGCCGGGGGCGAGCATGCCCGCGCCCTTGGCCATGCCGCCGACGGTCCAGCCCTCGCCGCCGGCCACGGCCGTCTTGTGAACGGTGTCGGTGGTCTTGATGGCGATGGCGGCCTTCTCGCCGCCGTGCTCGCTCAGGGCCGCCGCGGCCTTCTCGATGCCGGGCAGCAGCTTGTCCATGGGAAGCAGCAGACCGATGAGTCCGGTCGAGGCGACGGCGATCTCGCCGGCGCCGTGGCCGTCGAGGACCTCGGCTGCCTTCTCGGCGGTGGCGTGGGTGTCCTGGAAGCCCTGTGGTCCCGTACAGGCGTTGGCACCACCGGAGTTGAGGACGACGGCGGTGACCTCGCCGCCCTTGAGGACCTGCTCGGACCAGAGGACGGGAGCGGCCTTGACACGGTTGGAGGTGAAGACGCCCGCGGCGGCGCGACGCGGACCGTTGTTGACCACGAGGGCCAGGTCCGGGTTGCCGTTCTCCTTGATTCCCGCGGCGATGCCCGCCGCGGAGAATCCCTGTGCTGCCGTGACGCTCACGGTGCCACTCCGATCGTGGAAAGTCCGGTGTCCTCGGGAAGTCCGAGGGCGATGTTCATGCTCTGCAGGGCCCCGCCCGCGGTGCCCTTGGTGAGGTTGTCGATGGCGCTGATCACGATGATCCGGCCGGCCGCCTCGTCGTACGCGACCTGGATCTGCACGGCGTTGGAGCCGTAGACAGCGGCGGTCGAGGGCCACTGCCCCTCAGGGAGCAGGTCGACGAACGGCTCGCCGGCGAAGGCCTTCTCGTACGCGGCACGCAGCGACTCGGCACTCACGCCCGGCTTCGCCTTCGCGCTGCACGTGGCGAGGATGCCGCGGGGCATCGGCGCGAGGGTCGGGGTGAAGGACACGGTGACCGGTTCGCCGGCGGCGGCGCCGAGGTTCTGGATCATCTCGGGCGTGTGCCGGTGGACACCGCCGACGCCGTACGGCGACATGTTGCCCATCACCTCGGAGCCGAGCAGATGCGGCTTGGCCGCCTTGCCCGCGCCCGAGGTCCCGGAGGCGGCGACGATCACGGCCTCGGGCTCGGCGAGCCGGGCCTCGTACGCCGGGAAGAGCGCGAGCGACACGGCGGTGGGGTAGCAGCCGGGCACCGCGATGCGCTTGCTCCCGGCGAGGGCTGCGCGCCCGCCGGGCAGTTCGGGCAGGCCGTAGGGCCAGGTCCCGGCGTGCGGCGAGCCGTAGAACCTCTCCCAGTCCGCGGCGTCCGCGAGCCGGAAGTCGGCCCCCATGTCCACCACGAGCACCTCGTCCCCAAGCTGCTCCGCGACGGCGGCGGACTGCCCGTGGGGCAGGGCGAGGAAGACCACGTCGTGCCCGGCGAGCACCTCGGGGGTCGTCGGCTGGAGCACCCGCCCGGCCAGCGGCCGCAGGTGCGGCTGCAGGCCGCCGAGCGCCTGACCCGCGTTGGAGTTCGCCGTGAGGGCCCCGATCTCGACCCCGGGGTGGACCAGCAGAAGGCGGAGCAGTTCCCCGCCGGCGTATCCGCTCGCCCCTGCCACCGCTGCACGTACCACCATCGAAATCCTCCTCGTCGATGGCATGACTATACGCATCGCTGCACTTTTATGCAAAGACTTGTGATCATCCGGTGGCCGCCTCCGGGGGCTCGGCTTTCCCCCCGTTGGCCGTTCCGCGGTCCTGGCCTGCCCCCATCACTCCCGAGGCGCGACGGCACACGGCCTTCTCTCTGGGCCGTTCGGAGGAGGAGCCGACGGGCGCGGGTGATCACGAAGCGTGGCCCCCGGGGCATGCGGACGGTGTCGGTCAGGGTGGGCGGCATGGCCGAGGTGAGCGGGGACGTACCGGCCGAGCCCGGTGAGGGCGCCGACACGGCGGCGGGCCCGGAGCGGCTCGTGGGGCTGTCGGACGCGGTTTATGCGATCGCGATGACTCTGCTCGTGCTGGATGTCACCATCCCTCCGTCGCTGGACGAAGCGGGCTTCGAGGCCGCCCTGGCCGGGGTGTGGCCGAGCCTGGGCGCGTACGCCCTCAGTTTTGCCGTACTCGCCGGCTTCTGGCGTGACCAGCGCTCGATCCTGCACCAGGTCCGGCGGTGCGACACCCTGATGGTCCGGGTCGCCCTGGCGGGGCTGGGTCTGGTGGCGCTGCTGCCCTTCCCGACGACGTTGCTCTCGGAGTACGGGGGAAGCTACCCGGCAGCCGTAGCCGTATACGCGGTGACCGTCGCCGGGATCGGGCTGCTGCACCTGACGCTGTTCCTCCTCGCGCGGCGCCGCCCGGGCCGGACGGCGGCGCGGCTGAGCGACCGCGCCACCTGGGACGGTGCCATCGATCTGGCCGCCGTCGTCCCGGTCGCCGCGGCGTCCGTGGCCTTGGCCTATGCGGTGTCGCCCCCGGCAGGACTGTGGACCTGGCTCGCGGTGCTCCCCCTGAAGTACTTCCTGCGTCTGTTCACCTCGGCCCGCTACCGCATCTGACCTGTGGGAGCGCCTCTCTCCCGGAACGCGGCGTGTGCGGCGCGCGCGGAGCGCCCGCCCGGTCCCGGCGCGGGGCCGCGACCGCTCGCGAACACCGGTGAATTCGCCGATGCCGCCCGTGCCGCGCGCCCCGACTCTGAGCTGAGCAGGCATCCGCATCCCCGCATCCCCACGCCCTTGTCAGGAGTGCCCCATGCGTCGTCGTTCACCCCGCCGGCTTCTCGGCGTTCTCGCCGCCGTCACGGTCGCGTTCACCTTGTTCGGCTCGACGTCCGCGGCCGGCGCCGCCGACCGTGCGCCCGCGGCGAAGTCCGCCACCGTCGCGGCCGTGACTCCGCTGTCGACCAGCACCCCGGTCGTCTTCGTCCACGGGTACACCGGCAACGCCTCCAACTGGGTCACCGCCATGAGCGTCTTCCAGCTCAACGGCTGGTCCAGCTCCAAGCTGTTCGCCTACGAGTACAACTCGTACGGGAACAACGTCACCAACGCCCAGGGCCTGGCCACCTTCGTCAACAACGTGAAGGCCCGCACCGGCGCGAGCAAGGTCGCGATCGTCAACCACTCCATGGGCGGCCTCGTCAGCCAGTACTACCTCAAGGTCCTGGGCGGCAACACCAGCGTCAGCCACCTCGCCTCCATCGCGGGGGCGAACCACGGAACCACGTTCGCCGGCGCCTGTCTCATCTACACGACCTGTCAGCAGATGTACCCGGGCTCCTCCTTCATCTCCCAGATCAGCGCGGGCGACGAGACGCCCGGCACCACCAAGTACGCCACCTGGTACTCGGCGTGCGACGGCATCATCCTGCCGTACACCAGCACCAGGCTGAGCGGCGCGACGAACAACAACGTGCTCTGCCAGACCCACATCGGGTACCTGGCGGACGCGGTCGTGCTCGGCCAGATCGCACGGTTCGTCGCCTCCTGACCCGCGGCACCGACCGGGCACGTCCCGTCCCCCGCCCCCGTCGGGCGCCGGGGGGGGCGGGACTCCGGTCGTGGAGGGCCGGGCTCAGTGGGCGGCGGCGCCGAACCACCGGGGCATCCGCCCGAGCAGCTCCTGCTGGTCCTCGCCCACCCACGCCACGTGGCCGTCGGGCCGCAGCAGTACCGCCGGCGCGTCCGGTCCGGCGTCCGGCCCGCTCACGTCGACGACGTGGTCGACCCGGTCCTGCCAGCCCGCCACCGAGAGCCGGCCCGTCCGGTCGAGGAGCAGACCACGCCCCTCGTGCATCAGCGAGTAGAGGCGCCGCCCGCCCCTCAGCTCCACGTCCGGCATCCGTCGGCCGAGCAGTTCAGGGCCCTCGCCGAAGTCGTAGCGGATGTCGAGCGCGGTGATCATTCCGGTCATGTACCGGTTCACCTCCTCGAAACCCATCAGCTTCGTGTACAGCGCCCGCAACGCGGTCGCACCCGGGTCGGTCCCCAGCAGCGTGATCTGCGCACGGGTGTTGTCGAGCACGGCGGCGCCGACCGGGTGCCGTTCGGTGTGGTAGCTGTCCAGGAGGCCCTCCGGCGCCCAGCCGCGGACCGCCGCGGCCAGTTTCCAGCCGAGGTTGAAGGCGTCCTGCACGCCGAGGTTGAGGCCCTGCCCGCCGGTCGGCGGATGGATGTGCGCCGCGTCGCCCGCAAGCAGCACCCGGCCGGCTCGGTACCGCTCGGCCTGCCGGGTGGCGTCGCCGAACCGGGACATCCAGCGCGGCGAGTGCACGCCGAAGTCGGTGCCCGCGACCGCGCGCAGCCGCTGCTTGAAGTCGTCCAGTACCGGCGGGGCCGTACGGTCCTCGGACACTCCGTCGGCGGGCACGACCACGCGGCAGACGCCGTCGTTCGCGGGGCTGATGCCGAAGCGCAGCTGGGTCCTGCGGACCTCCGCGACAATCGCGGCGGTCTTCTCCGGATCCTCGGCCACCTCCATTTCCCCCAGCAGCGTCTCGACCGTGGCGGGCTCGCCGGGGAAACCGACACCGAGCAGCTTGCGCACCGTGCTGCGGCCGCCGTCGCACCCGACGAGGTAGCGCGAGCGCAGCTGCGTGCCGTCCGTCAGCCCGACGGTCACACCGGGCCCGCCCGCGTCCTGGTCCTCGTCCTCCGACTGGCTCAGCGCGACCACTTCGCAGCCGCGCCGGATCTCGGCACCGAGCTCCAGGGCCCGCCGCTCGAGGATCCGCTCGGTGACCGGCTGCGGGGTGGCGACACCGAAGGGATGAGCCGTGTCCAGCCCGTCCGGCCACGCCGTGGCGATTCCACCGAACAGGCCGCCCACCTGGAATTTCTCGCTCACCGCCAGGAACCGGTCCAGCAGGCCGCGCTGGTCCATCACCTCGACGCTCCGCGCGTGGAGACCCTGCCCGCGGGACTCCCCGGTGGGTCCGGTCAGCTTCTCCAGTACGACCACATGCACGTCGTGCAGGCGCAGCTCGGCGGCCAGCATCAGACCGGTCGGACCGCCGCCGACCACGATTACGTCAATCATCGGAACACCCATTCAAGATCTGCAGACTCCGGCCGTGGCCGGTCATTCTGCGGCGTACAGGGGGCCTTGCCGCAAGGCCCCCTGTGCGCTATACCTTGGGAGTGGCAGGGAGCCGGTTCGCTCCTTGCCTTTCGT
Source organism: Streptomyces sp. NPDC096323 (assembly GCF_040302845.1). Lineage (NCBI taxonomy): Bacteria > Bacillati > Actinomycetota > Actinomycetes > Kitasatosporales > Streptomycetaceae > Streptomyces > Streptomyces sp. NPDC096323. The sequence continues at coordinate 234,339 of NZ_JBEOSI010000006.1, forward strand.
GTTTCCGTCCCGTTCCGGTGACGGCACCCTCCCTCAGCTCCATCCGGGTACCGCTGAACCGTGCCCGCATGCGGCGGTCGTGCGTGACCAGCACCAGCGCACCCGCGTAGCCGGTCAGCGCGGCCTCCAGTTCCTCGACCAGCGCGGGTGAGAGGTGGTTGGTCGGCTCGTCCAGCAGGAGCAGGTCCACCGGTTCGCTGACCAGCCGGGCGAGTTCGATGCGACGCCGCTGGCCGTACGAGAGATCTCCGACGCGCAGTCGCAGGGCGTCCGGTTCGAACAGGCCGAGCGACAGCAGCCGGTCGGCGTGCTCGTCCCGGTCGCCGGGACGGCCGTGGGCGAACGCCCCCAGCAGGGTCAGGGCCGGCGGCCACGGCGTCTCCTCCTGCCGCAGGTGTCCTACCCGTCCGGCGACCCTCACCGCGCCCGTGTCCGGCCGGTGTTCCCCGGCCAGGACCCGCAGCAGGGTGCTCTTCCCGGCGCCGTTGGGGCCGGTGACCAGGAGCCGTTCGGCCGGTCCGATGCGCAGCCGCGGCACGTTCAGCCGGCCCTCGACGACCACCTCGTCCAGAGCAGCGGCCGGCGCCTCGCCGGGGGTGGCCGCCGTGGTGATGCGGGCCTTGAAGGACAGCGGGTCGGGCGGCGGGGGCACCGGGTTCGCGGTGAGCCGTTCGGCCCGCTCCTTCGCGTTGCGGATACGGCTCATCGCACCGTGGGCGCGACCGCGTGCCCGGAACGCCCCGGAACCGAAGGCGGCCTTCGACATCTTGCGCGGGATTGCTTCCAGGCGGACGGCGTTGGACTCGGCCAGCCGACGGCTGCGGTCGAGCTCGGCCCGCCACTCCTCGTACCGCTCCTGTCGCCGCCTGCGCTCGGTGGCCTTGGCCGTGAGATATCCCCCGTAGCCGTTGCCGTGGCGGGAGAGGCGGCCGCCGTCGATCTCCAGGACCGTGTCGGTGATCCGCTCCAGGAACACCCGGTCGTGGGTGACCGCGACCACCGTTCCGCGGTGGGCCCGCAGATGGTCCTCGAGCCAGCCGACCGCCCGGTCGTCGAGATCGTTGGTCGGCTCGTCCAGGAGCAGCAGTTCCGGGCGGGACGCCAGCGTCGCGGCCAGCGCCAGCCGTGAGCGCTCGCCGCCGGAGAGGGTGCCCAGCGGCCGGTCGCGGGAGAGCCGCGGCAGGCCGAGTCCGTGCATCGCGGTGTCCACCCGGGTGCCGGCGCCGTAACCGTCGCGCGACTCGTACTGCTCGGTCAGGCGTGCGTACGCGGCCAGGGCCGCCTCCAGTTCCGGTCCAGGGCGTGCTGCCGCCAGCGCGAACTCGGTGCGGCGCAGGCGGGATTCGAGGGCGCGGAGCTCCCTCAGTGCGAGGTCGACGGCGTCCTGGACGGTGGCCCGCGGGGGCAGCCCGATGGTCTGGGCGAGATACCCCGTGCCACCGGGTGCGATGACGGACATCTCGCCGGCGTCGGGCCGTTCCTCGCCCGCGAGGAGGCGGAGCAGTGTGGACTTGCCCGCCCCGTTGTCGCCGACGACGCCGGCCTTCTCGCCGGGCGCGAGGCTGAACGAGATCTGTTGGAGCACGGTGCGGTCGCCGTAACGCTTGGTGACGCCGTGCAGGGAGAGTTGTGCGGAGTGTGCTGGGTGCATGAGGAAGCCCCTGTTCCCGGCCATGCCGGCAGAACGGATTCGAGGACGAATCGGCGCCACGGCAGCGGAGCTGAGCTCTACGCGGTCGTGGGCGGGGCGATCACAGTGTTCCCATGCGGACCAGGCTACGCGGGGCCCGGCCGGCCGTCACCCGCTTTTCCGGGCCGCCGGCTGCGGTGCCTTCGGTTGAACGACGTGTGGGTGGTCTCCGTACCCCGCGGATCCTCGCGGGAACGGAGACCACCCACCCGGTGGTTCTCGGGGGCGGACAGGCCCTAGGAAGCGTCCTTGCGCTCCGCGTTCCGCTCCTTGATGCGGACGGTTTCCTTGCGGACCTCCGCCTGCGTGGCCCGCTCCTTCTGCAGCCACTCGGGGTTGTCCTGCTTCAGCGCCTCGATCTGCTCCGTGGTGAGGGCGTCGGTGACTCCGCCGCGGGCGAGACCGGAGATGGAGACGCCCAGCTTGGAGGCGACCACCGGCCGCGGGTGCGGGCCGTTGTGCCGCAGGTCCTGCAGCCACTGGGGCGGATCGGCCTGGAGGGCCGCCAGCTCGGCGCGCGAGACGACACCCTCCTGGAACTCGGTGGGGGTGGCCTCGAGGTACACACCCAGTTTCTTCGCCGCGGTCGCGGGCTTCATGGTCTGGGTGGTCTGGTGCGACGTCATGGTGTCAAGAGTATCGAGCGTGTGCGCCCCCTCTGACCACGACCGGTAACCTGGCGGGGTGACAGGCTCGGAAGCATCCCCTTCATTCCGGCTCGCGTACGTCCCCGGAGTGACACCCACCAAGTGGGTGCGGATCTGGAACGAGCGCCTTCCCGGTGTCCCGCTGACTCTCGTCGCGGTGCCGTCCGCCGAGGCGACGGCGTTGCTGCGCGCCGGGGGCGCCGATGCCGGGTTCGTCCGGTTGCCCGTCGACGGGACGGACCTCAGCGCGATCCCGCTCTACACCGAGCAGACCGTCGTCGTGATCCCCAAGGACCATGTGGCCGCGGCGGTCGACGAGGTCTCCCTCGCGGAGCTGGCCGACGACATCGTGCTGCATCCGCTCGACGACACCCTCGGCTGGGACCGGCTCCCCGGCAGGCCCGCGATCGAGCGCCCGGCCACGACGGCGGACGCCGTCGAGCTGGTGGCCGCTGGGGTGGGGGTCCTCGTCGTCCCGCAGTCTCTCGCCCGCCTGCACCACCGCAAGGACCTCACCTACCGTCCGCTGTCGGACGCGCCCGAGTCGCGCATCGCCCTGTCGTGGCCGGAGGACCGGACCACCGACCTGGTGGAGGACTTCATCGGGATCGTCCGCGGGCGGACCGTGAACAGTTCCCGGGGCCGCGGCACGACGCCAGCGGAACAGCCGAAGGCGAAGGCGAAACGCCCCGGGAGCAGCGGTACGCGCGGCAAGCCGGCGGCGGGTGCGTCGGCCGGGAGGAACGCGCGGGGCGGCTCCGGCGGGGCGAAGGGCGGGGCGCGCGGCGCCAAGGGTGCTTCGGGCGCGAAGGGCGCTTCCGGCGCCAAGCGCGGCAAGCCCCGCCGCCGGCCGTAGCACCGCAGGGCGTCCGCCTCGGGACTGTCAGACCCCGGTGGCAGCATCGGGATCATGACGCGACCCGAACGCCCGATGCCGCCCCTGAACGCCGACGAGCCCACCAACCTGGCCGCCTGGCTCGAGTTCTACCGGGCGACCGTGGCCGGGAAATGTGAGGGCCTGACCGACGAGCAGGTGCGCCACACCTCCGTACCGCCGTCCTCGCTGACCTTGATGGGCCTCGTCCAGCACCTGACGGAGGTCGAGAGGAACTGGTTCCGCCGGGTGCTGACCGGCGAGGACGTTGGCTCCGTGTACGACGAACCGGCCGGCCCCGAAGATCACGACGGAGGGTTCCGGCTCTCCGGCGACGAGACCTTCGCCGGGGCCTGCGCGCGCTGGCAGGAGGAGATCGCCGTGTCCCGGGCCAACTGTGCCGCGCGGGAGCTGGAGGACACCGCGCCCTTCATGGGGGGCGAGGTGAATCTGCGGTGGATCTACACCCACATGATCGGTGAGTACGCGCGCCACAGCGGCCACGCCGACCTGCTGCGGGAGCGGATCGACGGCAGCACCGGGGTGTGACGGTGCGGGGGCACGACAGGCCCACGGTTCCGGAGGCGTGTCCACCACATGCCCCTGGCCGGTCACCCGTGAGCGGTGTTTGGACGCGCCCGCCCGTCGGCGCCGGGCAGGCGGATGTCAGGATGGTTCCATGACGAGCAAGGTTTACTTCGACATCACCATCAACGACGAGGCCGCCGGGCGGATCGTCTTCAACCTGTACGACGACGTGGTTCCCGAGACCGCGAGGAACTTCCGCGAGCTGGCCACCGGCGAGCACGGCTACGGCTACAAGGGTTCGTCCTTCCACCGCGTCATCCCCGAGTTCATGCTGCAGGGCGGCGACTTCACCCGCGGTGACGGCACCGGCGGCAAGAGCATCTACGGCGCGAAGTTCAACGACGAGAACTTCAAGCTGGCGCACACGAAGCCCGGCCTCCTCTCCATGGCGAACAGCGGCCCGAACTCCAACGGCTCGCAGTTCTTCATCACGACCATCGTGACGTCGTGGCTGGACGGCAAGCACGTGGTCTTCGGCGAGGTCGCCGACGAGCAGAGCATGGCCCTGGTCAAGAAGATCGAGAGCCTGGGCTCGCAGAGCGGCCGCACCAAGGCGAAGGTCACGATCTCCGAGTCCGGGACGCTCTGACCCCGGTCCCTCGCGGAACCACTCGCCGGAACGCGCCGGCCGACGCTCACCGTCGGCCGGCGCGTTCTGCCGTTCGGGAGCTGGTCCGTTACGTGCACGCGCACGGGTGTCAACCGGAGGTTGACACGGCGCCACTGTCAACCTACCGTTGACACATGACCAACCCCGTAGGCATGACCCAGCCCGTCCGTCTGGACGACCTCATCGCAGCCATCAAGAAGGTCCACCCCGACGCCCTCGACCAGCTCCAGGACGCCGTCATCGCGGCGGACCACCTCGGCGACGTCGCCGACCACCTGATCGGCCACTTCGTGGACCAGGCGCGGCGCTCCGGCGCCTCGTGGACGGAGATCGGCAAGAGCATGGGGGTCACCCGGCAAGCCGCCCAGAAGCGGTTCGTCGCCAAGGACCCCGGTGAGCTCTCCGCCCTCGATCCGAGCCAGGGCTTCAGCCGCTTCACCCCGCGTGCGAAGAACGTCGTGATGGCCGCGCAGAACGAGGCCCGCGCCGCGGGCAACGCCGAGATCGGCACCGAGCACCTCGTGCTGGGGCTGCTCATCGAGCCGGAGGCGCTCGCCGGCGCGTTCATCAAGGCGCAGGGCGTCGCCCTGGACTCTGTCCGCCAGGCCGCCGAGCAGGCGCTCCCGCCGGCCTCCGAGGAGCAGCTGCCCGAACTCATCCCGTACAACGCGGATGCCCGCAAGGCCCTGGAGCTCACGTTCCGGGAGGCCCTGCGCATGGGGCACAACTACATCGGCACCGAACACATCCTGCTGGCCCTGCTGGAGCACGAGGACGGCGAGGGGCTGCTGACCGGCCTCGGCCTCGACAAGGCGACGGCGGAGACGGCGATCGCCGAGGCGCTCACGCTGATCGTCGACGCGCAGAAGGACTGACCGACCGCCACTCGCCCGCCCGGCCCCGCCTGCTACGAGCGGGGCCCGTCGTTCCCGCCCGCGCGAGGGGGCCCGCTCACAGCGACGCGTACACCGCCTCGACCAGTGCCGTCTTGCGCGGGTCGTTCGCGATGTGCGGGCCCATCCGGTTCATGACGTAGCCCAGGGCGACCCCGTTCTCCGGGTCCGCGAGACCGCAGGAGCCGCCCGCGCCGTCGTGACCGAAGGCCCGCGGGTTGGGTCCGTAACTGGCGTCGGGGCCGCTCAGCCACAGGCCCAGCCCGATCTCCGTCTCATGGGTGAAGCCCGCGCCGAGGACCAGGTCGCGGCAGCTGCCCTGGCCCTCACGGACGCGTTCGGCGGCCTCCTCGGACAGAATCCGCCGTCCGCCAAAGGTGCCGCCTCCCGCGAGGATGCCGTACAGCGCGGCGACCGCACGGGCGGTGCCGTGGCAGTTGGCGGCGGGGATCTCCGCCTCCCGCCACTCGGCGGTGTTGGCGGCGGCCGCTCCCGTCGGCGGGTTGAGCAGCGAGGCGAGGGCGACCGGCTCCAGCTGTGCGAAGAGGGCCGCCTGCCGGGTCCGGTCCGCCTTCGGCACGACGAGTTCGGCGGCGCGCCCGGACTCCTTCTCCGGGAGGCCGACGGTGAAGTCGATGGCGAGCGGGCCGGTCACCTCCTGCCGCAGGAACTCCCCCGGCAGCAGTCCGCTGATCCGACGGATCACCTCGCCGACCAGGAAGCCGTAGGTCAGGGCGTGGTAACCGGAGCGGGTGCCGGGCTCCCACCACGGTGCGGTCGCCGCGAGCCGTGCGGTCGTCAGTTCCCAGTCGTAGAGCTCCGCCAGGGTGTGCGGCTCACGGAGGCCCGCGAGACCGGCGCGGTGGGAAAGCAGATGCCGTACGAGAACGGCCTCCTTGCCCGCCGCGGCGAATTCCGGCCAGTACGTGGCGACCGGGGCGTCGAGGTCGAGCAGACCGCGGTCGGCGAGGATGTGCGCGCAGAGCGCGACCGGTCCCTTGCCGGTGGACCAGACGTTGACCAGGGTGTCCTTTTCCCAGGGGCGGGTACGGGCGCCGTCCGCCCAGCCTCCCCAGAGGTCGGCGACGGGCCTGCCGTCGACCAGGACGGTGACGGCCGCGCCCAGCTCGTCGCGCTCGCGGAAATTCGCCTCGAACGCGCGGCGCACCGCGGAGAACCGTTCGTCGCAGTGGCCGTGGATCTGGGGCACGGGGCCTCCCTCGCCTGGGACATGCCTGGTCGGGCTCGGTCCCGGTCAACATACCGACTGGTCGGACCGACGGGAAGAGGTGGCACGCCCTCACCCTTTCGCAGGCGGGCGGTTCAGGTCAGCACGCCCCGGTTTCCAGGCGGAGGCTCCAGCGGCGCGGCAGCCCGGTGAGCGTGATGGTGGAGAGCGGGCGGACGTCGACGTTCCAGTACGCCGACGGCGGGGCCTTCAGCGCGTAGACGAGGGCCGCCCGGACGACGGCGGGCTCGGCGACGGCGACGATGGAGCCGTCGCAGGGGGGCCGGGTGTCCAGCCAGTTGCCGATCCGGGAGATGAACGCGAGCAGCGACTCGCCGCCGTGCGGGGCGGAGCGCGGGTCCGCCAGCCAGGCGTCCACGGCGGCCGGTTCGCGCGCGGTGACGTCGGAGAGCGTGCGGCCCCGCCAGCGCCCCATGTCGCAGTCGCGCAAGGCGGGCTGGACCATTGGCGCGAAGCCGAGCGCCTCCCCGGTGGCGCGGCTGCGGGCGGTCGGCGAGCAGTAGCGCAGTTCGGCCGCGCCCAGGGGCACGAGGGCCGGGGCGGCGAACCGCACCTCGTGCCAGCCGGCCTCGTCGAGCGGCCGGTCGTCGTCGAAGCGTTCGCCGAGCAGGGAGGAACTGCGCGCCGCGGCGACGAGCGAGATTCGGACACTCATGGCCGTGATCGTGGAGCCGATCGCCACGCGGGTCAAGAGCACCGCAGGAAGTGCCGCAGCGAGTGGTTCCGGTTCAGGCGAACCGGAGGCACATCCACTGGTCCGTGGGGTCGAGCGGCCGGAAGCCTGCCTTCGCGTACACGCCGTGAGCATCGGCTGTAACGCCCCCAGGCGCTTCGGTCATGGCCGGACCCGGTCCGCCGGGGTGTCGAGCACGCCTTCCCAGGCGGTGGACAGCCGGCGCACCCCTTCGGTGATCTCGGCCGGTCCAGCGGCGGCGACAAAGCTCAGCCTGACGTTCGGGGACGGGGGTTCGGCGCTGAAGTAGGGCCGTCCGGGCGCGATCGCGACACCGGCGCGCAGGGCCGCGGCGACCATGGCCGCCTCGTCCGCACCGGCGCCGGAGTCGGGCAGCCGCAGCCAGAGGTAGCCACCGCCCGCCGGAATGTGCGGCAGGGCGAGGCCGGGCAGCTCCCGGCGCAGCGCGGCGACCATGGCGGTGCGGCGGCTGCGCAGTTCCGCCGAGACGGAGCGCAGATGGCGCCCCCAGGCGGGAGAGCCCACGAGTTCCAGCGCGGCCTCCTGGAGCGGCCGGGGGACGAAGAAGCTGTCGACGACCTGGATGGCCCGCAGGCGTTCCAGGACCGGCCCCCGTGCCGCGAGGGCGCCCACCCGGAAGCTGGGCGAGGTCGCCTTGGTCAGCGAGCAGACATGGACGACGACCCCGTCGGGATCGTCGGCTGCCAGGGCCGCGGGGAGCGGGCCGGCGTCGTCGTGGACGAGGTTGCGGGCGAAGTCGTCTTCGACGACGAACGCTCCCGCCTCCCGGGCGATCCGGACGACTTCGGCACGTCGGCCGTCGGCGAGGACCGTGCCCGTCGGGTTCTGGAAGAGCGGCTGGCACACCAGGACCCGGGCGCCGGTGGCACGGAAGGCCGCGGCCAGCAGTTCGGGCCGCACGCCGTCGGTGTCCATGGGCACGGGCACGGGGCGCAGACCGGCCGCCCGCGCGGCCGCCAGCATTCCGGGGTAGGTGGGTGACTCGACGAGGACGGGCGCCCCGGGCTGGGCCAGTGCGCGCAGCGCGGTGGCCAGGGCGCTCTGGCCACCCGCGGTGATCAGCACATCGGCGGCGGTGAGGGCGGGGCCGATCTGCTGGGCGAACCAGGCGCGCAGTTCGGTGAGCCCGTCGGTGGGCGGCCGGCTCCAGGCGCCGGGCCGGCGGCCGGCCCGGGCAAGGGCTGCCGCCAGGGCCCGTTCCGGCTGCAGCGCGCTGTGCAGATAGCCGCCGTTGAACTCGACGACTCCGGTGGGCGGGGGCGTCAGGGTGACCAGCAGGCCGGACGCGTCGACCGTACGGGGCACTACTTCGGGGCCGCCGTCGCCGTTGAGCGACACCTCCTGCCAGGACGTGTCGGCGGGCGGCCGTGCCTGCGTACGGGGCTGCGCCCGGAACGCGCCGGATCCGGGGCGGGTGACGACGAGACCCTCCGCCGCGAGCTGTGCGACGGCCCGCGAGACGGTCACGGGACTGGCTCTGAACCGCTCGACGAGGGCGCGGCTGGACGGGAGCTTCTCACCTGGTGAGTAGCGGTTCACCTCAGCCCGGAGGACTTCTGCCAGCTCGGCGACACTGCTACGCTCTTGCATGACAGCAAAGGATAGCGCTACTGCCGGGCTCAGGATAGCGGTCAGCCCGACGAAGGACCTCTCCGCGGCAGCCTCGACGACGGACGGCCCTGCGGCGGCCCCGGCGCCCGTCCCCGTCCCGGCAGGGCGGAACGGCACGCTGCTCGCCCTGCTCGGCGTGACCGCCTTCTCTCTCACCTTCCCCTCCACCGCCTGGGGCCTGGAGAGCTTCGGCCCCTGGTCCCTGGTCGCCCTGCGCAGCCTGCTGGCCGCAGCCGTCGCCGGTGCCGTCTTCGTGGCGGCCCGGGTGCGGCTGCCCGAGCGGCAGCACTGGGCCGGTCTCGCCGTGGTGGCCGGCGGGGTGGTGGTGGGGTTCCCCCTGCTGACCACGCTGGCGCTGCAGACCTCGACGACCTCGCACGCGGCCGTGGTGGTGGGGCTGCTCCCGCTGACGACCGCGGTGTTCTCCTGCCTGCGCACGGGATCGCGGCCCCCTCGCACCTTCTGGGCCGCCGCACTCGCCGGGGCGGCGGTGGTGATCGCCTTCACCGTGCTCCAGAGCGGCGGCGGCCTCTCGACCGGCGACCTCTACCTCTTCTGCGCGCTCCTGGTCTGCGCGGCGGGATACACGGAGGGCGGCAGGCTGGCGAAGGTGATGCCGGGATGGCAGGTGATCGGGTGGGCGCTGCTCCTCACCGTGCCGCTCGCGGTGGCGGGTGCGGCGGTCGCATTGCCCTACGAACCGGCGCGGCTGACCGCGCACGGCGTCGTCGGACTGGTCTGGGTGTCGGTGGCGTCGACCTTCCTCGGCCTGTACGTCTGGTACCGCGGCATGGCGGACATCGGTGTCGCGCGGGCCAGCCAGCTGCAGCTCGCCCAGCCCCTGCTGACCCTCGTCTGGTCGTTCCTGCTCCTCGGCGAGGACATCACGCCCGCGGCCCCGGTAGCGGCGGTCGCCGTACTCGTCTGCATCGCCGCCACCCAGCGCGCCGGAGCCCGCCGGTCATAGACTTGTCGACATGGAACGCCACCCGTGAGGAGGTCACTCCCGATGGAGGCACACACGGGCGACCGGCTGCTGACGCACGGCAGGACCGTGGGACAGCACGACCGGGTCGCCGAGATCCTCGAAGTGCTCGGGGACGGGGGCGCTCCCCCGTACCGCGTCCGCTTCCAGGACGGACATGAACACGTGATCGCGCCCGGCCCCGACAGCGTCGTCCAGCACACGACCGCCCGGAGCCCGGACGCCGGAATCTAGTACCGTCCGCCGCCCCGCGGAGCGGCGGACGGGGCCGGCCGGTCAGCGCGGCGGGCGCGCCCGCGTCCGGTAGTGGTCGGCCACCACGCGGTCCATCGCACCGATCCGGTCCGTGACCACGTTCTTCCCCGAGAAGTAGACGTGGCCGCGGACCTGGTCGTGCCCGGCGGCGAAGTCGACGTGCCGGGACAGCTCCGCCGGATCCTGCCAGGCGGCGGGCTGGGCTGTGTCGCCCGCCTTGTACAGGGCCTCGCCGATGAACAGGTCCACGCCGGTGCCCCGGACCACATCGGCCCACCAGGGCACCAGCGACGCGTAGTCGGCGGGCGCGTAGCCCATGCTCCAGTACAGCTGCGGGGTGACGTGGTCGATCCACCCCTTCTTGATCCAGCCGCGGGTGTCGGCGTACAGATCGTCGTACGTCTGCACCCCGGCATCGGTCCGCGAGCCCAGCGGATCGGTGGAGGCGTTGCGCCACACGCCGAACGGGCTGACGCCGAACTGGACGGCGGGCTTGAGCGCCTTGATGCGCCCGGACATCTCCTGCACCAGTTTGTCGGTGTTGGAGCGCCGCCAGGCCGCCCGGTCGGGGAAGCCCGCGCCGTACTTCGCGTACGCGGCGCCGTCCGCGAAGGTCTGGCCCGCCACCGGGTACGGATAGAAGTAGTCGTCCCAGTGGACGGCGTCGATGTCGTAACGGCGGACGGCGTCGAGCATCGCGTCCTGGACGAAGGCGCGGACCTCGGGCAGTCCCGGGTTGTAGTAGAGCTTGCCGCCGTACGGCAGGACCCACTCGGGGTGCAGCCGTGCGGGGTGACCGGCGGACAGCCGGCCGGGGTCGGTGTGGTTGGCGACCCGGTACGGGTTGAACCAGGCGTGCAGCTCGAGGCCGCGACTGTGGGCCTCCTTGACGGCCGTGCCCAGCGGGTCCCAGCCGGGGTCCTTGCCCTGGACGCCGGTGAGGCAGGCGGCCCACGGCTCGTACGGTGACGGCCACAGCGCGTCCGCACTGGGGCGGACCTGGAGGATCACCGCGTTCAGCCGCCGGGCGACGGCCTCGTCGAGGTACGCGATCAGCCCGGCCCGCTGCGCCGCGGCCGTCAGACCCGGCTTCGACGGCCAGTCGACGTTCGCGATCGTGGCCACCCACATGCCCCGGAGCTCGCGCCGGAGCACATCCCGGGGGCCTCCTGGCAGGCCCGGACCGCCACCGCCCCGGGGAGCCGCGGTGGCATCACCTGCCACGGCGGCCGAAGCCACCACCCCGGCGACCGTACCGGCCGCACCCGTCACGAACTTCCGTCGGCCCATTTCTCGCATTTCGCCACACCTGCCGTTCCCTTACGTGTCCGCAGCCCCGGAATCCGGGCGTGGGACCGAGCATGCCCGCCTCGGCCCCCGATCCCCGGTAAGGGCGTGGCCGGCCCGCGACGACGCCCCCATTTGCCGGTCGCTCCGGGGCGCGGAGTAACGTCGTGGAGTCGTGGTGGAGCCCGGAATCAGACGGAAGCCGCCGAACGGAGAACAGCGAAAGGCACGAGGTGACGGACTCTATGGCCGACATTGCACGCGTCGGAGTGGTGGGCTGTGGCCAGATGGGCGCAGGCATCGCGGAGGTGTGCGCCCGCAGCGGCCTCGACGTCAAGGTGGCCGAGACCACCGGCGAGGCGCTGGAGATCGGCCGCACCCGGCTTCACAACTCCCTCTCGAAGGCCGCCGAACGCGGCAAGATCACCGAGGAGGAGCGCGACGAGACCCTCGGCCGCCTGAGCTTCACCACCGACCTCGGCGAGTTCGCCGACCGCGATCTCGTCATCGAGGCCGTCGTGGAGAACGAGCAGGTCAAGACGGAGATCTTCCAGGTGCTCGACCAGGTGGTGACCCGGCAGGACGCGATCCTCGCCTCCAACACCTCATCGATCCCGCTGGTGAAGCTGGCCGTCGCGACCTCCCGTCCGGACCAGGTCATCGGCATCCACTTCTTCAACCCGGCGCCGGTGCAGAAGCTCGTCGAGCTGATCCCGGCACTGACCACCTCGGACGACACGATCAAGCGTGCCGAGGCCATGGTGCAGGACATACTGGGCAAGCACCCGATCCGCGCCCAGGACCGTTCCGGTTTCGTCGTCAACGCGCTGCTGATCCCGTATCTGCTGTCCGCGATCCGGATGTTCGAGTCGGGCATCGCCAGCCGCGAGGACATCGACAACGGCATGGAGATGGGCTGCGCCCACCCCATGGGCCCGCTCAAGCTCGCCGATCTGATCGGCCTGGACACCGTGGCCTCGGTCGCCGACTCGATGTACGCCGAGTACAAGGAGCCCCTGTACGCCGCTCCCCCGCTGCTCCAGCGCATGGTGGACGCGGGGCGGCTGGGCCGCAAGACGGGGTCGGGGTTCTACCCGTACGCCTGAGCACCCGTACGCGGGCCCGGCGCTCACGCCGCCGGGCCCACCGGGCACGTTCCCCGAGGTCAGGACCGTGTGCGGCCCCGAAGAGCCTCGTCTGCCGCTGCCGACCCAACGCCGTGCCGGAGCGCTGTGGAGCGACGGCGCGGATGCGGGGGCCCGGAGCCCTGAGCTTTTCAGCGTTGTCGCAGCCTTCCCTGCTTGTACTGCGAAAACTCCTTCGGATCTCCCGCCGACAGGGCTGAAAGCCCCTGGTGACCCGGACCCCGGACCCCGGACCCCGGCATCACGAGACCGTGAGCGATCGTGTTGCGTGGTGCTCGACCGTACTGCCGAGTGACGCTTCAGAGCTCCGCGTCTCAGCTCGCATACGCGACACCCCAACATGCGAGCCCACGCGTCCCAGGGCCGCAGTCAGGGCTCAGGACATGTCCCTGCCGGCCCAGCGGTCGCGGAACCAGGTCAGGGTCTCGGCCAGCGCGTCGCGGTTCCCGTCCTTCTCCAGCACGGCCAACCGGAAGTTGGGACGCAGGTCCAGCTTCCCCTCCGGGATGTCGACGCCGTCCAAACCGTTGACGCGGCCGAGGAGCTCCGCACGCAGTGGGCGGTCGGTAAAGGGCTCGCGGGTGGCGAGGTGCTGGAACACCACCTCCACCGAACCGCCGCGTCCACCGCCGGGGTAGAGCACCAGCGGCCAGATCCCGGCGCCGGGGAGACCTGCCGCACCCAGCATCAGGAAGGCGCTGGTGGTGACCTGGCCGGCCCCATAGCCGACCCAGCCGCCCAGCTCCTCCCATCGGGAGAGGAGAGTACGCACCGCGCCCACCGTCTCGGGGGTGTCGTCCGCGGCAAGCTGGCGGAGGAACCGCTCGGCCCGAGTCTCCCCCTCCAGCTCCGCTCCGTCGCGCCCCGCCGCCACCGCGCCCTCCGAAGACTGCTCCTGGTCGGGATCGGCCAGCAGCAGTGCCAGGTCGGTGCTGGTCAAGCGCTGCGCGGGGTCTGCGGCCCCGGTCTGGGTGAAGTGGATGCCGTCGGCGTTCAGTCGCGCCCGTACGTCCTCGCCCTCCGGCTGCGGGCCGGCCCAGCGGAAGCCGTCGGCGATCCGGCCCTCCGCATTGAGGACGCGGTAGGCCTGCACGACGCCTGCGGTCTGGGCGAGGTGGTTGCCCACCGCCTGGGCGCCGGAGCCGATGTACGCGGCGAGGTCGCCGTACGAGGTCCAGGTGCCGTGCGGCAGGGCGGCGAGGACCTGGTGGACGAGCTGCCAGTCGCGGCTCCGCTCGGCTCGGCCCACCCCGCGCAGCGGGGACGGCCAGAGCGCGAGCGCCCGCTCGGCCAACTCGTCGGCGCGGGCGCCGATTTCGCGGGCGCCCCAGCGGTCGGTGGCGGCGATGCGGCGGTTCATCTCCAGGTGGCTGCTGTGCAGCAGGTCCTGCTTGCGGTCGAAGGGGTGGTTGGAGAGCTCGGAGTTCTGGGCGGTGAGGGTCAGGTTGCCCAGGGTGTGCTGCAGTCGGGCGTGCACGTCCTGTGGGGTCTCGCCGTCGGTGGCGTCCTCGGCGAGAACGTGGAGCCAGTCGTCGCCCGCCGACTGCGGCAGGACGTGCTCGATGGTGAGTTTCGCGGCGGCGAAGTCCACAGGCTCGGGGTGGTCGTAGCTCTCCTCCAGCCGCTGGAGGACGAGCTTGCGCTGCTCCGGCCGGCCGTACAGGTAGAAGGGCGCGGTCCTGAACTTCTCGCGCAGTTCGTCGTCGTCGGGCCAGTAGCGGTTGGTGGCGGAGAGGAGCTGGCGCAGGCCGTCGGCGACGGGGACGTCCAGCGGGAGCTGGGCGGGCACCGACTGGAAGATCCGGTTGAGGTTGTTCGGCGGTACGCGGCACACGGTGCGGCGTACCAGGAAGCTCTCGATGTAGGACAGGGCGCGGGCCGTCTCCGCCGAGTCGGTCTCTCCACGTTCGCGGCGGTCGAGCAGCAGCATCAGCGCCGGGTACGTGGCGGCGGCCTCCCAGGTGTCGAGTCGGCGAAGGTGGGCACGGACGGCCGGATCGCTCTCCTCGTCGGGGCGGACCACCTTGCGGAAGTGTATGGACCGCCGGTGCAGTTCCTTCACGTACGCCTCGATGTCCGCCTCTCTGACCTCGGTCTGCTCGAAGCGGTGCTGCTGAGCCGCGTACAGGTCCTGGCGGCGGACCCGGTCGTCGCCGTCAAGCACGAGCTGCAGCCACATGAGCTGTTCGAGCTCTTTGTTGCTCAGGCTGGCCTGGAGCGGCAGCCAGTACGTCTCGTATACCAGTTCGCCACGGGTCGGCAGCCGCATGAAGAGGTAGTTGCGCAGCAGGTCGGCCTGGCTGAGCTTGAGGCCGGTGTTGTTGAGGGACTCGAAGATGCGGTGGACGTTGTCACCGGCCTCGGCGGTCACCGCGACCAGGGTGAGCCGGGAGGTGATCGCCTGCTCGATCCGGAGGACGTCCTGCAGGTCGGTGGGGTCTTCCGCCTCGACGAGCTTGCGGCGGAAGAAGCGGTAGGCGACAGAAACGTTGTCCCCCGCCGCCTGCCCCTCGTGGGTGCCGCGGATGTGCGCGGCGTAGTGCGGCCGGTCGGCCTGGGTGGGCAGGAGGCGGAACCGGTCGTTCTCGTTCTTCCGCTTGTTGATCAGGTATTCCTCGTCGATCCGCTCGGCCTCATCCGGTTGGCTTTGGGCGAGGTGGTCCCGGATGGCGGCGAGTGCGAGGGAGATCGTGGTCAGCCGCTGCTGGCCGTCGACCACCAGCCAGCGAGGAAACGTCGCCTCGTTCTGCGGGGACGGGGCAAGCACCACGGAGCCGAGGAAGTGCGCGCTCGCTTTCTCCCCGGTCTCCAGCAGGTCCACCTGATCGAGGATGTCGCTCCACAGCTGAGCCAACTGCTTCTCCGTCCAGGAGTACGTCCGCTGGTAGAGCGGCACCTGGAACTGCTGAGCCCGCCCCTGCACGAGGTCGGCGAACAGCGTCTCTTTGGCCTGCACAGTGGTACCCGCTCCCCTTGGATTCCCTCGACCCCACACCCATACGCCCCGCACAGTGGTGCCTGGAAGACCGACAATAGGGCGTGCCACCAACGCTCTTCCGCAAAACGATCGAGATCGGGCGACGAGACGTGGGAGCGGCGACGAGCAGGCCGGCCGGCGCCGTGGTCCTCGCGGTCGTCTTCTTCTGCCTGTTGCCGATGGCGGACTCGGCGCCCTTGCTCATCGCCCTTCAGCTGCCGAACACCATGTGCATCGCAATGATCACGCGTGTCCCGATCTGATGGTGCAACAGGACGTTCCCGGCGGAACCGGTGCGGTGTCCGCGTCCGCGCCCTTCTCATCCACCTTCCCGTTTGCCCAGCTGCTGGCCAGATCCATCACCGGGGTGGTCGCCGCGCAGGCGGGTACGGCAGCGGGGTTGCGGTCCGGACGACCGGGCTCAGGTCGTCGTGAGGTCTGGTCAGAGATGTGCGGGCCCGTCGACGGTGTAGGTCTGGCCGCCTGCGTTCAAGTTGGCCCGTGCCTTGCGGTAGGCGCGGCGGCTGGGCGGATCGGTGCCTGCGTTCTGCTCGTCGCGGCGGGCGGTCAGCGCGGCGAGGGCCTCGCGGGCTTCCGCAGAGGTCCAGTCGGGCAGGTCGATCTCGCGGCGCTGCCGTGCCGCCGTTTGGATCGACAGGTAGACGTTGGCCGCAGCGACGGCCTGACTCGCCCGTTGGGATGCGTTCACGGTGGTGAGGACCGCGCCGAGGCCCGCCGACAGCAGCGCCAGGATGCCGGCGGCGGTTCCGCCGGTGGACTCCACGAGGGCGGTCGTCCCCGCCACGGCGGCCAGCAGAGTCGCGGGCAGGCCGAGCGCCCAGTGCGTCGCCCGCCAGCGCTTCCCCTCCTCGAACTGGCACTGGGCGCTCCACATCGCGCTCTCCTCCAGTCGGCGGAATTCGGCGTCGAAGGCTCGGAGGCGGCTCGCACCGCCGTCGGTGACGGGCTCGGACGCCCCGGCCCCAGGGGGGCCGGGGCTGGTGGCGGACGGGTTCGGTGCCGAATCTGTACCGGCTGCTGAGGTGTCCACCCGCCCACGGTAGCCCGGCCGGGCACGCCGACGAGGTGGAACGTCCGCTTCTACGTGGGGAGTTCCTGCTCGTACGCAGCCAGCGCGGCGTGCGCGGGATGGCGCGGCGGCAACCCGTCGACCAGCTCGTGCCAGCGGGCAGGACCGATCCGTTCGTTGGCCCGCAGCGAGGCGAGCAGTTCCTTGGGGAACACTCGGTCGAGGAAGAGCAACGGAACGGGCGGTCCGTCCAGGTCCACGTCGAACTGCCCCGCCGCGGCGGGCACGGCGATCCGTCCGTGGAGCACCGGACCGGCGTCTTCGAGCACCATCCAGTACCGCCCGCCCCCCGGCGCTCCGGTCGCCTCTCCCACCTGCCGGAGCAGCACGGGCTGACACGGCGGTCCTTCGGCGGCGTCCACGGCCCGGCCGCCGCCGTTGCCGGCCGCCTCCGCCGCGAAGACGTCGATCTCCATCTCGACGGTCACCCGTCCGCCGCGCGTGACGGTGACCTCCGCCTCGACCGGCCCCTGCCTCAACGCTGTGCCCACCCTCCCTTCGTCCTCCTCATCGGCGGCGCGGAGTACGAAGGTGGAGTCCAGCCGGGCCCTGAGCGCGAGGTCGTCGGCCTCGGCCCCGGGCTCCGGGGCACTCAGCCGGGCGGCGGCGAGCCACGCACTGTGGTGGAGGGCGGGCATCGCGCCGATCCGGAGGGCGAGCCCGGCCAGCGCGGCGCGCGCCGCCGGGGGCAGTCGTGCCGTATCCACCGTCAGCAACCCGGTGAGCAGGGCGGACGCCTCCCTTCCGAACCAAGGGCCGGGGCGTACGGTGCGGAGCCCGGCTTCGAGGACGGACAGCGGTCCGGCAAGCGATGTGGCGGCCGGAGTGAACCAATGGCGCAACTCCCCGTACGGGGCGGGGCGCGGCTCCCGTCCGGAGCCGGTCCCGGTTCCGGCCTCGGACTCGGCCTCAGGACCGGGCTCGTCGAGGAGGGCGGAGGCCGCGCGGGCGGCGGCCTCGACCCGGTGCCATGGCAGACAGTGGAAGAGGGCCGCCGGCGCGGTGGTCTCCACATCGAGCCGGTGCAGCAGGAAGTACCGCAGCTCCACGCTCTCGTCGGCGAGCCGGTTGACGGTCGCCGGGTCCGCGGGGGCGTCGGCCCACCGTTCCTCAAGCCCTGCGACCAGGTCCACGCCGCCCGCCGAGACCTCCACGGGGGCGCCCCGGTCGTCCAGCTCGACCAGGAGGGAGCCGTCCGGCGCGCGCAGGCTGAGCGCCCGCACGGGAACACCGCTCTGTCCCCGCACGACCGCGTCCGCGCGGGTCCACCCGTGCGTGTGAAAGCGCGCCGCAGTCCGGGCGTCGGCGCGCTCGTCACCGTCGTTGATGGGGCCGAGCAGCCCGGGCGCACCGGGGGTGTCACCTGGCTCGAACCGGGCGACCCAGCCGCTGAGGGGCCGGTGCGTGGGGACGGCGCCGAAGTCGGCTCCGGGCATCACAGGCCCCTTCTTTCGTCGTGGTCGGACCCGAAGGACCTGTCCATCCGTCCCCGTAGGTCAGGCTCTTCCCGTACGTCGAGCCGGTCACGCTCGTCCGGCCGCTCGCGTTCGGCCGGGTGGGCGGGTACGGCCTTTGGGGGCGGCGCGACCAGTCGGTCGAGGAGGCCGCACATGGCCGGTCCGTATCCGCGGAGCATGTGGGTCTGCGCGGCTGTCGGTCCGCCCGGTACGCACTCTCCCCACAGGGCAGCGAGCCGCGACGAACCAGCAGGGCCGGTGTCGAGCCGCGCGGCGAGGTCCGAAGGCAGGTGGGCGGCCCAGGACCGTAGTGCGGTGGTGTCCAGGCCGGGCCGTGTCTCCCAGCGGATCAGGAATTTCGCAGCCCGCAGGAGGAGTTCGGCGCACACGTCGGGGCGCGCGGGGCTGTCCGGCAGGACGAGCCGCAGCAGGGGCGGTGTGGCTTCGCCGCCGTGTCCGAGGTCGGCGAGGGCCCGCCCGAGCGGGTCGAGTACCAGCCGTCGTACGGGGTCGTACAGCAATGTGTTGATGGTGAGGTCGCGCTGCCGGGCGTCCTGGAGCAGGTCGGTCCCTGTCGCCGGATACGGCATGCCGGTGAGTCCCAGGCCCCGGTAGTCCAGGGTCCGCCGGTCGCGGCGGACTGTGAGGACGGAGCAGACGAGGGAATGCCGGCTGAACCGCACGGAGAGCTCCGCGCTCTCGCCGTCGACGGTGGTGAGCACCTCGTCGACGAGGGTGTGGAAGGCGCCTGCGGGCGCGGTCCCCGTGGCGTCGAGGTCGTACGCCCTGGCGTCGGCGGCCGGGGTGCGCGTCGTGCCCGCTACGGCTCCCTTCACCAGGTCGCGCGGAACCCCGCCGACCAGCCAGAAGCCGTGACCGTCGGCAGCGAGCCGGTCGACGAGGGCGCCGAGGTATCCGGGGGCGTCCGGCCCGTACAGCAGTCCTTCGAAGGCGGTGACGAGGCTGGTGCCGACGACGTCCGCGTGGTGCACTCGCCCGTCGTCGAGCTGCTGGTACGGGAGAGGGCCCGTCCGCTCCAGGGTGGGATGGTGGGCGGGGTCGGCGCTCCGCGCGGGCGGCCCGCCCGCGCGCTCGTCGCCGTCGAGGAGCAACCGGTCTCCAAGGTGGGCAGCGCCGGTCCCGGCGTCACGCGCCGCGGCGTCATTCGCGTCGGACGCGGCGCCGTCGACATAGCCGAAACCGAGCACGCGACGGCCGCCGACGAGGTCGCCGGTCAGGATCGGCCCGGCACCCGGCCGGTCGTTCATCCCGCCGCCACGCCGGTCCACAGCGCCTTCCCCTTCCCGTCGGTCCGTACGAGGAGCGGGACCACGGTGGGGCTGCCGCCCCAGCTGATGTAGACGATGCCGCCGTAGTCGACATCGTCCTCGTCGGGCCGCAGACCGAGCACAGCAACGTCCCGGAGTTGCTGCGGTGTGCAGGTGATGTCCTGTTCGGGTTCATCCACGCAACTGCGCAGCCCTGGATACATCAGCCCGTCGTCACCGTTGCGCCCGGGGTGCGCGCGGACGGCGCGCAAGACAGCCGCCGCACCGCCCTCGCCGCGGATCCACTCATGCACCTGCGGCCGGCAGGTGCCGCACAGGGCGACGAGGCGCGCGGTGTCCCGCCTCACGGCCGCCTCCTCCATCTGCCGCACCAGTCGGACCACGGCCTCGGGCAGCTTCCTACCGTGGTCGTCCACGGCCGTCACGGCTGCGTCCGGCGGCTGAGGGGCGGCGGCGGGCGCCCCGGCCGCAACGGTCTCGGCCGGGGTGAAGGTGAAGGCGGACACCCTCTTGCCCAGCGGCTGCTGCCGGCCGCTCGTGGTCAGGGTCAGCGTCCCGGTGTAACCGTCGGCGCCGGACGGCGCCTGCATCAGGCCGTCGGACGAGTAGTCCGCGGCGAGCCTGGCGACGCGTCCGTCCGCACCGAGCGCGATCCCGATCATGCCGGTGCCGAGAAAGGTCCGGACCCCGTCCCTCAGGTAGTAGGAGACGAACCTTTCCGGGCCGAGGACTTGGCAGCCCCCCAATGGGCCGTAGGTGACAGTGAGTCCGTCGCCGGCCCAGGCGAATGAGGTGAGAGAGCGTTGCCGGTCGCCGATGAGAGCCCGCCGGAAGGCGGCGTCCTGCGGCAGGTGTCGCACGGGCTCGTCGGCGGTGCCGCCGGAATGGGTGAGCAGCGTCGACCTCGTCCAGCACGCGCCGCCGCTGTCGGAGGTACCCCACGCGAGAGCCTTGCCGTCGGGGGCCCGCAGAGCGTCGGTGAACGTGGAGGGCTTCTTCTCCGGCAGCAGCCCACGTACGGTGCCGCGCCGGTCGACGGCCGACACGACACCCTGGCCCCGGGTGACGCCCGGGGCCTCGGGCAGTACGCCGAAGACGACCACGTCGTCGGGTCCGCCATCGGCAAGCTGGGAGTATGCCCCCTGGCCCTTGGAGAGCGGGACGCGGCGCGTGCGTTCGGTCGGGTGGCCCGGCGGAAAGAGGGCGAGCGAGGTGCCGTCGGCGGCCAGGGTCGCCAGGTCCCTGCCGAGGAAGCCGACACCGTGGCAGGGGCAGGGCTGCGAGTGCAGCCTGCCCTTGGCCACGTCGTAGATGTGGAGCTCGCCCGTGCCGTCCGAGCCCTCCCCGTCGAGCCAGGCCAGGCGGTCCGCGTCGGGCGACCAGACGACCTCGGCGGGTGGGTGGGCGCCGGTCCGGGCGGCGAGCCAAGTACGGCCGGCCGCGTCGGCCAGCATCACCGCCCGCTTCTCCGGCTGCACGAAGGCGATGACTGGCCGGGTGCGCTCCGGCCCGGCCCCGGTGGCGCCGGCGGGCGGGCGGGTCCCGGCAGGGGCGGCGCCGTCGTCGGTCGCCGTACAGCCCAATGCGGCGAACAGTGCGGCCACCAGGAGGGCCGCGATCCGAGGGCCCGGCGGACGCCCGGTCCGACGCGTGCGCCGACCCGGAAACGGTCGTGCCCGCCGTGGGCACGCCCTCCCGCCCCCCAACGGCCCGGCCGAAAACAACGCGTTCACGGACGGGGGCGCAGCCACGGGCAGGAACGCGCGTCCGGGCACCGGTCCGTCCGGCCGAATCGGGGGCACTCGGCCCGGCAGTCGTAACCCGAGCAGCCGCCCCGGAAGAGGAGGGCGGGAAGGACGGACACGTGGCATGGCGGCGGCCTCACTTCTTGTCTGAGCACAGATCGATGTACGGCTCGGTCGGGCCGACGTGGTCGAGCCATTCCTCCTTCGTGAGCCCCGAGCCGGCCCAGCGGCACAGCACCTCGCCCCAGTCGATGGCGCCCACTCTCCAGAGCTCGACCGGCCCGGCGGGCCGGTCGCCCTCCCGGCCGAGCGGTGACCGAGTGATTCCGGCCAGTACCTCGCCGTTCGGCGACCACCGCAGGTGGAGGATCTCGTCCGTGCCGGAGACTCGCAGCTCCGGCAGGGCGAGGTCGCCCGTGGCCGCGTCCCGGACGGTGACCCGGTCCGCGTACCCGACCGCGACCTGGCCGCCGTCGGGCGACAGCGCGATCGAGGACGGCGCCGTCACGGCGCCCGTGAGTCGCAGTGGCGGGGCCGTCTCGCGCAGGTCGGCGTCGAGAAACCGCACGGTGTTGCCCGGGCCGAGCAGTGCCACCCGCGAGCCGTCCCGGCTCCAGGCGAACCGGTGGACTCCCGGGGCATCGACCGCCTTGGTGGTGCGGTTCACGAGGTCCACGAGAACGAGGCGGGCGTCGTCGGCACCGGCCCGCTCCAGAGCGAGGGCAAGCGGCCGGCTCTCATGCAGGGTCAGGCCGAGCCCTTCGCTCGGGCCGAGCGGGACGGTGCCCACCGGTTTCCAGGTACGCGTGGACCACAGATACAGGGGCCCGTCGACGTGCCGGGCCACGAGCAGGTCCTCGCCCGGGACGAAGCCCACGCCGACGACGATTCGGTGGGCACTGGAGGTGGTGCCGCGGTCGGCGCCGGGCGGCTGCAGGTCCCGCAGCCAGGTCCCGTCCCGACGCCACACCACGATCCTGGCGGCTCCTTGAAACTGTCCGGCGGTGGCAACGTACCTGGGGGAGGAAGCCGCGTCGTTGATGAATTGGCCCCTCGACTTGTACTCCGCGAGGGTCGGGTACTCGGCCATGGCGGGGTTCTGCCGATACGGGAGAGGTTCCGGGCGCACCCTGAGCAGACCGTAGGAGAGTCTTCCCATGACGTCGGACAGCAGCAGCGAACCGTCCGTGTCGAAGGTCGCGGTGCTCGACGCTTCGCCGGGGAGCATTCCGAGCGGCCCGGGGCGGCGGTCCAGCACGCCTACCCAGCCGTCGTGACCGGCAGCGACAACGGTGAACAACTCGCCGACGGCGGCGGCGCTCGCCGCTCCGCCGCGGGGCCGTTCCAGCCCTCGGCTCGACGCCGCGTCGCCGCCGGTGCCCAGGGGGACCAGTGCGGTGCCTCCGTCGCCCGCGATGACGACGCTTCCGCTGTGCTCGATCATCACCCTCGGCTGGTCGGCCAGTGCGCCGACGGGATAGTCAAGCGGTCGCTTCCGCTGCCGGTCCCAGGCGAACACGCCGCGCGGGGTGGCGACGACCACGACTTCGTCGTTGGCCCCGACGGCGGTGGCCCGGCCCGGCAGGTCCTCGTCCGATATCTCCGACTCGACCTTGTGGGTGTCCAGGCCGACCGAGACCACCTTGTTGTCGTCGAGGAGGAGGACCGCCCGCTCCTCGCCCGGCAGTTGGCCGGAAGCCGGCCCGCTCGGAGCTACCGCCGCATCGACGACCCGCCAGCGGCCCTGTGAGGCACCGTCCGGCCCCGACCTGCGGCAGCGGGTCTCCTCGCGCGTGAGTACATCGAACTCGGCGATCGTGCCGTCGTTGCGCACCTCGACCAGCCGGTTCCCGAGCTCGGTGAACGCGGTCGCCACCCGGTACGTGTCCGGGCCCGCGCAGCTCGCCTCCGGCAAGGTTGCGAGCGGCTCGGGCACGGGTCCCTGAGCCGAGTACAGACGGATCCCGTCCCTGGCCTCGCCGGCAAGGAGTCCGGCCTTCGCGTTGAACAGCAGCTTGCCGACCTCGGCCGGGACCTTGCCCAGCGCCTTGCCGGTCCGCAGGTCCCACGACTTGAGGTAGGGATCGTCCCCCGTGGTGTACACCCGGTTCCGTTCGTCGTCGACAGCGACGCCGTCCACGCTGCCTGGGCTCGCCTTCCAGGCCAGGCGCAGACCGGAGTTGGTCTCCAGGACGTCCCGCATGGCCTGCTCGGCCCTCGGGGTGCCAGGGTCGATCCGCTCCCCGGCCAGCGCAAGCAGCCCCGCCAGCCTGGGCTCCGTGCCGCGCCGCGTCAGGGCCTCGGTGACGAGGTCGGCGGCGAGCGCCTCCCGCGCGCGCTCTTCACCGCGGTCCCAGAACAAGTACGCCATCACACCGACGATCAGAACCAGCGTGGTCAGGATTCCGACGGCCGGCACCCCGACTCGCATGAAGGCGTGCGTGTCCAAGGTACGGGCGGCCTTCGCGGCCTCGGCAACGGTCCCGACAGCCTTCAGCCGGGCCGCCCGGTCGCCCTTCCATATCTCTTGAGCCTTCAGCAGATCGCCCTTCGGCAGGACCACGGTCTGGCCATTACCGGCCACGCGAAGCTTCCTGTCGTAGCCGCCGACGCCGCGCAGTCGGCCTTCGGCAGTTCCATCGAGCGCGCCGACCAACGCGGTCCGCGGATTGATCCGCCGGACGGTCACGACGCGTCGGACGTGTCCTGTGTTCTGTCGTCGCGCTTCGTCCAGGAGGACGGCGCAGGCGCAGCCGAGGGAGGAGTCGGTGACCATCGCGGTGACGCCCTCGTTGTCGGTGATCGACCAGAGGACGGTTCCGCCGACCCCGCTGCCCGCCGCCTTCCAGGCGTTCCGTAGGGAACCGTGGAACGCCGCGTTGGCGCGGAAGCCCGCCATGGTACGGGGGTCGGGGACGAGCGCGGGCGGCCCGTTCGGCAGCACCGCCATGCTGAGGGTGCCGCGCACCCCGGTGTCGCCCCCGTCGAAGAGCACGCTTGCCGACGCCACCGACCGGGGGTCGGGCAGAGCTCTGTCGAGCGTCAGCAGCCAGAGCAGGACGGGCAGTGCCAGGTCCCGGTCCTCCGCGCCGAGCCCCTCGACCAGCCGCCGGATCCGCGCCGGGTGTCCGGCGGCCTTCGTCAGCGGGGCGAGGCCGGACAGGAAGCCGTGGAGATCGGACGTCTGGCCGTCGGCGGGCGGCAATTGCGCCCAGGAGTGACGCAGCCAGCGCATACCGACGGCCAGCTCGTCCAGGGCCCGCTGGGCGTCGTCCACCAGAGCCAGCCCCATCGCGGCGGAGGCCCGCAGCGCCTGGGAGAGGCCCGGCTCCGACTCCCTCGCCGGGCGGTACGGCGAATGGCCCGCCAGGGCGACGACGCTGGTCTGCGCCGTTGCCCTGGGCGTCAGGAGAGCGTGCACCTGGGTCCGTTGGTCCCGCAGCACGCGGAGGGCGGCCACGTCCTCGGCGGCCACCTGCGCGCACAGGTACTCGAGCGTGGGTTGGGCGGCCGAGAGCAGCGCCTGCTGTGCCAGGGTCCGGTCGCTGCCGAGCGGCAGCCTCGGCCCGTCGAGTAACGCGCCGACGTCCAAAGGCGCGGACGGCTCATCAGCCATCGTCATTCCCCCTCGCACGGGCACAACCGGCGGAATGGCGCCACCCCCGGTACAGGAGGACATAGTGGCACTTGGAACACCCGCACGCAGGGGAGTTGGGGTGTCCTGTGGCGTAGAACCGGATCGCCTTCTCGTAGTCCCACGAGTGGGTTCCCCGACCCGCCCGCGCGGGTGAGGGGGCCGTGGGCGCCCCACCCGCGCGGACGGGTCGGTTTTCACCCCAGCCGTAAGTGGTGGAGCAGCATCAGCCCGGCGGCCATCCCCGCAGCCGGGACCTCGCCGCGGGCGATCATGTCGGGCACCAGCTTCAGCGGTATCCACTCACGGCGCGAGGACTCGAAGCCGTCGACGGGGTCGCCGGTCCAGCCGGCCTCCTCGCCCCAGTAGAAGTGGTGCCGGGCGTCGGTGAGCCCGTTCGACGGTTCCACGGTCAGCAGCGGGCGCAGGGGGCCGGGGCGCCAGCCGGTCTCCTCCTCCATCTCCCGGGCCGCCGCGGCCGCCGGCTGTTCTCCCTCCTCGACCACTCCCGCGGCGAGCTCCCAGCCCCAGCTGTCGGTGATGAACCGGTGCCGCCACAGCAGCAGGACCTCGTTCGCCTCGTTGACGACGGTGGCCGCCGCGACGGCGCGGAGCCGGATCACGAAGTGGTCGAGGTGGTGGCCGTCGGGGAGGACGACATCCGCCAGATTGACCCGGAACCAGCGATTCTCGTACACAGTCTGTTCGTTCAGGCTCGTCCACTGCACAGTTCTGCCACCTTCTGACTAGTAGGTGGCCATATCGCAGCAGAACCCGACTCACAGCGGCACCCTCAGCGCCCCGTCGACGAGATCCGCGGCCCGCTCCGCCTCCGCGCTGCCGCTCGCGACCAGGTGCTCCCGTACGGCCCGCAACCGGTCACGCAGCCGCTGCGACTCCATGCCGCGAGCGTGCTCCGCCATTTCCGCCGCCGTGACCGCCGCCCGGTCTGCCTCGCCCTGCCGCAGGTCGATCGTGGTGAGCATCGCGAGGCGGTGGACACGGCCCCGGTCGTGCGCGGGCGCCCGCACCGCCGCCGCGGCGTGCTCCCTGGCCGCCGGGAGGTCCCCCAGACGCAGCAGAGCCTCCGCCACCTGCACGTCGACCAGTCCCGGCTGGACGTACCCCGTCTCGTCCGGCTCCTGACCGGGCAGGATCCTCGCGGCCTCGGACTCGGCGCGGCGGATGCACCGCATGGCGCCGGTCCGGTCGCCGAGATGGGCGTACGCCTTCGCCTGCATGGCGTGGAGGTCGGCCGCGAGCGCGGGGGTGATGTCGCGTCCCGCGGCCCGCAGAGCCGCCTCGGCGAAGGCGACGGACTGCCGGAAGTCGGCGAGGAAGAGGGACTGGTTCACCAGCAGGGCGATGACATAGCCGCCGAGGCCCCGGTCCCCGCTCGCCTTGGCCAGCCGCAGCGCCTGGTGGAAGTAGCGCTGGGCGAGACCGTGCGCGTCGGAGTCGTACGCGCAGATGCCCGCCACGGCCACCAGAGCGCCCGTGGCGCGGTGCAGTTGACGCCCCATCGCGTCGCTGTAGCCGCCGCGCAGCAGCGGGGCCGTCTCCGCGTTGAGAAAGCCGACGATGCGCGAACGCGTCGCGATTCCGCCTGCCTTGCGGTACATCAGTTCGTAGTGGGCACGGGCGGCACGCAGGGTCGCTATGTCCGCCGGGCCGACCCGTTGCGGGCCGGTACGGGAGACGTCGGCGTCCTCCGGCGGGTTCTCCCATTCCCAGACGGGCATCACCGCGGGGGTTCCGGTGACGGCGGGCGCGGCGACGACATGGGGGCGCTGCTGTTCGTCGGAGCGCCACAGCGCGGTGGCCCGCTCCACGAATCCGGTGAGCGAGGAACTCTGGACGGGCCGGTGGCCGCCGTGGGCCGCCATACCGATGTCGTCGAGCGAGACGGCCCTGCTCAGGCGGTTCCCCAGCACTTCGCAGATCAGGTCGGGCACTTGGCCGCGCGGGCGCTGGCCCTTCAGCCAGCGGGCGACGGCCGTGTGCTCGTAGCGCAGGCAGAGCCCCCGGGTGCGGCCGGCCTGGTTCACATGTGCGGCGAGTCCGGCCCGGGAGACCCCCGCCTCGTCGATCAGGGCCTCGAGCAGAGTGTTGGGCTCCATTGCCCCCATTGCCCCCTCCGATGGGTCGGCACGCCAGGACGTGTCGCCCAAGTGGAGCACGATTCACACGGGGTGTGAACGGAATGCCCGAACCGTCCCGCCGCGCACCCTGTCGCACCGGTCCGAGGATCGCTTGACTGAGTCCCTCGCAAGAGGCGGCCGGGTCGTCTGCTCCCCCTCGTACAGCACGACGACCCACCTCCGCGCCGTCCGCTCTGCCGACCTGCCCGACACTCCGTGGCAGCGCGGACGGCGCCGGATCGCACGACCCACTGCCCATGGATCGGAGGGTTGTTGCGGGGCCGGCCGGGAACCGGGTCCTCCCCGGGCCGGGCCGTAGCCCGCGTGCGGTCCCCCGCCTCCGGGCGAGCGCACAGGAGGGGCGTATCCGGTGGCCGGATACGCCCCTCCTCAGTGTGCGGGTGCGCCGTTACGCGCCGCGCAGCACCGCGCCCGTACGTTCGGCGGCCAGGGCCACCGCCGTGTCACGGGCGGCGCTCGCCTCGTCGACGGTCAGCGTGCGGTCGGCGGCACGGAACCGCAGGGCGTACGCCAGGGACTTGCGGCCCTCGCCGATCTGCTCGCCGGTGAACACGTCGAACAGCCGCAGCGACTCCAGGAGTTCACCCGCTCCGTCGCGCAGCGCCCGCTCCACGTCGGCGGCGGGCACGTCCTGGCCGACGACCAGGGCGACGTCCTGGGTCGCCACCGGGAAGGCGGAGATCCGCGGCGCCTGGAGGGCGCCGTCGACGGCCCGCTCCAGGACGTCGAGCTCGACCTCCATCGCGCAGGTGCGCTCGGGGAGGTGGAGCTCCTTGATGACGCGCGGGTGCAGCTCGCCGGCGTGACCGAAGAGGGTCTCCTCGCCGTCGACCGTCACATACAGCGCGGCGCAGCGGCCCGGGTGCCAGGGCGCGTGCCGGTCGGCGCGGACCGTGAGGTCCACACCGGCCTCACGGGCGATGGTCCGGGCGGCCTCGACGGAGTCAGCCCAGTCGGCCGGGCGGCCCTTGCCCCACCAGCCGGCCTGCTCGCGGGCGCCCGCGAGGACGACGGCGGCGCGGCGCGGCTGACGCGGCAGCGCGGCGTCGAGGGCGGCGATCTCCTCGTCGGAGGGACGCCGGTCGACGGGCAGCCGGACGGGCTTCGTCTCCTGGCCGGTGGGCCGGAAGACGAGACCGGTCTCGAAGAGCGCGAGGTCGTGGCTGCCCCGGCCGTCGTTGCGCCGCAGTGCGCCGAGGAGGCCCGGCAGCAGCGTGGTACGCAGCGACGGCTCCTCGTCGGAGAGCGGGTTGACGAGCTTGACCGTGCGGCGGCGGGCGTCGTCCGCCTCCAGGCCCAGCTGGTCCAGGACCGCCTCGCCGGTGAACGGGTAGTTCAGCGCCTCGACGTAGCCCGCGCCCGCGAGGGCCCGGCCGATGCGGCGGTGCAGCCGCTGGCGGTCGGTGAGCCCGCGGCCGGACGGCGGCGTCGGGAGCGTGGACGGGAGGTTCTCGTAACCCTCCAGCCGGATGACCTCTTCGGCCAGGTCGTTCGGCTCGCCCAGGTCGGGCCGCCACGACGGGGCCGTGACGAGGAGCTCGTCCTGCCCGTAGACGTCGCAGCCGACCTCCTGGAGGCGGCGCACGACGGTCTCGCGGCCGTACGCCACACCGGCCACCTTGTCCGGGTGGTCGGCCGCCATCGTGATGGTGCGGGGGCCGGACGGGGCGGTGACCTCGGTGACGCCGGCCTCGGCGGTGCCGCCGGCGAGCAGCACCAGGAGGTCGACGGTGCGCTGCGCCGCCGCTGCGGCGGCCTGCGGGTCGACACCCCGCTCGAAGCGCTTGGACGCCTCGGAGGCCAGCTTGTGGCGGCGCGCGGTCCGGGCGATCGAGATCGCGTCGAAGTGCGCGGCCTCGATGACGACCTCGGTGGTGTGCGCGCCCTCGGCGGCGTCCGCGATCTCGGTGTTGGCCCCGCCCATGACGCCCGCGAGACCGATCGGTCCCCGGTTGTCGGTGATGACGAGGTCGGCGGCGTCCAGGACGCGGACCGTGCCGTCGAGCGTGGTGAGCTTCTCGCCCTGCTCGGCGCGGCGCACCCCGATCGGACCGTCGATCCGGGTCCGGTCGTAGGCGTGCAGCGGCTGGCCCAGTTCGAGCATGACGTAGTTGGTCACGTCGACGGCGAGCGAGATCGGCCGCATGCCGGCCTTCTGCAGCCGGCGCTGCATCCAGATCGGGGACCGGGCCTCGGGCTGGAGACCGACGACGGTGCGCGCGGTGAAGCGGTCGCAGCCGATCGGGTCGGCGACCTTGACCGGGTAGCCGTACGCGTTGGGCGCGGGCACGTCCAGGAGGGCCGGGTCGCGCAGCGGCAGGCCGTACGCGATGGCGGTCTCACGGGCGACGCCGCGCATCGACAGGCAGTAACCCCGGTCGGGCGTGACGGCGATGTCGAGGACCTCGTCGACGAGCTGGAGCAGCTCGATCGCGTCGGTGCCGACCTCGTGCTCCGGCGGCAGCACGATGATGCCGTGCGTGCCGTCGTCACCCATGCCGAGCTCGTCGGTGGAGCAGATCATGCCGTGCGAGGTGTGGCCGTACGTCTCGCGCGCGGCGATCGCGAAGTCGCCGGGCAGCACGGCGCCGGGCAGGACCACGACGACCTTGTCGCCGACGGCGAAGTTACGGGCTCCGCAGACGATCTCCTGCGGCTCACCGGTGCCGTTGGCGGTGCCGACGTCCACCGTGCAGAAGCGGATGGGCTTCTTGAAGCCCTCCAGCTCCTCGATGGTCAGCACCTGTCCGACGACCAGGGGGCCCTTGAGGCCGGCGCCGATCTGCTCGACGGTCTCGACCTCCAGGCCGACGGCGACGAGCTTGGCCTGTACGTCACGGCCGGTCTCGGTGACCGGCAGGTCGACGTACTCCCGCAGCCAGGAAAGCGGGACGCGCATCAGATCTCCATCCCGAAGGGCCGGGTGAACCGGACGTCGCCTTCGACCATGTCTCGCATGTCTTCTACGTTGTGGCGGAACATCAGCATGCGCTCGATGCCGAACCCGAAGGCGAATCCGCTGTACTTCCGGGGGTCGACGCCGCAGGCGATGAGCACCTTGGGGTTGACCATGCCGCAGCCGCCCAGCTCGATCCAGCCCTCGCTGCCGCAGGTGCGGCAGGGGCGGTCCGGGTTGCCGACGGACTCGCCGCGGCAGACGTAGCAGACCATGTCCATCTCGGCGGACGGCTCGGTGAACGGGAAGAAGTTCGGCCGCAGCCGGGTCTTCATGTCCGGGCCGAAGAGCGCCTGGACCATGTGGTCGAGGGTGCCCTTGAGGTCCGCCATGGTGAGGCCCTCGTCGACGGCGAGCAGCTCGATCTGGTGGAAGACCGGGGTGTGCGTGGCGTCGAGCTCGTCCGTCCGGTAGACCCGACCGGGGCAGACGACGTAGACCGGGGGCTCGCGGTCGAGCAGGGTGCGGGCCTGGACCGGCGAGGTGTGGGTGCGCAGGACGACACCGGACTCGTCGTTCTTCGCGCCGTCGGCACCCTCGACGAAGAAGGTGTCCTGCATCTGCCGGGCCGGGTGGTCGGGCACGAAGTTCAGGGCGTCGAAGTTGAACCACTCGGCCTCGGCCTCGGGGCCCTCGGCGACCTCGTAGCCCATGGCCACGAAGACGTCGGCGACGCGCTCCATGATGGTCGTCAGCGGGTGGCGCGCGCCTGCCGGGGTGCGGTCGTACGGCAGCGTGACGTCCACCGCCTCCTCGACCAGGACCCGGGCGTCACGCTCGGCCTCCAGCTCCGTCTGGCGGGCCGCGAGGGCCCTGCCCACGGCGGCGCGGGCCTGGCCCACGCGTTTGCCGGCCTCGGCCTTCGCCTGGGGCGGCAGGGCGCCGATCTCGCGGTTGGCGAGGGACAGGGGCGAGGTGCCACCGGTGTGCGCGGTCTTCGCCTGGGCGAGCGCGTCGAGGTCGCCCGCGGCGGCGAAGGCGGCGAACGCCTCGTCCCGGATGCGCTCGATCTCTTCCGGTTTCAGTGCCTCGACCTCGACTGGGTCGTACGACTTGTTCGGTGCCGACATCTCTTCCCGTACTTCCGATTGGCTGGTGGCGCGGCCCCGCTCGACGACTGGAGGACGCAAAGGTGCCAAAGGTCGAGTCTAAGGGTCACAGGATGCGGGGGCCGCCCGTGGGCCGCTCCGGCTCTCTACTTCATGTAGGCCGGGGTGCTCACGGGCAGAATAAATCGGAACTCGGCGCCGCCCCCGGGGCCGCGGCCGACCGTGATCGTGCCGCCGTGCGCCTCGACGATGCCCTTGACGATGTAGAGGCCCAGGCCGGTGCCGCCGCGCTTGCTGCCCCGCCAGAAGCGGGTGAAGACGCGGCCCATCGACTCCTCGGGGATGCCGGGGCCTTCGTCGCTCACGGTGACCGCCGTTCCCTTCTCGTCGCTCTTGGCCGGTGCGGGTGCCACCTCGATGGTGACGGTTCCCTCGCCGTGGCGCACCGCGTTTTCCAGCAGGTTGCCGAGCACCTGGTCGACCTTGTCCGGGTCGGCCCACACGGCGGGCAGCGGCTGGCAGGTGCGGACGAGGAACCGGCCGGGTTCCTGGCCGGACGCGGTGAGCGCCTGTACGTGCCGTTCGACGGCGGCGGAGAGGTCCACGGGCTGGCGGCGCAGCTCCAGGCGCCCCGAGTCGATCCGGGAGATGTCCAGGAGCTCGGTGATCAGCCGGGTGACCCGGTTGGCGTCGGCGTCGACGGTCTCCAGCATCAGCCGCTTCTGGTCGTCGGTGAACCGCTCCCACTTGGCCAGCAGCGTGGCCGTGAAGCCCTTCACGGACGTCAGCGGCGAGCGCAGCTCGTGGGCGACGGTCGCGATGAGTTCGGCATGGCTGCGTTCGTTGCGGCGGCGGGCCTCGGTGCCGCGCAGGCTGACCACGAGCCGCCGTACGGGGCCTTTCGGGCTCTCGCGTACGTAGCGGGCGGAGACGAGCACCTCGCGGCCGCCGGGCAGCAGGAGGTTGCGTTCGGGCTGGCCGACGCGGATGGCGAGGCCGTTGTAGGGGTCGGTCAGCTCCCACCAGCGGCGGCCCTTGAGGTCCTCCAGCGGCAGTACGTGTTCCAGTGGGCGGCCGAGGGCGGCGGCCCGGGGCACGGCGGTGATCCGTGCGGCGGCGGAGTTGAAGCCGATGACCCTGCCGGTCTCGTCCGCGACGACGAGCCCGTCGGGCAGGTCGTCCGGGTCCAGTGCGTGGCCGCCGGATCCGATGCCCGCGGCGGCGGTCTCCGGGTCCTCGGCGGCGCGCACGACGGCCGCATGTGCCGCTCGCGGTCCGCTCATGCCGACAGCCATTCCCGTACCCCACCTCTCGAACCGGTGCAGTGGGCCCCCGAGTTCGTCACCCTACTAGTCACCGGTGACGGAGCGACACCCTGCGGGGCCGTGCGCCCGGGGCGGGGGGTGCGGGGTGGTTCAGCCGTCGCTGCGGCGGGGGCGCTGGGCGCGTGCGGAGGCGTACAGGCAGACGGCGGCGGCGGTGGCGAGGTTGAGGCTCTCCGCCTTGCCGTGGATCGGTACGCGCACGACGGCGTCGGCCAGCGCGCGGGTCTCCTCGGGCAGGCCCCAGGCCTCGTTGCCGAAGACCCAGGCGGTGGGCCCGCCCATGGTGCCGGCGTCGAGCTCGTCGTCGAGGTCGTCCTCGCCCGCGCCGTCGGCGGCGAGGATACGTACGCCCGCGTCCCGCAGCCCCTGCACCGCCTGCTCGACGGGCACGCCGACGGCGACCGGCAGGTGGAAGAGCGACCCGACGGAAGCCCGCACGGACTTGGGGTTGTACAGGTCCACGGAGGCGTCGGTGAGGACGACCGCGTCGGCGCCCGCGGCGTCGGCGCAGCGCAGCACCGTACCGGCGTTCCCAGGGTCGCGGACGTTCGCCAGGACGGCGACGAGCTTGGGCCGTGCGGCGACGACCGACGCGAAGGGCGTGTCCAGGAAGCGGCAGACACCGATCAGGCCCTGCGGGGTGACGGTCTGCGACACGTCGGCCAGGACCTCGCTGTCGGCCAGGTGCACCCGGGCGCCCGCCGCGTGGGCGGCGTCGATGATCGCCTCGTAGCGCTCGGCGGCCTCGACGGTGGCGAACAGTTCGACGAGGGTCGGCCCGCCGTCGCTGCCGCGATGCTCCGCGGCCTCGCGCACGGCCTGAGGCCCCTCGGCGATGAACATGCGCTCCTTGCCGCGGAAGTTCCGCCGGGCCAGCCGCCGGGCGGCGGCGACGCGTGGCGATCGCGGGGAGATCAGTTCGGGGGTGCCCATGTCGGCGGCGAGCCTCTCTGGTGACGAAGGTGCGGGGTCTGCAACGCACCGGACCCGCAGACGGCGTGCGCCTGCGGGTCCGGCTCAAAAGCCAAGAAGTACAGCCTGGATCAGGCGGCCTTCGGGGCGTTGACGTCGCTCGGGAGGGCCTTCTGGGCAACCTCGACGAGGGCGGCGAACGCGTTGGCGTCGTTGACCGCGAGCTCGGCCAGGATCTTGCGGTCCACCTCGATGTTGGCGGCGTTCAGACCCTGGATGAGGCGGTTGTACGTCATGCCGTTCTGGCGGGCAGCGGCGTTGATGCGCTGGATCCACAGCCGACGGAAGTCGCCCTTGCGCTTCTTGCGGTCGTTGTAGTTGTAGACCAGGGAGTGGGTGACCTGCTCCTTGGCCTTGCGGTACAGGCGCGAGCGCTGACCGCGGTAGCCGCTGGCGGCCTCGAGGATCGCCCGGCGCTTCTTGTGGGCGTTGACTGCCCGCTTGACGCGTGCCACTTGTTAACTCCTTGTAGCGGGGCCGTGGTCGTACTCACACGGCCCGGAAACGAATTGGTCCCGGTCGGATCGAGGGCGCGTCCCCGGTGACACCGGGGACGACGGCCTCACTTGCCGAGAAGCTTCTTGATCTTCTTGGCGTCGGCCGGAGCCACGACGACCGTGCCGGTCAGCGAGCGGGTCTTCTTGGACGACTTGTGCTCGAGCAGGTGGCGCTTGCCGGCCCTCTCGCGGAGCACCTTGCCGGAGCCGGTGATCTTGAAGCGCTTGCTGGCACCGCTGTGCGTCTTGTTCTTCGGCATCGCGCCGTTCTCTCCTCGTCAGTGGCGCCCCTCTCGGTGCGGGCACCGGACTGCAGGGGCGTCAGATCTTGATGGGATTCCGGGGGGACCCGGGGGGCGCCTGGATGGCACCCCCTGAGGTCACGCCTCGGAAGGTGTGTCGGTCGGAGCCGGAGCCTCGGGGCTCGTCTCGGCCGGAGCCTCGACAGCCTCGTCCGCAACCTCGGCGTCGTCGTCGTGGGCGTACCCCTGACGCTCCGCCTTGCGGGCGGCCTGGGCCTCGCGGGCCTCGGCCATGGCTTCGGTCTTCTTCTTGTGCGGGCCCAGAACCATGATCATGTTCCGGCCGTCCTGCTTCGGGTTGGACTCGATGAAGCCGAGTTCCTCCACGTCCGAAGCGAGACGCTGGAGCAGTCGGAAGCCCAGCTCGGGGCGGGACTGCTCACGACCACGGAACATGATCGTGATCTTGACCTTGTCGCCCTGCTTGAGGAACCGGACGACGTGACCCTTCTTGGTGTCATAGTCGTGCGGGTCGATCTTCGGCCGGAGCTTCATCTCCTTGATGACCGTGTGCGCCTGGTTCTTGCGCGCCTCACGGGCCTTCATGGCCGACTCGTACTTGAACTTCCCGTAGTCCATGAGCTTGCACACGGGCGGACGGGCGGTAGCCGCCACCTCGACCAGGTCGAGGTCGTACTCCTGTGCGAGTTCCAGGGCCTTGGCAAGCGGGACAATCCCGACCTGCTCGCCGCTGGGACCGACAAGTCGCACCTCGGGTACGCGAATCCGGTCGTTGATGCGGGGCTCGGCGCTGATGGATCCTCCTCGGTAGCACCACGCGGCCGTCTGGCGGACAGCCACGTAACGTCTGTTTCGACAGACCAACCGCGCGGGACCATGAAAAATGCCCCGACGGGACACAGGCGGGGCTCCTGAACAACCGGAACACCGCCGCGGTCAACCGCGGGGCGCATCGGGCGGCTCCATCGTCCGTACGGAACGATGGGCGCCACCTGACCGGATGACCCGCCGTCCTGAGGACGGCAAGGTGGGAGATCGGAGCCTCCACTTGTGGGCCGGGCACATAGATGCCCAGCCGGTCGTTACACAAGGTTAGCAGCTCGCCCGGGCGGGCGCTAACCGGCGGCCGCACGCACTCCCGCAGGCGGAGGCGGGTCTGCCGTGGGCCTATCGTATGGCGCATGAGTGACGCGACCCCCACCAGTGATTCCCCCGGCTTCGACGAGATGGCCCGCGACATCGCGGAGGTGCCCGCCGTCGAGGTGATCGTGACGGTCGCCGTCAACCTGATGAGCGCCGCCGCCGTGAAGCTCGGACTGACCGAGGACGGCGACGAGCACAAGGACCTCGACGAGGCCCGCAAGCTGGTCCACGCGCTGGCCGGCCTGCTGGACGCGAGCACCACGGAGATCAGCTCCTTCCACGCGGCTCCGCTGCGTGACGGCCTGAAGTCCCTGCAGCTCGCGTTCCGCGAGGCCTCGCTCGTACCGGACGAGCCGGGCCAGGGCCCCGGCGAGAAGTACACCGGCCCCGTCTTCGGCTGAGTCCCAGCCCTTCTCCCCTCCGCCCCGTGATCAGTGAGCCCCCTGCCGACCGGCAGGGGGCTCACGGCGTGTACGAGGGCGCGCCCGTCAGCGTGTGAACAGGGCCTCACCGGGCGCCCGCGCGTCGGCCGGCAGCAGCGCGAGGTCCAGGCCGCGGACCAGGCGGGCGCGCAGCACCTCGTCCGCCGCCAGGGCCCGCGCGAGACGGCCGGCCGTCTGCGCGGGGTCCGCGTCCGCCGCCAGCACCAGGGCGAGCGTGCCGTCGGCGCGGCCCGGGCCCAGGTGGGCGCGGAGGACGGCGGGCTCGGCGGCGACGGCGTCACGTACCGCCCTCGTGACGGCGGGGTCCTCCAGCGGGTCGGCGCTGGTGCGGCCCTCGGCGAGGGCGAGCAGGGCGGACCCGGTCAGCTCGAAGGCCACCGGTCCCGCGAGGTCGAGCACCACGGTGTCGGCCTTCTCGTGCGCGGCGGCCTGGAGGGCCTGGTGCAGGGGTACGGCGACGGGGCGGGCCTGCGGGTCCCAGCGCGCCAGGGAGGCGGTGGAGGTGAAGGCGGGCAGGGCGCGGCGGTCACCGGCCTGGAGGGTGGGGACCGCCATGTCGCTGGTCTTCTCGCGGCGCAGTCCCTTCTCGTCCTCCTCCACCTCACCGAGGACGGCCACCACGGGCACGAGGAGACGGGCCCCCTTGAGGGCTTCGAGGACCGGGCCGACGGCCTTGCGGTCCTCGGCCCAGGCGGCGAGTGCCGCGGTGAGGGCGGGGTCGGCCGTGCCGTCGTCGTCGGAGTATCCGGAGTCCGGAATGTTCTTCTGCGCCACAGGGCGAGCGTAGTGCCTGGGCTTTCTCATCCCGTCGAGAGGTCGGACTCAGGCTGCTCTCAGCTGCGGTTCCTAGCGTCCGGGCCATGCCCCGAGACAGAATCCGCAGATCCGCGCTGTCCGCGTCCGTGGCGGCCGCGGTCGTGCTGGCCGGCTCGGCCGCCTCAGGCGCGTACCTGACCGGCCGGTCGCCGGATCACGCGCCCGCCGCCGCGGCTTCCGTATCGTCCGTCGCACCTGCCGCGACCGCTCCGGCCGCGGCGGCGACGAGCGAGGAGCCGGTGGTGGATCTCGACAAGGAACTGGCGGCGGCCGTCGAGCCGCTGCTGTCCGGTTCGGGCACGGCGGCCGTGTCGGTGGCCGTGCTGGACGGCGCGAGCGGGACGCGGGCGGTGTACGGGGGCGCGGACGCGACGTACGACACCGCGAGCATCGTCAAGGTCGACATCCTCGCGGCGCTGCTGCTCCGGACCCAGGACGAGGGCCGTGCGCTGACCGCCGGTGAGCGTGCGCACGCGGTCGCGATGATCGAGCGGAGCGACAACGAATCCGCCACCGCGCTGCTGACGGCCGTGGGCGGCGCCTCCGGCCTCGACGCCGCGAACGAACGGCTCGGTCTCACCGCGACGACAGCCGCGACGGCGTGGGGGCTGACGCGGACGACGGCGGCCGATCAACTGACGCTGCTGGAGGCGGTGTTCGGCACGGACGCGGACGCGGAGCTGAGCCAGGAGTCACGGAAGTATCTGCGCGGGCTGATGGCGCAGGTCGAGGCCGACCAGCGGTGGGGGGTGTCGGCGGCGGGCAGTGACGGGGCGCTCAAGAACGGCTGGATGCCGCGCACCGCCACCGGGCTGTGGAACATCAACAGCATCGGGCGCGTGACGGCGGACGGGCGGACCTGCCTGGTCGCGGTGCTGTCCGCCGGCCAGCCGGCCAAGGAGGCGGGCATCGCGCTCGTCGAGTCGGTGGCGAAGGCGGCCGTGGGGGTGGTGCGGGCCGGCCCCGGGGGGTGAGGGCTGTTCAGCGGCGGGTACGGGGCGGCCCGGTGACCGCCGTTCAGCGGCGGGGCGGGGCCCCGGTGACCGCCGTTCAGCGGCGAGAGGTGGCCGGGCGGGCGCCCCGGCCGTGCCA
Organism: Streptomyces sp. NPDC096323; assembly: GCF_040302845.1. NCBI lineage: Bacteria > Bacillati > Actinomycetota > Actinomycetes > Kitasatosporales > Streptomycetaceae > Streptomyces > Streptomyces sp. NPDC096323. The sequence goes on from NZ_JBEOSI010000006.1 coordinate 271,798, forward strand.
CAGGGCGACGGCCAGGGCCAGCAGGAGCGCGCCGAGGCCGCCCGCGGTGGGGGCGAGCCAGCCGGCGGGGGCGTCGTCCGCGCGGGGCGGGGTGGGGCCGGAGCCGAAGTACCGCTTGCGGTAGCCGGCCGTGGCGGACTCGGTGCGCAGCCCGGCGGGGCTCAGTGAGCGGCCCGCCTCGATGGCCGCGGCCGGGTCGACGATGCCGTGGCCCCGGGCGTCGTCGCGGCCGGCGGACGGGGAGTCGCGGGCGGTGTCCGCGAGGAGCTTCTTGATCTGGGCGGGTGTCAGCCCCGGGTGCGCCGCCCGCACCAGGGCGACCGCGCCGGAGACGAACGCGGACGCCGCCGAGGTGCCCCACTCCACGTAGTACTTGCGGTCGGGTGCGGGGACGACGATGTCGACCCCGGGCGCGCTCACGGTGGCGTACCAGCGGCGGGTGGAGAACGAGGCGTGGGTGCCGTACCGGTCGACCGCGGCGACCGCGATGACGCCCGGGTAGGCGGCGGGGTACGAGATGTGGTCGCCCTTCTCGCCCCCGTTGCCGGACGAGGCGACGACGACCGCGCCCTTCTTCAGCGCGTACTGGACGGCGGCGTCCTCACCCGGTTCGGGGTGCGCGGACTCGCTGTCGTCGCCGAGGGAGAGGTTGATGACGTCGGCGCCGTGATCGGCGGCCCAGCGGATGCCGTCGGCGAGGGCGGTGCCGCGGGTCTTGCGGGCCTTGGCGCGCGCCGGGTCGCTCGCTTCGAGGATGACCCGGACGGGGAGGATCCTCGCCTCGGGCGCGATGCCGATGACCCCCTCGTCGCCCGCGCCGCCGTGGCCCCGGCCGGCGATGATCCCGGCCATCGCGGTGCCGTGCCTGGCCCAGGCCCGGTCGCCACGTCCGGCGCCGAACCCGATCATGTCCTTGCCCGGGAGCACCTGGCCGGTCAGGTCGGGGAGGCTGCCGTCGACCCCGGTGTCGACGACGGCGACGGTGATCCCCTTGCCGCGGGTGGTCTGCCAGGCCCGGTCCGTGTGGAGGGCGTCCAGGCCCCACTGCTGGGCCCGGATGGTGTCCGCACCGGCCGGCGACGCAGGCAGCAGCGCGAGGGCGGTGGCGGCGCAGACCGCGCCGAGGAGCCTGCGGGGGCGGACGCGGCGGGTCATTCGGGCTTCTCCGTGAGATCGGCGACGGTTCTGCGCAGTCCCCGCTCGACCCGGTCGGCGACGCCCTTGGCCTCGTGCCCGAGCCCGGCCTGGGCGGGCGCGGTCGTCGCGTTCACCTCCATGGCCTTCTCGGCGGGCTGCGGGTCGGTGACCTTGCGCCCGTCGGCGAAACCGGAGACGGCGAACACGACGACGGGCACCTCCGTCAGTACGTGCACGGTCCAGCTGGCACGCTGCCGGTCGCCGAACCCGGCGGCGGGGCTGCCCTTCACCGGGTAGGTGCGGGGCATCAGGTCGGCGCGCGCGCCGAGGCCCTCCCGGGTGTACCTCGAGCCGAGGGCCCGCATCGCCTCGGTGCCGGCCTCCGTGAAGACCAGCCCGACCGTGGTGACGCTGCTGCTCGTCGCGTCGGTGTACGTGGCGCGGAGCAGGCGGGCGCAGCCGACCGGCCGCAGCGTCTTCAGCAGCAACGGATCGAGCGCGCCGGTGCAGCCGCTGTCCGGGGCCACGGCGATCCTGGTCCAGACGCGGTCGGCGCCGCCGGGGCCCGCGCCATCGCCCTTGAGCGTCCGGGGGAAGAGCGTGTCGACCGGGATGCTGTGCCAGGCGTCGTGGCCCACGGTGTAGGCACTGTGGGCCGCGGGGTCGGCGGACGAGTCGCTGATGAGCCAGCTGCCGGTGGCGGCCCCGCCGATCAGCCCGAGGCCGAGCACGACACAGACCGCGGCGGCCGCGGTCCTGAAGGGGTGCCGGGTCCGCACGGGCCGCAGCCGGGTGGTGGTCTCGGCCGGCGTCTCGGCCGGGGGGTGGGAGTGCGGGGGGCGGTAGGCGTACGGGGCGGCTGCCCCGGCCCCGACCGGCGGGCCGCCGAGCTCCACGGCGCCCACGGGCCGCCGCCGGGTGACGGCTGGGGGCGTGGCGGTCGGCCGGGGCGGGGATGCCGGAGCCCCGGCGGAACTCGGCGGGGGCACGGGGCGCAGGCGGGCGGTCGTCTCCACGGGGGGCGGCGCCGTGTCGCTCGCAGCGGGCGCCGGCTCGCGGTCGTCCCGCGGCGCAATGACCGGGCGGGGCGGGACCGCGGGGCCCGTGGCCCGGGCGGCGGGCTCCGCGGGAAGCGGCGGCGGGGCGGCGGGGCGGGGCGGAACCGTGGGCTCGGGGCGCGGCGTGATCGCGGGGTCCGCGGGCCCGTCGGCGGGCTCCGCGGGAAGCGGAGGAGTGGTCGGGCGGGGCGGAACCGTGGACTCCGGACGGGGCGGGACGGGAGCGCGCTGCGCCTCGGTACTCATCCGCCCCCCTGGTCCGTTCCGTACCGTACGCGGATCGGCTGCCCGGGCAGGCCCGTTGCTCGCCGCGTGTCCGTCACTCTACGGGTTGGGGTGGCCGTCGTGGCAGCGGGCCGTCACGCTCGGGACGATCTGCGCAGAACGTCCCCCTACCCAGCGGTACAGCCGTCTGGCAAGCTGCGGCCATGACTGCCCGCGCCGCTGACCGGACCCGCTACAACCGGGCCACCGCCCATCTCGACGCCCCGATCGCCGTCGTCGATCTGGAGGCGTTCGACGCCAACGCCGACGACCTCGTCCGGCGGGCGGGCGGGAAGCCCGTGCGGGTGGCGAGCAAGTCGGTGCGCTGCCGGGCCCTGCTGGAGCGGGTGCTGGCACGTCCCGGGTTCGCCGGGATCATGTCGTTCACCCTCGCCGAGTCGCTGTGGCTGGCGCGGGCCGGTTTCGAGGACGTCCTGCTGGCCTATCCGTCGGCCGACCGCTCGGCCTTCGCGGAGCTGGCCGCCGACCCGAAGCTCGCCGCCGCCGTGACCGTGATGGTGGACGACCACGCGCAGCTGGAGCTCATCGACGCGGCGCGGGCGGGTGGTACGGAGGAGATCCGGGTCTGTCTCGAGCTGGACACCTCCCTGCGGATGCTCGGCGGCCGGGTCAGGATCGGGGCCCTGCGCTCGCCGCTGCGCTCCCCCGCGCAACTGGCTGAGCTGGCCAGGTCCGTCGCCCGCCGGCCCGGTTTCCGGCTGGTGGGGCTGATGGCGTACGAGGGGCACATCGCCGGGGTCGGCGACTCGCTGGCGGGACGGCCGCTGCGCTCCCGGGCGATCCGGCTGATGCAGGCCACGGGCCGCAGGGAGCTGGCGGCGCGCAGGGCCGAGGTGGTGCGGGCGGTGCGGGCCGTGGCGCCGGATCTGGAGTTCGTGAACGGCGGCGGCACCGGCAGTGTGCAGCACACCGCCGCGGAGGCCGCGGTCACCGAGATCGCGGCCGGTTCCGGCCTCTACGTGCCGCGGCTGTTCGACAACTACACCTCGTTCACGGCACGCCCGGCGGCGCTGTTCGCCCAGCCCGTGGTGCGCCGGCCCGGGGTGGGCGTGGTGACGGTGCTCGGTGGCGGCTACCCGGCGTCCGGGGCGGCCGGTGCGGACCGGCTGCCGGTCCCGTACCTGCCGGAGGGACTGCGCTACGACCCGCAGGAGGGCCCCGGCGAGGTGCAGACTCCGCTGCTCGGCGCCCCGGCCGACGATCTCCTGATCGGCGACAAGGTGTGGTTCCGGCATGCGAAGGCCGGGGAGCTGTGCGAGCGGTTCGACGAGCTTCAGCTGATCGAGGGTGACCGGGTGACGGCGACCGTGCCGACGTACCGGGGCGAGGGCCGCACGTTCCTCTGAGAGGCGGTCAGGGTGCGAGAGAGCTGCCGACGCCCCCGCCGGTCTCGCTGTCGCCGATGGGCCGGATGCCCCGGGTGAGCGTGTCCATGAGCGCGAGCGGCGGTCCGTCGGGGCCGGCGTCGAAGGCGTAACGGACGACGACGGGCGACTCGCTGCCGACGGCCGAGGGGAAGACGAGCGACTGCACATAACCGCCCGGGCCCTTGGCGGTGACCACGCGCCGGCGCACTCGGTATCCGGTGCGTCCGGCCACGGTGACCGGGCCGGCGGCGATCTGCCGGTGGGAGACGATGCCGCCGTGGATCCGCCGGCCGACGACGTCCTCCTCGTACGCCCGGTCCGCGGCGGCGCCGGTGTCCTCCTTGGCGAGCGCCTCGGGCTCGGTGGCATCGGTTCCGCTCGGCGTGCGAGTCGTCACCGTCCCGTGGTGGCAGAACGACCAGGAGGCCCCGGGGCAGTCGTAGGAGTCCTTGGTGCGCAGGGTGAGCAGTTCCTCGACGGTGCTCTCGGGCCGCTCCCAGCCGTCGGGGACCAGCAGGGTGATGCCGTTGAGCTGGTCGACGAGCACCGTGGGGTCCGTGCCGGACGGTGAGGGGTCCGGGGACGGGCCGGCGTCGCCGGGGGCCGTGCCGGTGGCGGGGCCAGGCGCGGACGTGCCCGGCCGGGTCGCGGTGGGTGCGGCGTCGTCGCCCCGGTTGAGCAGCACCGCGCCGGTCAGGACGGCGCCGACGACCACCGCACCGGCGGCCACGAGCGCGAAGGTCCTGGCTCCGGCGCCTGCCGTGCCTCCCCGGCCGGCCACGGGCTGCTGGATCACGGTGGCGTACGGGCGGGTGTGGGCGGTCCAGGCCGTCCCGTCCCACCACCGCTCGTTGCCGGGGGCGGCCGTGTCCGGGTACCAGCCGGGCGGTGTCGCGTTGCTCATCGCCCCACCCTGGGTTCCCCGCGCCGCCTACAGCGGTGTCACGTACGCCCCCGAGATCCCGCCGTCGACGAGGAAGTCGGTGGCGTTGACGAACGAGGAGTCGTCACTCGCCAGGAACGCCACAGCGGCCGCGATCTCGGTCGCCTCGGCGAACCGGCCGAGCGGGATGTGCACGAGCCTGCGGGCCGCGCGCTCCGGGTCCTTGGCGAAGAGTTCCCGCAGCAGCGGGGTGTCGACCGGGCCCGGGCACAGGGCGTTGACCCGGATGCCCTCGCGGGCGAACTGGACACCCAGTTCACGGGACATGGCCAGCACGCCGCCCTTGGAGGCGGTGTACGAGATCTGGGAGGTCGCCGCCCCCATCCTGGCGACGAAGGAGGCGGTGTTGATGATCGAGCCCCTGCCCTGGCGCCGCATGTAGGGCAGGGCCGCCTTGCAGCAGAGGTAGACGGAGGTGAGGTTGACGTCCTGGACCCGCTTCCAGGCCTCCAGCCCGGTGGTGAGGATGGAGTCGTCGTCGGGTGGCGAGATGCCGGCGTTGTTGAAGGCGACGTCCACGGAGCCGTAGGTGTCGTACGCCGCCTTGAACAGGGCCTCGACCTGTTCGGGGTCGGTGACGTCGACGCCTACGAAGGTCCCGCCGACCGCTTCGGCGGCGGCCTTGCCCGCCGTCTCGTCGATGTCGCCGCAGACGACGTGCGCGCCCTCGGAGGCGAGCCGGTGGGCGGTGGCCAGGCCGATGCCGCTGCCGGCGCCGGTGATGACGGCGGTGCGGCCGACGAGGCGGCGGCAGATGATTCCGTTGTCCGTGCTCATACCGGTTCAGGCCTCCGTGCTGAGGAAGACGTTCTTGGTTTCGGTGAAGGCGGTGAGGGCGTCGGGGCCCAGCTCCCGGCCGAGTCCGGACTGTTTGAACCCGCCGAACGGGGTCCAGTAACGGACCGCCGAGTGGGAGTTGACGGAGAGGTTGCCCGCCCGGACCGCCTGGGCGACGCGCAGCGCGCGTCCCACGTCGCGCGTCCAGAGCGATCCGGCGAGGCCGTACTCGGTGGCGTTGGCGAGCCGGACGGCGTCCGCCTCGTCGTCGAAGGGCAGGACGACCGCGACCGGTCCGAAGACCTCCTCGGTGGCGACGGGCGTGTCCGGGCCGGCGTCTGTGAGGACGGTCGGCGGGAACCAGAAGCCGGGGCCCTCGGGCGCGCTGCCGCGGATCGCGGGGGCGTCCTCGGGGACGTAACGACGCACCCGGTCCAGTTGGGTCCGCGAGATGAGCGGGCCCATCTGTGTCTTCTCGTCGGCCGGGTCACCGACCACGACGGCGGCGAGGGCCGGGGCGAGGAGTTCCAGGAAGCGGTCGTACACGGAGCGCTGGACGAGGATCCGGGTGCGGGCGCAGCAGTCCTGGCCCGCGTTGTCGAGGAAGGACAGGGGCGCGGCGGCCGCGGCGGCTTCGATGTCGGCGTCGGCGAAGACGATGTTGGGGCTCTTGCCGCCCAGTTCGAGGGTGATCCGCTTCACGCGTGCGGCGCACTCGGCCATGATCTGCTTGCCGACCCGGGTGGAGCCCGTGAAGACGATCTTCGCGACCCCCGGGTGCTCGACGAGAGCGTGGCCCGCCTCGTCGCCCGCGCCCGGCAGCACCTGGAAGAGGTGCTCGGGAAGGCCCGCCTCCAGGGCGAGTTCGGCGAGCCGGAGTGCGGTCAGCGGGGTGGTCTCGGCGGGTTTCAGGAGGACGGCGTTACCCGCGGCGAGGGCGGGGGCGGTTCCCCAGGCGGCGATCGGCATGGGGAAGTTCCAGGGCGCGATGACCCCGATGACGCCGAGGGGTTCGAGCAGGGTCAGATCGATGCCGCCGGGTACGGGGATCTGCCGGCCGCTGAGCCGCTCCACTCCCCCGGCGGCGAAGTCGAGGAGATCGCGGACGTTGCCCGCCTCCCAGCGGGCGTTGCCGATCGTGTGCCCGGCCTCCAGGACCTCCAGCCGGGCCAGCTCCTCGATGTGGGTGTCGACGGCGACGGCGAAGCGGCGCAGCAGCCGGGCCCGGTCGGCGGGTGCGAGCGCCGCCCAGACCAGTTGTGCGGCGGCGGCGCGGGTGACGGCGGTGTGCACCCCGGCCGCCGTGGTGGCGGGGACGGTGGCGAGGAGTTCCTCCGTCGCCGGGTTCAGTACCTGGTGCTCGCGGGTCAAGGGGTCCTCACAGGCGTTCGAAGGAGCGTCGGAGCTCCCAGTCGGTCACCGCTGCGTCGAAGGCGTCGAGTTCGACGCGTGCCATGTTGCGGTAGTGCGCGACGACTTCGTCGCCGAAGGCCTCGTGGGCGATCTCGCTGTGCTCCCAGAGTCCGGCCGCCTCGCGGAGGGTGGTGGGGACGTGGTCGTACGCGGCGGCGTAGGCGTTGCCCTCGCACGGCTCGGGGAGTTCGAGCGCGTGCTCGATGCCGTACAGGCCCGCGGCGATGAGCCCGGCGACGGCGAGGTAGGGGTTGACGTCGCCGCCGGGGAGGCGGTTCTCCAGGCGCAGGGACGGGCCGTGGCCGACGACGCGGAGTGCGCAGGTGCGGTTGTCGTGGCCCCAGGCGACGGCGGTCGGGGCGAAGGAGCCCGGCTGGAAGCGTTTGTACGAGTTGATGTTCGGCGCGTACAGGAGGGAGAAGTCGCGCAGGGCGGCGAGCTGGCCGGCCAGGAAGTGGCGCATCACCGGGGCCATGGCGCCGTCGGCGTCCGCCATGACGCTGCGGCCGGGATCGTCCGTGGAGCGGAGCGAGAGGTGGATGTGGCAGGAGTTGCCCTCGCGCTCGTTGAACTTGGCCATGAAGGTGAGCGCGACGCCCTCCTGAGCGGCGATCTCCTTGGCGCCCGTCTTGTAGACGGCGTGCTGGTCGCAGGTGACCAGGGCCTCGTCGTACCGGAACACGATCTCGTGCTGGCCGGGGTTGCACTCCCCCTTGGCGGACTCGACGGTGAGGCCCGCGCCCGCCATCTCGTTGCGGATGCGGCGCAGCAGGGGCTCGACGCGGCCGGTGCCGAGGACGGAGTAGTCGACGTTGTACTGGTTGACCGGGGTCAGGTCGCGGTAGCCGCGGTCCCAGGCCTGTTCGTAGGTGTCCTTGAAGACGATGAACTCGAGCTCGGTGCCGGTGTGGGCCGTGTAGCCGTGTTCCGCGAGGCGCTCCAGCTGGCGGCGCAGGATCTGGCGGGGCGCGGCGGTGACGGGTGAGCCGTCGGCCCAGGTGAGGTCGGCGGTGACCAGGGCGGTCGCCTCGTGCCAGGGCACCCGGCGCAGGGTGGTGAGGTCGGGGCGCATGGCGAAGTCGCCGTAGCCGCGGTCCCAGGAGGACATGGCGAACCCGTCGACGGTGTTCATGTCCGTGTCGACGGCGAGGAGGTAGTTGCAGCCCTCGGTGCCGTGCGCGACGACCTCGTCGAGGAAGAAGCCGGCGGCGAAGCGCTTTCCCTGGAGGCGTCCCTGCATGTCGGGGAAGGCCAGGACCACGGTGTCGATCTCACCGCTGCCGACGAGGAGGCGGAGTTCCTCCAGGGGCAGCGGGGCTGTTCGGTCGGACACGGACGGATCCTCTCCTCGCGGGCCGACAATGATCCAAATCTACGGGCGGGGCAAGGGATTTGGATACGGTGCCGGTACCTTCCGCGTGCCGTGCGAGTGAAGTGAGGCGTTGGATGAACCGTCCGCTGATCGGGATCAGTACGTATCTGGAGGCTTCGGCGCGCTGGGGTGTCTGGGACCTGCCGGCCACGCTGCTGCCCGCCGGTTACGCCCGGCTGGTGCGGGAGGCGGGCGGGCTGGCCGTGCTGCTGCCGCCGGACGCGCCCGGGCTCGCTGCGGAGGTGGTGGCCCGGCTCGACGCGGTGGTGGTGGCGGGCGGGCCGGATGTGGATCCCGCGCGGTACGGGGCGGAGCGCGACCCGCGGACCGGGCCGCCCGCGCCGGAGCGGGACGGCTGGGAGGCGGCGCTGATCGCGGCGGCCCTGGAGTCGGGCACGCCGCTGCTGGGGATCTGCCGGGGGATGCAGCTGCTGAACGTGGCGCTGGGCGGCACGCTGACCCAGCACCTGGACGGGCACACAGGGCCCGGCGGGGCGAAGGGGGTGTTCGGCACGCACGCGGTGACGCCGGTCGCCGGGACGCTGTACGGCTCCGTGGTGCCCGGCCCCTGCGACGTACCGGCGTACCACCACCAGGCGGTGGACCGGCTCGGCGCGGGTCTGGTGGCTTCGGCGCACGCGGCGGACGGCACCGTGGAGGCGGTCGAGCTGCCGGGGCCGGGGTGGGTGCTCGGGGTGCAGTGGCATCCGGAGATGGGTGAGGACGTGCGGGTGATGGGGGCGCTGGTGGCGGCGGCCGGGTGAGGGCCCCGGGCGCCGCCACCGGGCGGCCGGTGCAGGGCCCGGGCGGCCGTCGGGGCCGGGGCGGCGTAGCGTGGCGGACAGGAGAGAATCCGGCGCCGTCCCGTCGGGCCGCCCGCCGTGAGCGCGGCCGGCCGCCTTCCCCGCCTCCCCTCGTGGCCCGGTGACGAGAGGAGGAGCGATGACCATCACAGCACCCGACACGGTGAAGCAGGGGGCTTTCGCGGGCCGCATGGTGCAGGTGGTGAACGACACCTGCCTGGGTCTGATGGCAGGCCTCGGCCACCAGAGCGGTCTGTTCGACACGATGGCCGGTATGCCGCCGGCCACGAGCGAGGAGATCGCGCGGGCCGCGGGTCTGAACGAGCGTTACGTACGGGAGTGGCTGGGCGCGATGGTCGTCGGCGGCATCGTCGACTACGAGCCCGGACGGCGCACCTACGCGCTGCCGCCCGAGCACGCGGCCTCGCTGACCCGGGCGGCCGGGCCCGACAACCTGGCCCGGATCGCGCAGGACTTCGGCATGATGGGCGAGGTGGAGCAGCAGGTGCTGGAGGCCTTCCGCACCGGGCGGGGGCTGCCGTATTCGGCGTATCCGCGGTTCCAGAGCCTTCAGGCGGAGGAGTCCGGGGAGGTCTTCGACCTGGCCCTCGTCAACGGGATCGTGCCGCTGGTGCCCGGCCTCACGGAGCGTCTGCGCGCGGGGATCGCGGTGCTGGACATCGGTACCGGCCACGGTCACGCGGTCAACGTCCTGGCCAGGGCCTTCCCCGCGAGCAGCTTCCAGGGAATGGACATGTCCGAGGAGGGCATCGCCGCCGCCCGCGCCGAAGCAGCCGGTCTGGGACTGGCCAACACCGCCTTCGACATCGGCGACTGCTCCGAGATCTCCGGTTCCTACGATCTGATCACGGCGTTCGACGTCATCCACGACCTGGCCCGGCCGGCGCGCGCGCTGGCCGCCGTCGCCGCCGCACTGGCCGAGGACGGCGTGTTCCTGATGGGGGACATCGCCGCGTCGAGCCGTCTGGAGGAGAACATCGACCACCCGCTGGGCCCGGCCCTGTACACGTTCTCGGTGTTCTACTGCATGAGCGTGTCGCTGGGCGAGGGCGGTGAGGGGCTGGGCACCGTCTGGGGTGAGCAGACGGCCCGCGCCATGCTCGCCGAGGCCGGGTTCGGCCGGATCGAGACCCAGCGGGTCGAGGGCGACATCCTGAACGTGTACTACGTGGCACGGCGCTGAGAGGTTCCGCCGGGTCAGCCGGTGAGCCCGTGGCCGAGGCGGTGCCGTAGCCAGTCCAGGGCGGCTGCGCCCTGGGCGGCCTGGAACGCCCTGAGCGTGGGCAGCCCCGGCGGGTTGGGGCGCAGCGAGTGCGCGACGAAGTATCCGGCCAGCGCGGCGAGTACGGCGGTGACCCCGGTGGGGTCGGCGTCCCGGCCGAGCGGGTGGGCGGTGAAGAGGGCCTCCGGGTGGGGGCCGCCCTGGGCGGCGACGCACGGCAGCATGGCCAGCAGGTCGAACCAGGGTGCCGCACGCACCGCGTGGGGCCAGTCGACGAAGACGACCCGGTCCGCGGTGAGCAGGATGTTGTCGGCCCGCAGGTCGCCGTGGACGAGGCTGTCCCCGGCGGCGTGCTCCGCCCAGCCGGATTCCAGTTCCGCGAGTGCGCCGAGGCGGCGGGCCGCCCAGGGATCCAGCTGTGGGCTGCCCCCTGCCGCGTACAGGGTCCGCCAGCCGGTGAACATCGTGGTCTTGCCCACGGCCGCATCGGGCGCGTCGACGGGGGCCGGGGTGAGGGTGCGGGACAGGTCGCCGACGGCCGCCAGGACGCGCTCCAGCTCCGCCGGGTCCCAGGGGACGCGGGGCTGGCGGCCCTCGATGTCCTCCAGGACGAGGGCGACACAGGTGCCGTCGTCGTACACACCGAGCAGCTTCGGTACGGGGGCGTGCGGCGGGAGCACCGCGGTGTTCCGGGCCTCGGCGCGGTGATGGTCCGGGCTGTCGCGGTTGACCTCGGCGCTCACGGCCTTCACGAAGGCGCGCCGCCCGTCCGCGAGCCGGATCCGGGCGGCGACCCCGGGCGAGAAGCCGCCGCTCTGGCTGCGGGCCTCGACGACCGGCGCGCCGAGGATGTCCTGGACGGCGTTGCGTACGGCGTGGGGCAGGTCGGCCCAGTCGTGGCGGACGCCGGTGGCGGGCGGTGCGGTCACGGTCATCCGCCTATCCTTGCCGTCCGGCGGACAGGCGGGCCAGCGGATTTCCGGGCGGCCGCTCAGTCGCCCGGCGGGCCCGACCGCGTCAGGGAGAGCAGGTCGCGGGCCGGCCCCGTGGGGCGGTGGCCCGAGGGCCAGACGGCGCGGAGCTGGCGGCGCAGGCGGACTCCGGCGATCGGCACCTTGACCAGGCGCCGGGCGGAGAGCTCCTCGCCGAGGGCCAGTTCGCTCAGGACGCAGGGTCCGGCGCCGCTCTCCGCGGCCCCCTTCACCGCCGTGGTGGAGGAGAGCTCCAGGAGCGGCTGGGCCAGTCCCCCGTGCACGGCGAGGGCGGCGTCCAGGACCTGGCGGGTGCCGGAGCCGTGCTCGCGCAGGATCAGCGGCGTCCGGGCCAGTTCCTGCGGGGTCAGCGGGGTGCGGCGGCGGGCCCAGGCGTGCGAGGGGGCGACCACGACGACCAGGCGGTCGTGCGCGATGACGGTCCCGTCGAGCCCTTCGGGCACGGACAGGCCCTCGACGAAGCCGAGGTCCGCCTCACCGGTCAGCAGGCGCTGCGCGACCACCGCGGAGTTTCCGGCGAGCAGCGATACCGCGGTGTCCGGCCGGTCCCCGCGCAGGGCGATCAGCCAGCCCGGGAGCAGATATTCGGCGATGGTCATGGACGCGGCGACGCGCAGCCGCGAGTCGCGGCGGTCCCGCAACGCCTGGGCGCCGGCGTCGAACGCCTCGCCGGCCTCGACGACCCGGCGCGCCCAGTCGGTGACCAGCGCTCCCGCGTCGGTGAGGCGGGAGCCGCGAGGTGAGCGGTCGAGGAGGGTGAGGCCGAGCTGCCGTTCCATCGAGCGGACGCGGCTGCTGGCGGCGGGCTGGGTGATACCGAGGTCCCGGGCGGCCCGTCCGAGGCTGCCGTGCCGGGCGACGGCGAGGAGCAGCTCCAGGGCGCCGAGATCGGGTACCCGGTGGGACAGGAGTGCGGGTGCGTCGCTGGACATAAGTCCACCTTATGACCTCATAGGGCGGAACTCCCTGGTGGGGGACGCCCCGGGCGCCGAGAATCGTGGCATGGCCATCTATCCGCAGACCCGCACCGCTCCCCCGTGCTCCGCCGCCGTCCGACGGCCGGCCCTGCGGCACTTCGGCCCCAACTGGTACGCCACCGTCATGGGCACCGCGATCGTGGCGAGTGCGGGCGTCGCGCTGCCCGTGCACATCCCGGGGCTGCGGACGGCCTGCGCGCTGGTGTGGGTGCTCTCCGCGGTCCTGCTCGCCGCCGTGCTCACGGCCCGCGCCGGGCACTGGGCCGCGCATCGCGACCAGGCCCGCGCCCATCTCCTGGATCCGGCGGTCGCGCCGTTCTACGGCTGTCTGTCGATGGCCCTGCTGGCGGTCGGCGGTTCCGCGATGGTCGTGGGCCGCGACGTGATCGGTCATGAGGCGGCCCTGGCATTGGACGTGGTGCTGTTCACCGCGGGCACCCTGACCGGACTGGCCGCTGCCGTCGCGGTCCCGTACCTGATGATCGTGCGCCACCGGCCGGAGCCGGGCACCGCGTCCCCGGTGTGGCTGCTGCCGGTGGTGGCGCCCATGGTGTCGGCCGCGCTCGGCCCGCTGCTGGTGCCGGAGCTGCCCGAGGGACAGGGACGTCAGGCGCTGCTGCTCGCCTGCTACGCGATGTTCGGGCTGAGCCTGCTGGCGACGCTGGTGATGCTGCCGCTGATCTTCGCCCGGCTGGTCCACCGGGGTCCGCTGCCGCTCGTGCTGACGCCCACGCTGTTCCTGGTACTCGGCCCGCTGGGTCAGTCGACGACCGCGGTGAACGCGCTGGCCGATGCGGTGCCGGGGGCGGTCGGGGCTCCGTACGCCTCCGCGTTCGGTGCGTTCGCGGTGCTGTACGGGGTGCCGGTCATGGGCTTCGCCCTGCTGTGGCTGGCGCTGTCCGTGGCCCTGGTGGGGCGGGCGGTGCGGGGCGGGATGACGTTCGCCATGACGTGGTGGGGTTTCACCTTCCCCGTCGGTACGTGCGTGACGGGTGCCGCCGGTCTGGCCCGGCACACCGGTCTGGCGGCGTTCACCTGGCTGGCCGTCGCCCTCTACGTGGCTCTGGTGGCGGCCTGGGCGGTGGCCGCGGCTCGCACGGCCCGCGGGCTGCTCGGCGGGGCGCTGCTCGCCGCGCCGCGGGGACCCGCGCCGGCGCCGGCCCGGGCCGCCTGAGCGAAGCCCAGGGCCTCGTCAGCGCCGCGGGTCGGACGTGGCGTCGATGTGCTCGGCGACCGCGACGACCAGCAGCCGGGTGCCGGGCATGGTCGCCCGCCAGCGGTGGCGCACCCCGCCCGAGAGGAACAGGGTGTCGCCGCGCTCCAGCCGGTAGGCCTGTCCCTCGGCCTCCACCTCGGCGGCGCCCTCCGCGACGTACATCACCTCGTCGTTGCGGTGCTGGAACTCGCGCCCGAGGTCGAGCTCGCCGGTGAATTCGAGGGCGCTGAGCTGGTGGCGGCCGAGCACCACCCGGCGTACGCCGTCCTCGTGCCCGCCGCGCACCACATCGACCGCGCGTGCCGAGTCCGCGGCGGCGCGCAGGCGTGCGGTGGTGGTCTCCAGGGCTTCGGCGACCCGGTCCAGGGAACGGGCGCTGGGCCTGGCCCGCTCGTTCTCGATCTGGCTGAGGAACGGTACGGACAGGCCGCTGCGTGCGGCGACCGCGGCCAGGGTGAGTCCCAGGGATCTGCGCTGTCGGCGGACCGCGGCGCCCACCCGGAGTGTTTCCTTGTCGTCCATTGTCCGGCTCCCTCCCGACTCGCCATCCTTCCGGTTGCGAGCACCTTACGCACACCGTTGGGCGAGTCCGGCCGGGAAAGTGCCGTCCGGACAGCCCGGAAGGGGTGGGTACCGCCGCCGGCGGTACCCACCCCTTTCCGTGCCGCTGCCCCTGGTGGAGCCGCTTTCCCCGTTACGGCTGAGGAGCCATCTTGTCCGCGATGCCCGGGTTCTTGTCCATCCAGGCCTTGACGGCTTCCTCCTCGTGCCCGGCGCCGCGCTGCTGGATCTGGTTCTCCAGGCCGGCGAGCTGGTCCTCGCTCAGCTTGAAGTCCTTGAACCACTTGGTCAGCTGCGGGTAGTTCGCCGGGAACTCCTTGGAGGCGATGGTGTGCAGCCGGTCGCCGTCGCCGAAGGCCTTCTTCGGGTCCTGGAGCTTGGTCATCCCGTACTCGCTGTACGCCCAGTGCGGGGTCCACAGCACTACGGCGATGGGCTTCTTCTTGGCGTACGCGCGCTTCAGCTCGGCCAGCATGGCGGGCGTGGAGCCGTCGACGACCTTGTACTCCTTGTCCAGGCCGTAGCCCGGCAGCACGTTCTTCTTCAGGTTCTCCATCGTGGCCGTGCCCGGTTCGATGCCGACGATCCGGCCCTTGAACTGCGAGCTCTTGCCCTTCAGGTCGGCCAGGGACTTGACGTCCTTGACGTAGTCGGGCACCGCGATCTCGATGGAGGTCGGGCCGTACCACGAGCCGATGTCGGTCAGCTTCGAGCCGTACTTGTCCCAGTAGTTCTTCTGGGTGTACGGCAGCCAGCCGTCGAACTGGACGTCGATCTGACCGCGGGACATCGCGGCGTACATCGGGCCGACCTCGAACTGCTTGAGGTTGACCTTGTATCCCCGGTCCTCCAGGACGGCCTTCCACAGGTACGTGGCGGCGATGTCCTCCTCCCAGGGGAACCAGGCCATCTCGACGGCGCGGTCGCGCTCGTCCTTGCCGTTCGCGCCCTTGGACGAGGCGGCCTTCTTGACCGGGGTCCACTTGTCGGCGACGCCCGGGTTGGCCTTCAGCCAGGTGCGGACGGCCTCCTGCTCCTTGCCGGAGCCGCTCTTCTGGATCTGCGCCTCAAGACTGGTGAGCTGGCCCTCGGTCATCTTGAAGTTCTTGAGCCACTCGCCGACCTCGGGGTTGTCGGCCGCGAAGCCCTTGCGGGTCAGCGTGTGGATGCCGTCGCCCTTGCCCCAGAGGTTCTTGGGGTCCTTGAGCTTGGTGAGGTCGTACTGGTTGTACGCCCAGTGCGGCGACCAGAGCGGAACGACGATCGGTTCCTTCTTGGCGTACGCGCGCTTCAGCTCGGCCAGCATGGACGGCGTGGAACCGTCGACGACCTTGTACTCCTTGTCCAGGCCGTAGCCCGGCAGGATCTTGTCCTTGAGCAGGCCCGTCTCACCGGCGCTCGGCTCGATGCCGACGACCCGGCCCTTGAAGTCGGACCCCTTGCCCTTGAGGTCGTCGAGCGAGTCGACACCCTTCACGTACGAGGGGACGGCGAGCTCCAGGGAGGTCGGGCCGTACCAGGAGCCCATGTCCTCCAGGCGGTCCTTGTACTTCTTCCAGTACGCGGCGTGGGTGACCGGCAGCCAGGAGTCGGTCTCGAAGTCGATCTGGCCGCCCGCCATACCTGTGTACAGCGCGCCGGCCTCGTACTGCTTGACGTCGACCTCGAAGCCGCGCTGCTCCAGCATCTCCTTCCACAGGAAGGTGGAGGCGATGCCTTCGTCCCACGGGATGTAGCCCATGCTGATCTTCTTGCCGGCCCCGATGTTCTCCGGGTCGGAGCTCGCGGTGCTGTCCGTGTCCGAGGAACCGAACAGGCTCATGCTCCCGGCGACGAGTGCGAGGACGACGATGCCGGCCACGGCGACGACGGGCTGCGGGCGGTAGTTCCACACCTTGAGCCCGCCGGCCACCGACTGCGCCCTGGCGAGCGCGCGGCGGGCGAGCGGGGAGACCTCGCGGCCGAGCGCGCTGGTCATGCGGTCCAGGTACATCGCCAGGATGACGATGGAGATGCCCGCCTCGAAGCCGAGTCCGACATCGACGTTGCCGATGGCCCGGTAGACGGAGCCACCGAGGCCGCCGCCGCCGACCATGCCGGCGATGACCACCATGGACAGGCCCAGCATGATGACCTGGTTGATGCCCGCCATGATCGTGGGCAGCGCGAGCGGCAACTGCACCCGCAGCAGGGTGTTGCGCGACGTGGTGCCGAAGGCCTCGGCGGCCTCGACGAGTTCGGCGTCGACCTGGCGGATGCCGAGTTCGGTCATCCGGACGCCCGGGGGCAGCGCGAAGATGATGGTGGCGATGATCCCGGGGACGACGCCGACGCCGAAGAAGATGACGCCGGGAATCAGGTAGACCATGGCGGGCATGGTCTGCATGAAGTCGAGGACCGGCCGGGTCACCGCGCTGACGGTCTTCGAGCGGGACGCCCAGATACCGAGCGGTACCGCCAGGACCAGCGTCACGATGGTCGCGACGAGGACGAGCGTGAGGGTGTCCATCGCCTCGTCCCACAGCTCGACGGAGTCGATGAGGGCGAAGCCGAGATACGCGAGCACACCGGCGATCAGGCCGCGCAGCCACCAGGCGATGACGGCGACGATGCCCGCGAAGAGCAGGGGCGCGGGTGCGGAGAGCACGGCGGCGATGCCGTCGAACATGCCGCTCACCACGGAGCTGATGGCGTCGAAGAGCCAGGCCAGGTGGGTCTGGAGCCAGTCGACGGCGGAGTCGACCCAGTCGCCGAGGGGGAGCCTAAACACTGGCCACCTTCTTCAGGGAGGCCGCGGCGTCCTGGGGAGCCTCGTTGGGGGTCATCGGCTCACCGAGCACGGCGAGCAGCCGGGCCCTCGGCACGACGCCGACGAGTTTGCCCTTGTCGTCGGTCACGGCGACCGCCACCCCGCTCTGCGAGCAGGGGGTGAAGAGCTCGATGATCGGGGTGGACTCGGCGACGGTGGCCGGGGCCTCCCGCAGGACGTCGGCGGGCGTACGCAGTTCCCTGCCGTCGTCGGTCATGGTGCCCATCACCGTGTGCGGCTCGGCCATGACGGCGCCCGCGGTCAGCACCCGGGAGCGGTCGACGTCCTGGGTGAAGGAGGCGACGTAGTCGTTGGCCGGAGTGACGAGGATGTCCTCGGCGGTACCGAGCTGGACGATCTCGCCGTCGCGCATCACCGCGATGCGGTCGCCGAGGCGCATGGCCTCGTTGAGGTCGTGGGTGATGAAGACGATGGTCTTCTTCAGCCGCTTCTGCAGCTCCAGGAGCTGGTCCTGCATGTCGCGGCGGATCAGCGGGTCGAGGGCGCTGAAGGACTCGTCCATCAGGAGCAGGTCGGCGTCGGTGGCGAGCGCGCGGGCCAGGCCCACGCGCTGCTGCATACCGCCGGAGAGCTCGTCGGGCCAGGACTTCTCCCAGCCGGCGAGGCCGGTCATCTCCAGTGCCTCGGTGGCGCGGCGGTTGCGCTCGGCGCGCGGCACGCCCTGCACCTCGAGGCCGTAGCCGGCGTTCTCCAGGACGCTGCGGTGGGGGAAGAGCGCGAAGTGCTGGAACACCATGCTGATCTTGGTCGAGCGGACGTGGCGCAGCTCGGCGGGGCTCAGGGCGGTCAGGTCCTGGCCGTCGAAGAGCACCTGGCCCGCGGTGGGCTCCAGCAGCCCGTTGAGCATGCGCAGCAACGTGGACTTGCCGGACCCGGACAGACCCATCACGACGAAGATCTGGCCCGGTTCCACGGTGAACGATGCGTCGATCACCGCTGCGGTCGTTCCGTCGGCGCGCAGCTCGTCGCGGTCGGTGCCGCTCTTGAGCTTCTGCACGGCTTGATCGGGTCGTCTGCCGAAAACTTTGTACAAGTGTTCGGCTTGCAGCCTTGACACATACACCTCACGCGTTGAACCGAAAACGGTCTGCCACCCCCTCCGGCAGACCGTGGAGCGGTGCGGGTTCGGTCCGCATGGCACGTACACCAGTTGAAAATGCAACGTGGTCCGCTCCGATGGCGCGCCTGCCCCCGCTTATCCGGGGCAAACACAAGAGTGGCCCAGCTCACAAAAGAGCGGCGGCGGTCCGGGAACCGCGTACGCGCTGTCAGTGGGGTGCGGCATCTCCGGCAGCGGCGGCGGTCCGGGAACCGCGACACGGCGGCCACCGTCAGTGGGGTGCGGCATCATCGGGGTGTGACGCGACGCCTGATGCTCCTCGACACCGCCTCTCTCTACTTCCGCGCCTACTTCGGGGTGCCCGACTCGGTGCGCGCCCCGGACGGGACGCCGGTCAACGCCGTGCGCGGCCTGCTGGACTTCATCGGCCGGCTGGTGCAGGACCACCGGCCCGACGATCTGGTCGCCTGCTGGGACGCGGACTGGCGGCCGCAGTGGCGGGTCGACCTGATCCCCTCGTACAAGGCGCACCGCGTCGCCGTGGAGACGGGCGCCGGACTGCCCGACGAGGAGGAGACGCCCGACACGCTCGCCCCGCAGGTGCCGATCATCGCCGCCGTCCTCGACGCCCTGGGCATCGCCCGGGTCGGCGTCGCGGGATACGAGGCCGACGACGTGATCGGCACACTGACCGGCCTGGCGACGGGCCCGGTCGACATCGTCACCGGCGACCGGGACCTCTACCAGCTGGTGGACGACGCCCGCGGGGTGCGGGTGCTCTACCCGCTGAAGGGGGTCGGCACCCTCCAGGCGACGGACGAACCCTGGCTCCGCGAGAAGTACGGGGTGGACGGCTCCGGCTACGTCGACCTGGCGCTGCTGCGCGGCGACCCGAGCGACGGGCTGCCGGGCGTTCCCGGCATCGGCGAGAAGACGGCGGCGAAACTGCTGGACGCGTTCGGCGATCTCGCCGGGATCATGGCCGCGGTCGACGACCCGGCCGCAAAGCTGACGCCCTCGCAGCGCAAGCGGCTCGACGAGGCCCGTGACTACCTGGCCGTAGCGCCGACCGTGGTCCGGGTCGCCGGTGACGTACCCCTGCCGGAATTCGACCCCGCGCTGCCCGCCGATCCCCGCGATCCGGCGACCCTCGAAGCGCTTGCGGACCAGTGGGGACTGGGCGGGGCGCTTCAGCGCCTGCTCTCCACACTCGCCGGCTGAGGTGTTAAGTTAGGTAACCCTAAGACCGATGGTTCCCTGTATGGGCATTCCCGTGCGCAGGCATTCCCGCACGGGGCCACCGGTCCGGCATCCGTAACAGGGAGACAACTTCGTGGCAGAACGACCGGCGCGGCAGGCACCCAAGGCGCAGGGTGCGCAGGTCCTGCGCACCGAGCAGATCACCCCGCACATGATCCGGGTGGTGCTCGGAGGTGACGGTCTCGCCGACTTCACGCTGTCCGGCTTCACCGACCACTACGTCAAGCTGTGCTTCGCGCCCGAGGGCGCCGACTACGGCCACCCCTTCGACATGGCCCGCATCCGCGAGGAGTTCCCGCGCGAGCTCTGGCCCACGACGCGCACGTACACGGTGCGTTCGTGGGACCCGGCCGCGCGGGAGCTGGCGATCGACTTCGTCGTGCACGGCGACGAGGGCCTCGCGGGCCCGTGGGCGGCCCGCGCCGCAGCGGGTGACCTGATCACCTTCCTGGGTCCCGGTGGCGGTTACGCCCCCGACGCCTCGGCCGACTGGCACCTGCTGGTGGGCGACGAGAGCGCGCTGCCGGCCGTGGCCGCGGCGCTGGAGCAGATGCCCGCCGGTGCGGCGGGGCACGCGTTCATCGAGGTCGCGGACGCCTCGGAGGAGCAGAAGATCGCGTCGCCCGACGGCATCGAGGTGACCTGGCTGCACCGGGGTGAGCGCCCCTTCGGCGAGGCGCTCACCGCCGCGGTGAAGGACCTCGAGTTCCCCGCGGGCGACGTCCAGGCGTTCGTCCACGGCGAGGCGGGCTTCGTCAAGGAGATCCGCCGCCACCTGCGGCTCGACCGCGGCATCCCGCTGCCCCAGCTGTCGATCTCCGGCTACTGGCGGCTCGGTCAGAACGACGACGCCTGGCGCTCCGTCAAGCGCGAGTGGAACGAGCAGGTGGAGCGCGAGCAGGAGGGCGGCGGCGCCGCGTAGCCCCCGGCACCCGCACCCTCGCACTGTGCCCCGGTCCGCGGACCGGGGCACAGCCATGTGCGCGGGGCCACGGGCCCAGGGCCCGTAGCGAAGGCGGGCGGGCACGTCCCACCTCATCGCCCAGCGGGCACGTCCCACCTCATCCGCACATGGGAGGGCGGGCACGCTCCACCTCGTCGACAGCCGGACGCCGCCCCCATCCCCGCGGGCTCAGTCGCCCGCCTCCTCGCCGCTGACCGTCCTCCCGGTGCTCGCCGTGTACCTGACGATGGCCGTTCCGGTCTTCCCCGAGCTCTGGACGGCGGTGAGCAGCCCGGACATCGTGGGCCCGCTGCTGGTGCTGACAATCCTGCTCTCGCCGTTCGGGCTGCTGCTCTTCCTGGTGCTGCGCGCGGCCCGTTCGCGCCGGACGCGGCCCGGGAGCGAACGCCCGGGCCGGGCGGGGAGTGTGGCGGCGGGCCGTTGACGGACGCCTCGGGGAGGACGTGGAAGCATTTCGCCCCCTGACCAATCCGCGCTGCCATCGGCTCCGAATCACCTGGCGAGACCGATGAGCATCCTTGGAGGGCGCCCGCGTGAAGGAAGCCGTACACATCAGCGGACCGGCCCCGGCGGGGCCCGATCTCCAGGAACTCCTGGGGAGGGTCGCCCGGGGCGATCAGGACGCCTTCTCGCAGGTGTACGAGACGATCTGCGGGCCGGTGCTCGGACTGGTGCGCAGCGTGCTGCGTGACCCCGCCCAGTCGGAGGAGGTCGCGCAGGAGGTGCTGGTCGAGGTGTGGAGCACGGCGCCGCGCTTCCAGGCCGCCCGTGGCAGCGCCATGAACTGGGTGCTGACGCTGGCCCATCACCGGGCCGTGGACCGGGTGCGCTCGGTGGAGGCGACGACGGCCCGGGAGCACCGGGCCGCGCTGCTCGACCGCACACCCGCCTTCGACGACGTCACCGAGCAAGTGGAGAGCCGGCTGGAGCGGGAGCAGGTACGGCGATGCATGCGGACGCTCTCCGAGCTGCAACGGGAGTCCGTCACCCTGGCCTACTACCGGGGGCTGACCTATCGGGAGGTGGCGGAGCTGCTCGCGGCGCCGCTGGGCACGATCAAGACCCGACTGCGCGACGGACTGATCCGGCTGCGCGACTGCCTGGGGGTGAGCGCATGAGCGACGCCGCACTGCACACACTGACCGGGGCCTACGCCCTGCACGCCTTGCCGGAGTCCGAACGCCGGGAGTTCGAGAGGCATCTGAGCGACTGCGAGGCCTGCTCCGTGGAGGTGCGCGAACTCTCGGAGACCGCGACCCGGCTCGGGCTCGCCGTCACGGCCGCGGCGCCGCGGGAACTGCGCGAGCGGGTGTTGCGGGAGATCGCGACCGTACGCCAGGAGCCGCCGTCCGCCGGACGTGGCGTCCACGCCTCGGCCACCGCCCGCACCGCCGCGGGCCGGACCCGGCGGTGGCCGGCGTTCGCCCTGGCGGCGAGCCTGGCCGCCGCGGCGGGCTTCGGCGGTGTCGCGGTGTGGCAGAGCCAGGAGGCCCGGGACGCCCTGAAGGAGGCCCGTGCCACGCAGGAGCGGAGCGAGCGGCTCGCCGGGGTGATCGCCGCGCCCGACGCACAGTCGCGGTCCGGCCCGCTGAAGGGCGGCGCGACGGGGACCGTGGTGGTCTCCCGGAGCCAGGACCGCGCCGTGTTCCTCGCATCGGGGCTGGCCGAGGCGCCCAGCGGCAAGGTCTATCAGCTGTGGTTCGACGACGGCGGCACCATGCGCTCCGCAGGCCTGCTGCATGGTTCGGGCGCGGTCTCGACGACGTACGCGGCCCTGCTCGACGGGCCGGTGGACGGCGCCACGGGCATGGGCGTCACCGTCGAGCCCGCAGGCGGCTCGGCGCAGCCGACGTCGGCCCCGCTGGCCTTGATGAACCTGCCGTCGGCTGCGTGAACGGAGCCTTGGAGGGTCTCGGGCGCCGGTGCCGATCCGTCGGGCCGCGCGAACGAACCGCGGACCGGTGCCGGGACCCGGTTCGGCCGACCGGCCGGGGCGAACCTTCACTCATGCGGGTGACGGACCAATCCGCCGGGCGCCGGGCGACGAATCCTGGTCGTGAGTGAAGAGCGGAACGAAGAGCAGTACGGGGCCCGAGGGTCCCGGCGGTCCCGCTGGGCACGTGCGGCCTTCGCCGCGCTCAGCGGTCTGATCGCCGGGTTCTGTGCGCTGGCCGTCGCCGAGCTGGTGGCAGCGGTCGTCCGTCCCGAGGCGGGTCCGGTCGCGGCGGTGGGCGGTGCGGTGATCGACCGCACTCCCCCGGCGCTGAAGGACTTCGCCGTACGGAATTTCGGCACGAACGACAAGCTGGTTCTGCAGCTGGGAATCCTGACCCTGCTGGCGGTCTTCGCCATGGCGGTCGGGGTGCTGGCCCTGCGGCACCGGCTGCTGGGTTCAGCGGCCGTACTGGTTTTCGGGGTGGTCGGGGCCGTCGCGGCGGCCGGCCGGCCGGAGGGCCACGTGTCCGACGCGCTGCCCTCGGCGGTGGGTGCCGTGGTGGCCGCGGGAGTGCTGTATCTCCTGGCGGGGCTGCTGGCCTCCCCCGCATCCGGTGGAACGGGCGGGGAGCGGGATCACGGCGCCTTCGACCGGCGGCGCTTCGTCATCGTGGCGAGCGCCGCGGCGGCGGCCTCGGTCGGCGCGGGCCTGCTGGGACGGCGGCTCACCTCCGCCGTGCAGGCCGGGGCAGCCGCCTCGCGGGAGGACCTGGTCCTGCCCGCACCCGATGCGGTGGCGCCGCCCGTACCCGCGGGCGCCGACCTGCGGATCCGGGGGCTGAGCTCGTTCGTCACCCCGAACAAGGACTTCTACCGGGTGGACACGGCGTTGGTCGTGCCGCGCGTCGATGCCGGCGAGTGGCGGCTGCGGATCCACGGCAAGGGCGTGAAGAGGCCCCTGACGCTCAGTTTCCAGGACCTACTGCGCCGGGAGATCGTCGAGCGCGACATCACGCTGACCTGCGTCTCCAACGAGGTGGGCGGGCCGTACGTCGGCAACGCCCGGTGGATCGGTGTACGGCTGGCCGATCTGCTGCGGGAAGCCGGCGTGAAGCCCCCGTCCCGGGGCGGACCCGCCGATCAGATCGTGGCGCGTTCGGTGGACGGCATGACGATCGGCACCCCGGTCGAGGACGTCATGGACGGACGCGACGCGCTGCTCGCGCTCGGCATGAACGGGGAGCCGCTGCCCTTCGACCACGGCTTCCCGGTCCGGATGGTCGTTCCCGGCCTGTACGGATACGTGTCGGCCTGCAAGTGGATCAAGGACATCGAGCTCACCACGTTCGACGACTACGACGCCTACTGGGTCAAGCGGTCCTGGTCACGGCAGGCCCCCATCAAGACCGAGTCCCGCATCGACACCCCCCGTCCCTTCGCCTCCCCGAGGGCCGGCACGGTCCCGGTCGCCGGAGTCGCCTGGGCCCAGCACCGCGGCGTCCAGCGGGTCGAGGTCCGCGTGGACGGCGGCCCGTGGCACACCGCGCGGCTGGCGGCGGAGGACAGCCGGGACACCTGGCGCCAGTGGATGTGGGAGTGGCCGGCCACCTCCGGCAGCCACACCCTCGAGGTCCGCGCGACGGACCGCACCGGCGCCACCCAGACCGACCAGCGCGTCGGCACCGTACCCAACGGTGCGACCGGCTGGCACTCGGTGGTGGTCGACGTGTCCTGAGCCGACCTCCCCACTCCGCTTCCGTACGGAACGCCCCACTCTGCCCACACCCCGAACCAACTACCGCTCGTGACATGTCAGTCACTCATCCGCACCAGGAGAACATCATGAAGGTCACCCACGCCCGTCGCGCCGCTGTCGCCCTCTCCGCGGCGATCGTGCTGCCGCTGGCCCTGACGGCCTGCTCCAGCGACTCGAAGGACAGCGCTTCCGGCTCCTCCGCGAGCTCGGCGAAGGCCCCGGAGGCGGCCTCCACGCCCGCCGACGACACGACGCCCATGAACAAGCCCTTCGGTCCGGCCTGTTCGACGGTGCCCAAGGACGGCGCGGGCTCCTTCGACGGCATGGCGAAGGACCCGGTCGCGACGGCCGCCTCGAACAACCCGGCACTCTCGACGCTCGTCACCGCGGTCAAGAAGGCGGGTCTCGTCGACACCCTGAACAACGCCCAGAACATCACGGTGTTCGCCCCCACCAATGACGCCTTCGCCAAGGTCCCGAAGGCAGACCTGGACAAGCTTCTCGCCGACAAGGCCGCGCTCACCAAGGTCCTCACCTACCACGTGGTGGGCCAGAAGCTGACGCCGCAGCAGCTGGAGAAGGGCTCCTTCGACACGCTGGAGAAGAGCGAACTGACGACGTCGGGTTCGGACATGGCGTACACCGTGAACGACTCCTCGAAGGTCGTCTGCGGCAACGTCCAGACCGCCAACGCGACGGTCTACATCGTCGACACGGTCCTGATGCCCGCCCAGTAGCAGATCTCCCGCGCGGGGCTTCGCGGCAGCACCCCCGGCAACCCGCCGACGGGAGTGAGCACTTCGGCCCCGCGCGGACACGGCCGCGTCACGCCCCCGAAACAGCGTGTCCCTAATTTCTGTCGCCCGACAGGAAATCGGCGACAGGGGCTGACATGACCGCCACCGCACCAACGGACGTACGACCGGATCCCACCGGAACCGGCCAGGGCGACGACCACGCCTCCCTGGCCGGTTTCGGCTACCGCCAGGAGTTGCACCGCTCGATGGGGCGCTACGCCTCGTTCGCCGCCGGCTTCTCCTTCATCTCCGTCCTCACGACCGTGTTCCAGTTTTTCGCGTTCGGCTTCTCCTTCGGCGGGGCCGCCTTCTTCTGGACCTGGCCGGCCGTCCTCGTGGGCCAGCTGCTGGTGGCCGCGTGCTTCGCCGAACTCGCCGCGCGCTACCCGCTGTCCGGGGCCATCTACCAGTGGGCGACCCGGTTGAGCACACCCGCCTTCGGCTGGTTCGCCGGCTGGATCATGGTGATCGGCCAGATCGTCGTGGTCGCCGCCGCCGCGCTCGCGCTCCAGGTGGTGCTGCCGGCCATCTGGTCCGGTTTCCAGCTGGTGGGCGGGGATCCGGCGCCCACCACGGCGACGGGCGCCGCCAATGCCGCAATCCTCGCCGTGGTGCTCCTGGCCCTCACCACGACGGTGAACCTCCTCGACAACAAGGTCATGTCGGCGGTCAACCGGGTGGGGGTGACGGCCGAGATCATCGGGGCCGTACTCATCGTCGTCCTCCTCCTCACCCACACCGAACGCACCCCGGGCGTCACGCTGCACACCGGCGGGCAGGGCGGCGCGCTCGGGGCGCTGCTGATCGGTTCGTTCACGGCGGCCTACGTCCTGATCGGCTTCGACAGCGCGGGCGAGATGAGCGAGGAGACCCGCTCGCCGCGCCGCACGGCCCCGCGCACGATCCTGCTCGCCCTGGCCTCGGCCGGGGTGCTCGGCGGACTGCTGGTGCTCGCCGGCATCCTCGCCGCGCCCGACCTGGCCGACGGCCGGCTGGCCACCGAAGGCCTCTCGTACGTGCTCACCAGCAGCCTCGGGGACGGTGTCGGCCGGATTCTGCTCGCCGATGTGGCGGTGGCCGTGGCAGTGGCCACGCTCGCCATCCAGACGGCCGGTTCCCGGATGCTGTTCTCGATGGCGCGCGACGGGGTGCTGCCCTTCTCGTCCCGGCTCGCCAAGGTCTCCCCGCGCACCGGAATGCCCGCCGCCCCCGCCCTGTTGGTCGGCGCGGCGGCGGCGGCGCTCGGGCTGCTCAATCTGGCGTCCCCCGAGGCGTTCCTGGCCATCGGCACCACGTGCATCGCGATGCTCTACCTGGCGTACGCCATGGTCACGGGCCCCATGCTGCTGCGCCGCCTGCGCCGCCTCCCCCTCTCCCCCGCCACCGGCCCGCTCCACGACGAGACCGGTAAACCCCTTTTCTCGCTGGGCCGTTGGGGGCTGCCGGTCAACGCGCTGGCCTTCGCCTACGGGGTGGTGATGACGGTCAACCTGGCCTGGCCGCGAGCCGCGGTGTACGACCCGGCGGGCGGGCACTGGTACTTCCAGTGGTTCACGGTGCTCTTCCTCGCGGCCACGGTGCTGCTGGGCGCCGCCTACCGCGTGTACGCGAGGCGGTCGCCCTCCGTACGCTGACGGGATGAACTCCCTGAGCAGGCAGGACAGGGCGGCGGGCGCGGTCGTCGGATCGGCGGTCGGCGACGCGCTGGGGGCGCCCTTCGAATTCGGTCCGGCGGGCGTCTACTCGGCCCGCTTCCCGGACGGCGCCGGCACGATGTGCGGCGGTGGCGGCTGGGACCCGGGCGAGGCCACGGACGACACGCAGATGGCCCTACGAGGACGCACTGGCCGCCGCGCTCGACGTGGGCGGTGACACCGACACGGTGGCGGCCGTGACCGGGGCGCCGGCCGGTGCGGTGTACGGGCTCGGGGCGATCCCCTCGCGCTGGACCGGGCCGCTGCACGTTCCGCTGCCCGGGTACGGGGACCGCGTGCTGCGTACACCGGATCTGGTCGTGCTGGCCGGACGGCTGGACGGCCGGCGAACGGATGCGGTTCCTGCGGATATTCGACTGCCTTGACCCTACACATAAGGGACAAATAAGAGCAGAATGGCAGAGCAGGCCACTTCTCATCCACCGTGTCGGCCAAGGCCTGCAGGATCGAAGGAGACGAACTCATGTCAAACGTCTCGCATGCCGGCCACGACATGGCCGGACACCCGGATGTCTCGGAAATGAGTGACCGCTACGCCCGGATGATGGGCGGCCGCGATGTCGCGCTCGTGGACGCACCCGTATTCCTGGTGGGCCTGTACTGCGCCATATCGCCCTGGGTGCTGCACTTCACGACCTCCCAGACCCCCCTCGTCACCAACAACCTGATCATGGGCATCGCGATCGCCGTGCTGGGACTGGGCTTCACGGTGATGCCGCAGCGCATGTACGGCCTGAGCTGGGCCATCTGCGCCATAGGCGCCTGGATGATCATCTCGCCCTGGGTGGCGGGCAGCAGCCCGGACGTGGGCGTCGTGCTGAACAACGTGATCATCGGCGGTCTGGCCGTCCTGCTGGGGCTGGTCTGCGCGGGCGCGTCCATGAGGAGCGGCACCAAGGGCCGCGTCTAGAACTGTTCGTTCGCCCCACAGCAGGAAGGATTACCCTCGTCGGCCGGGTCCGCGGGAAGCGGACCCGGCCGACGAACGTGCGTCATTCGCCGGGTACCGCAACCCCAGGTCCCCGGTCCTGACGCACCACCCCCACGATCCGCAGCGCCGCGTCCGCCGTCGCCGCCGCGAAAGGCTGCGCCGCCCGCTCCGGGCCCGACAGATGCACCAGGATCACGCCCTCGATGAGCCCGAACACGAGGTCGGTCCGCAGCCGTGCCTCGTCCGCGCCGAGCACCGCGCCCGCCTCGGTGGCGGCCACCAGTTCCCCGTACGCCGACCGCAGCGCCGCCCGCACGCGGTGGAAGTCCGCGAACCGCTCGGCCCGCACTTCCGGCAGCACGTACAGCGCGCCCAGGTTGTACGGCCCCCCGCACAGCAGCGCAACGTCCGCCCGGCACAGCTCCCACAGCCGGTCCTCGGCCGGCCGCGCCCCGTCCGCGAGCAGCTTCTCCGCGAGTGCGAGCGACGGGGCCACGGTGGACTCCAGGAGCGCCGCGAGCAGGTCCTCCTTGCCCGCCACGTAGTGGTACATCGTCGCCTGGCGCATGCCCGCCCGTTCGGCGACGGCCCGGGTGGTGGTCGCCGCGTATCCCCGGGTGGTGAACAACTCGGCCGCCGCGGCCAGGAGTTCCTCCCGGGCGGATAGTCCGCTGTCCGGTCGCTGGGTGGCGCGGGGGCGGCCGACCCGGCGGACGCCGCCGGCATCTGAGGTGCTGGGCATGGGGCCGATCGTCGCACATCCCCGCCCGCCGCGATCTTGGTGAGTACTCGGTAACTCCCGTGCAACGTACGGGCAATGACCACGACTCCACGGCGCCCTAATTTCTGTCGCGCGACAGAAACAAGCGTCGGCACCACGTCGAGCCGGAGGTTGAGCCATGGCCACAGCGACCACACAAGGGGCCCGGGACCACGCACGCGCCCAGGGCGGCTCCCGCACCGGGTCCATGCCGGTGGTGCCCGCCACCGACTGGCCGGGCGCCACCCCCGGCACCCCCGTCTGGGCCGAGACGGTCGCGGGCGGCAACTACACGCACCGCGTGCTGGCGCGCGGCACCGAGCTGCGGCTCACCGACCTCGCCGGTGACGCCTGCGCCCATCTGCTGCTGTACGCGGACGGGCGCCCGTGGGAACGGCTCAACACCGCGGACACCGTGAAGGTCCAGTGGAACGCCTATCTGGGCGCGGGCCGGCTGCTCCTCTCCGACCAGGGGCGGGTGCTCGCCTCGCTGACCGCCGATTCCTCGGGCCGGCACGACGCCCTGTGCGGCACCTCCACCCTGCGGCGGAACACCGAGCGGTACGGAGACGGCACACCCCAGTCGCCCTCCCCCGCAGGCCGGGAGCTGCTGAAGCTGGCCGCGCTGAAGAACGGCCTGGAGCCGCGCGACCTGCCGCCGTCGCTCTCCTTCTTCCAGGGCGTACGGATCCGGGCGGACGGCACCACGGAGTTCACCGGCTCGGCCGGCGCGGGCGGCTCGGTGACGCTGCGCGCCGAGCAGGACCTGACCGTGCTGATCGCGAACGTCCCGCACCCGCTGGACCCCCGCCCCGCCTACACCAGCACGCCGCTGGAGGTGCTGGCCTGGCGCGCACGGCCGACCGCGCCGGGCGACGGGCTGTGGGACGCCACGCCGGAGGGCCGCCGCGCCTTCCTCAACACACTCGACTTCCTCACCGCCCGGGGGCTCGCATGACCACGTCCGCCACGGTCCTCTCCACGACCGTCGTCCCCGCCCGCGCCGCCTGGTCCGCGACCGTCCGGGCGGGTGAGCACCTCACGCTCACGGATCTGCACGGCAACCAGGCGGTGGACTTCCTGGTGTACGACGCCGACGACACGGCGGTCCGCTACAGCGCGCCCGACACGATCCAGGCCGGTGGCGGCATCTTCCTCACCACCGGCAGCGTGCTGATGTCGAACGAGCACACCCCGCTGATGAAGGTCACCGCCGATACCTGCGGCCGCCACGACACGGTCGGCGGCGCCTGCTCCAAGGAATCCAACACCCTGCGCTACGGCCACCACACCTGGTCGCAACACGCCTGCGTGGACAACTTCCTCGCGGAGGGCGCCCGGCACGGGCTCGGCAAGCGCGATCTGGTGTCCAACATCAACTGGTACATGAACGTACCCGTGGAGCAGGACGGCACGCTCGGCATCGTCGACGGAATCTCCGCCCCCGGGCTGAGCCTGACCCTGCGGGCCGAGACGGACGTGCTCGTACTCATCTCCAACTGCCCGCAGATCAACAACCCCTGCAACGGCTTCGATCCCACGGCGGTCCAGGCCACGGTGACCGGGACGAGCCGATGAGCTTCGACACGCTGCTGATCGCCAACCGCGGCGAGATCGCCGTCCGCATCATCCGTACGGCCCGCCGCCTAGGTCTCCGTACGGTCGCCGTCTTCTCCGACCCGGACCGGTCGGCTCCGCACGTCCGCCTCGCCGACGAGGCGGTACGGCTGGGACCGGCACCCGCCAAGGAGTCCTATCTGGACGCCGACCTCGTGCTGAAGGCCGCCAAGGACACCGGTGCCGGGGCCATCCACCCCGGTTACGGATTCCTTTCCGAGGACGCGGAGTTCGCCCGGCGCTGCGAGGACGCGGGCATCGTCTTCGTCGGCCCGACCGCCGCCCAGCTGGAACTCTTCGGCGCCAAGCACACCGCACGCGCCGCGGCCGAGGCGGCGGGCGTGCCGCTCGCCCCCGGGACCGGGCTCCTGCCGGACCTGCCCTCGGCACTGGCCGCCGCGGAGGGCGTCGGCTACCCCGTGATGCTGAAGGCCACGGGCGGCGGCGGCGGGATCGGCATGTCGGCCTGCCGGTCGGCCCCGGAACTCGCCGACGCCTGGGAGCGGGTGCAGCGGGTCGCCGCCGCCTCGTTCTCCTCGGCCGGAGTCTTCCTGGAACGCCTCGTGGAGAACGCCCGCCACGTCGAGGTGCAGGTGTTCGGCGACGGGAGAGGCAAGGTGGTGACGCTCGGCGACCGCGACTGCTCCCTTCAGCGCCGCAACCAGAAGGTCCTGGAGGAGGCCCCGGCCCCCGGCCTCCCCGCTCACATCCGCGCTCAACTGACCGACAGCGCACGGGAGCTGTGCGCCTCGGTCGGCTACCGCTCGGCCGGAACCGTGGAGTTCGTGTACGACGCCGCACGCGCCGAGGCGTACTTCCTCGAGGTCAACACCCGCCTCCAGGTAGAGCACCCGGTCACCGAGGAGATCCACGGCGTCGACCTCGTCGAGTGGATGCTCCGCCTGGCCCAGGGCGACACCTCGGTCGTACAGCAGCCGGACGCCCCGCACGGCCACGCCGTGGAGGCCCGCGTCTACGCCGAGGACCCGAGCCGCGACCACCGCCCCGGTGCCGGCCTGCTGACCCGGGTCGACTTCCCCCGGGGCGAGGGCCTGCGGGTGGACGGCTGGATCGAGACGGGCACGGAGGTGACGACGGCGTACGATCCGATGCTGGCCAAGGTCATCGCGTACGGCAGCGATCGCACCGAGGCCCTGGCCCGGCTGGACGCGGCGCTCGCCGCCACGCGTATCGACGGCATCGAGACCAACCTCGGGCTGGTCCGGGCCGCGCTGGCCGACGAGCGGGTCCGTACCGCCACGCACTCCACGGCCACGCTCGCCACGATCGACGACCCGACGCCCCGCATCGAGGTGGTGGCCGGCGGCACCCTCACCACTGTGCAGGACTGGCCGGGCCGCACCGGCTACTGGCAGGTCGGGGTGCCGCCGTCGGGCCCCATGGACGATCTGTCCTTCCGCCTGGGGAACACGGCTCTCGGCAACGCGCCGGGCGCGCCCGGCCTGGAGTGCACCCTCCAGGGCCCCACCCTCCGCTTCACCCACCCCACGACCGTGTGCGTCACGGGCGCCCCGGCTCCGGTGACCCTCGACGGCGCGACCGTCCCGCAGTGGGAGCCGCTGACCATCCCGGCCGGTGCCACGCTCGCGATCGGCGCCCCGGCGGAGCACGGGCTGCGGACCTACGTCCTGTTCGCCGGCGGCGGTCTGGACGTCCCCGCGTTCCTGGGCAGCGCGGCCACGTTCACGCTCGGCGGCTTCGGCGGGCACGGCGGCCGGGCCCTGCGCACCGGCGACGTCCTGCACGGCGGCGGCCGGGCGCCCGAGGCCCTCCCCGTACCGGTGCCCGAGCGGCCCCGCTTCACCGCCGGCTGGCGGATCGCCGCGGCCGAGGGCCCGCACGCGGCGCCCGAGTTCTTCACCGAGGAGGACATCCACGACTTCTACGCGGCCGACTGGAAGGTCCACTTCAACTCGGCCCGCACCGGTGTCCGCCTCATCGGCCCGAAGCCGCGCTGGGCCCGCGCGGACGGCGGTGAGGCCGGGCTGCACCCGTCCAACATCCACGACACTCCGTACTCCGTGGGCGCGGTCGACTACACCGGCGACATGCCGGTGCTCCTGGGCCCGGACGGCCCCTCGCTCGGCGGCTTCGTCTGTCCGGCGACGGTGGTGACGGCCGAACGCTGGAAACTGGGCCAGCTGCGCCCCGGCGACACCGTCCGCTTCATGCCGGTCACGGTGACCGGCGAGCCCCGCCCGGAGATCACCGACGGCGGCATCCTGTACCGCGACGACGTCCTCACCTACCGCCGCAGCGGCGACGACAACGTGCTGGTCGAGTACGGGCCGATGCAGCTGGACCTCGCCCTGCGCATGCGCGTCCACGCCCTCATGGAGGCGCTGACGGAAGCGGCCGTTCCCGGTATCACCGGTCTGACGCCGGGCATCCGCTCGCTCCAGATCCAGCTCGACCCCACCGTCCTCGCCCAGACCGAACTGCTGGAGCTGCTGCACCGCACCGAGGCCGCGCTCCCGCCCACCGACGCCCTGACCGTCCCCTCCCGCACCGTGCACCTCCCGCTGTCCTGGGACGATCCGGCGACCCGGGAGGCCATCGCCCGGTACATGGCGGGGGTACGGGACGACGCGCCGTGGTGTCCGTGGAACATCGAGTTCATCCGCCGCGTCAACGGCCTGGAATCGGTCGACGACGTCTACCGCACGGTGTTCGACGCGGAGTACCTGGTGATGGGCCTGGGCGACGTGTATCTGGGCGCACCGGTGGCCACCCCGCTGGACCCGCGCCACCGCCTGGTCACCACCAAGTACAACCCGGCCCGGACGTGGACGGCGGAGAACTCCGTCGGCATCGGCGGCGCGTACCTCTGTATCTACGGCATGGAGGGCCCGGGCGGCTACCAGTTCGTCGGCCGCACCACCCAGGTCTGGTCGGGCTGGCAGCAGCGCGGCGCCTTCGAGCCGGGCTCACCGTGGCTGCTGCGCTTCTTCGACCGCATCAAGTGGTATCCGGTGGAGGCGGACGAGCTCCTGGAACTGCGCGCGGACATCCTCTCCGGCCGCTTCGTCCCGCGCATCGAGGAGGGCGAGTTCTCGCTGGCCCGGTACGAGGATTTCCTGGCCCGGAACGCGGAATCGATCGCCGCGTTCCGTACCCGCCAGGGCGCGGCCTTCGCCGGTGAACGGGACGCGTGGGAGGCCGCGGGCGAGTTCGCCCGGGCCGACGCGGCCGACGCCCCGGCGCCGCCCGCGGCCGCGGTGACGGTGCCTCCGGGCGGCCACCTGATCGAGGCCGAGTTCGCGGCGTCGGTCTGGCAGCTCGATGTGGCCGAGGGCGACACGGTGACGGCCGGTCAGCCGCTGCTGGCGCTGGAGGCGATGAAGATGGAGTCCCGGGTGCACGCCCCGGCGGACGGCGTGGTGGAACGCGTCCTCACCCGGCCGGGCGCCCAGGTCGAAGCGGGCACCGCTCTGATCACCCTGGCGCCACCCACCCGTACGAACCGAGGAGCACACCTCTGATGCCCACGCCCACGCTCACCCGGGTCCGCGCGGCGTACGCCCGGATCGAAGCGGTGGACCGCCCGGAGATCTGGATCGGTCTGCGGCCGCAGTCCGCCCTGGAGGAGGAGGCCGGCGCCCTCGACACCCGGCTGGCGGCAGGAGAGTTCCTGCCGCTGGCGGGCCGCCTGCTGGCCGTCAAGGGCAACATCGACGTGGCCGGCCTGCCCACCACGGCGGGCTGCCCGTCCTACGCGTACGAACCCGCCGCCGACGCCCCCGTGGTGGCGCGCCTGCGTGCCGCGGGGGCTCTGGTGATCGGCACGACGAATCTGGACCAGTTCGCCACGGGTCTGGTCGGCACCCGCTCCCCGTACGGCGCGGTCCGCAACGCCTTCGACCCGGATCGCGTCAGCGGCGGTTCCAGCTCCGGTTCGGCCGTCGCCGTCGCACTCGGCATCGCGGATCTGGCGCTCGGTACGGACACGGCGGGCTCCGGCCGGGTCCCGGCGGCCTTCAACGGCATCGTGGGCCTGAAGCCGACCCGCGGTCTCGTCCCCGCCGACGGCGTGGTCCCCGCCTGCGCGAGCCTGGACTGCGTCACCGTCTTCGCCCGTACGCTCACCGAGGCTGAGGCGGCGCTCTCGCTGATGTCCTCCCCCACCACCACCCCCGCCGTCCCCGCGCGCGTCCCGGGTCCCTGGCGGATCGCGGTGCCGTCCGCGGAACAGCTGGGCGAACTGGACCCCGGCTGGGCGGAGGCCTACGCGTCCACGGCGGCCCGCCTCCGGGCTGCGGGCGCCGTCCTGCTTCCCGTCGACCTGACGCCGTTCACGGAGGCGGCGGCCATGCTCTACGAGGGGGCGTTCGTCGCGGAGCGCTACACCGCGGTGGGCGCGTTCGTCGACAGCGGCCCCGCCGGCCTGGACCCCACGGTGGCGGGCATCATCACCGCGGCCCGGGACCTCCCGGCCCACCGCCTGTTCGCGGACCGGGACCGGCTGGCCCGGCTCCGTAGCGCGGCCGAGGCCGCGCTCGGCGACGCGGACGCGCTTCTGCTCCCCACCACGCCCGGCCACCCCACCCTCGCCGAGGTGGCGGCCGACCCGCTGGCCACGAACGCCCGGCTCGGCCGGTTCACCAACTCCACCAACCTGTTCGACCAGTGCGCGGTGGCCGCCCCCGCGGGCGAGGTGGCCGGCCTGCCGTTCGGCGTGATGCTGATCGGCCCGGCCCACACGGACGAACGCCTGACCCGGATCGCCGCCCTGCTGACCCCGCCCGTCCAGCTCGCGGTGGCCGGCGCCCACCTGACGGGCGAGCCGCTCAACCCTCAGCTCCTGTCCCTGGGCGCCCGGCTGATCCGCACCACGACGACGGCCCCCGTCTACCGCCTGCACGCCCTGCCGACCGACCCGCCCAAGCCGGGCCTGGTCCGCACGGACAAGGCAGGCGCCGCCATCGAAACAGAGATCTGGGAACTCCCCGCCGAGGGCCTGGGCACCCTCACGGCAGCCCTGCCGCACCCCATGGTGCTGGGCCGGGTGGACCTGTCGGACGGCACAACGGCCGCGGGCTTCCTCTGCGAGCCGTACGCGGTGGAGGGATCGCAGGACATCACCGGATACGGCGGCTGGCGCGCCTACAGATCGAGCCAGGAGGGCATCCCCGGCACCCTTCTCAGCTCCCGCACCACTTCCAGCCCTTCCGCCCCTTTCAGCCCCTCCGGCGATTGAGGAGCGGGGGTCCGGGGCGGAGCCCCCGGTTACGGGGCGGGTAGGGGACAAGCCCGCCGCAGGCGCACCGCACCCACAGACGGACCGCACAAGCGCCCGCCCCGCAGGGCAAGCGCCCGCCCCGCAGGCGACCAAGGACCCGGGGGCAAAGCCCCCACCTCACCCCACAGAGCTGTAAGCCACCACGCCCCGCAACACCTCATCAACCGCCTTCCGCGCATTGCGCCCCACCGAACTGCCCTCGCGCGGCGCCGCCGCGGCCACCTGCCCCAGCACGTCGATGACCTGCTTGCACCACCGCACGAAGTCCCCCGCCGGCATCTCCGCCTCGCGCAGCACCTCGTCCAGCGTCCGGCCGGACGCCCACATGTAGACCGCCCAGGCGAACCCGAGATCGGGTTCGCGCTGTCCGACCCCCTCCGCCTGGCGGATCTTGAAGTCCTCCTCCAGGGCGTCGAGCCGACCCCAGATGCGAACCATCTCGCCCATCGCGGTCTTCGCCGGCCCGGACGGCAGCTTGGGCGCCACCGCGTCATCGGCCTGCCGGGCCTCGTACACGAGCGCCGACACGCATGCCGCGAGCTCGGCGGGGTTGAGGCCTTCCCACACCCGGGCCCGCAGGCATTCGCTCGCCAGCAGGTCCAGCTCGCCGTACAGCCGGGCCAGCCGCTTGCCGTGCTCGGTGACCTCGCTGCCCCGCAGATAGTCGAGCTCGGTGAGCAGGGCCACGATCCGGTCGAAGGTGCGGGCGATCGTGTTCGTCCGCCCCTCGATGCGCCGCTCCAGCTGCTGCGTGTCCCGCTGCAGCCGGTGATACCGCTCGGCCCACCGCGCGTGGTCCTCGCGCTCGTCGCACCCGTGGCAGGGGTGGGCGCGCAGCTCGGCCCGGAGGCGGGCGATCTCGCGGTCGTCGGCG
The DNA here is from genome assembly GCF_040302845.1 of Streptomyces sp. NPDC096323. NCBI lineage: Bacteria > Bacillati > Actinomycetota > Actinomycetes > Kitasatosporales > Streptomycetaceae > Streptomyces > Streptomyces sp. NPDC096323. The sequence continues at coordinate 307,701 of NZ_JBEOSI010000006.1, forward strand.
GCGGCGGACCGGTCCCGGCGGTGCCGGTCCGGCACGATGTGCCCGGCCTTCGTGCGCAGCGCGGACGCCAGGTCGCGGCGCGACTGCGGCGAGCGCGGGTTGAACGACTTCGGGACGCGCATCCGCTCCAGCGCCTCGACCGGCACCGGGAAGTCGATCGAGGCCAGCCGCTTCACCTGGCGCTCGGCCGTGAGCACCAACGGACGCGGCCCGTCGTGGTATTCGAGCCCCCGGTGCCCGTGCCCGTTGGTCCGCCCCGCGGGCAGCCCCGGGTCGAGGACGAGCGCGAGACCGGCGAACTTGCCGGTCGGCACATGGATGACGTCACCGGGCTTCAGCTTCTCCAGCGACGCCGCGGCGGCGGCCCGCCGCTGCGAGGCGCCCTGCTTGGCGAGGTCCGTCTCGCGGTCCTTGAGGTCGCGGCGCAGCCGCGCGTACTCCTCGAAGTCACCGAGGTGGCAGGTCATGCCCTCCCGGTAGCCCTCCAGGCCCTCCTCGTTCTTCTGGACCTGGCGGGAGATCCCGACGACCGAGCGGTCGGCCTGGAACTGGGCGAACGAGGTCTCCAGCAGCTCGCGCGAGCGGTGCCGCCCGAACTGGTGGACCAGGTTGACGGCCATGTTGTACGAGGGCCGGAAGCTGGAGCGCAGCGGATACGTGCGCGTGCCCGCGAGTCCGGCCAGGGCGCCCGGGTCCATGCCCCGCTGCCACAGCACCACGGCGTGGCCCTCGACATCGATGCCCCGACGGCCGGCCCGGCCGGTCAGCTGGGTGTACTCACCGGGGGTGATGTCGGCGTGCTGCTCGCCGTTCCACTTGACGAGCTTCTCCAGGACCACGGAGCGCGCGGGCATGTTGATGCCGAGCGCGAGGGTCTCCGTCGCGAAGACCGCCTTGACGAGCCCGCGGACGAAGAGCTCCTCGACGACCTCCTTGAAGGTCGGCAGCATCCCGGCGTGGTGCGCGGCGATGCCCCGCTCCAGGCCTTCGAGCCATTCGTAGTAGCCGAGGACGTGCAGGTCCTCGGTGGGGATGGACGCCGTGCGCTGCTCGACGATCTCCCGGACCAGCCGGCGCTTGTCCTCGTCGTTGAGCCGCAGTCCGGCGTGCAGGCACTGCTGCACGGCGGCCTCGCAGCCGGCCCGGCTGAAGATGAACGTGATCGCGGGCAGCAGCCCCTCGGCGTCGAGCCGGTCGATGACCTCGGCCCGCGACGGTGTCCAGATCCGGCTGCGCTCACGCCGCTCGCGCTCGCGGTCCGCCTCGCGGACCATCTTCCCGCGGCGGCGTTCGCGCGGGTTGTATCCGCGCTGGATCTCCATGCGGGCGAGCCGGACCAGGTCGGGGTTGACCTCGCGGCGCCCGGACCCGCGGCCGCCGTGGTCGCTCTCCTCCTCGAAGAGGTCGTACATCCGGCGGCCTGCCAGCACGTGCTGCCAGAGCGGCACGGGCCGGTGCTCGGAGACGATCACCTGGGTGTCGCCGCGGACGGTGTCCAGCCAGTCGCCGAACTCCTCGGCGTTGGACACGGTCGCCGACAGCGACACCAGGGTGACGGACTCGGGGAGGTGGATGATCACTTCCTCCCAGACGGCGCCCCTGAAGCGGTCGGAGAGGTAGTGCACCTCGTCCATCACCACGTGACCGAGGCCGTTCAGCGCCTGGGAGCCCGCGTACAGCATGTTCCTCAGCACCTCGGTGGTCATGACGACCACCGGTGCGTCGGCGTTGACGCTGTTGTCCCCGGTCAGCAGGCCGACCTTGTCCGCGCCGTAGCGCTTGACCAGGTCGGCGAACTTCTGGTTGGACAGGGCCTTGATCGGCGTGGTGTAGAAGCACTTGCGGCCCTGGGCGAGAGCGAGGTGCACGGCGAACTCGCCGACGATCGTCTTGCCCGAACCCGTCGGCGCGGCGACGAGCACGCCCTTGCCGGCCTCCAGCGCCTTGCACGCCTCGATCTGGTAGGGGTCCAGATCGAACTCGTACATCTCGCGAAACGGGCCGAGCGCGGTCGCCCGTTCGGCGGCTCGGATACGGGAAGCCTGGTATCGCTCAGCTGGTGAGAGGTCCTCTGTCATCTTGTCCACGAGCCTACCCGCCGCCTCTGACAGTCACTCGATCTTTAATCGCCCGTGGTGGAAAGCGCCCCCAGCACCCGTGCGGCACCCGGTACGCAGGTGGCGGTCAGCGGCAGCGGGCCGAGCGGTTCACCGTCCGCGTACGCGGTGACACCGACCGCTTCGAGCGCGATGGAGGACACCCGGTGCACGGTGACAGCCGGGTGGCCGAGGTGGGTCCCCTTGTAGACCTTGGGGAACACCTTGAGAAGGGTGGTGCGGCTGCAGTCGCCGACGACGGTCACGTCGAAGAGGCCGTCGTCCATGACGGCGTCCGCGCAGATCCGCATGCCGCCGCCGTAGGTCGATCCGTTGCCGACGGCGATGAGCGTCGCCTCGATCTCCCGGAACGGTCCGCCGTCCAGGCTGATGCGGTACGCGATGGGCTCGAAGGCGGCGAGTTCGGCGAGGATCGCCAGGTCGTACTTGAACCGGCCGCCGACCCACCGCATCCGGTTGCCGCGGTCGTTGACGCGCGAGTCGAAGCCGGAAGCGAGCACGGACCCGAACCAGCGCTCACCGACCCGGCCGAGGTCGATCTCGCGGACGGCGCCGCCCTTGAGTGCCTCGGCGGCCAGCCGCCCCGCCGCGGCGGGGTTCCGTATCGGCAGGCCGAGGGCGCGCGCGAAGTCGTTGCCCGTACCGACGGCGACGACACCGAGCGGGGTCAGGGTCCCGGCGACGGCCTGGAGGGCGAGGGACATCATCCCGTCCCCGCCGACGGCTATGAGCGCGCCGGTCCCCCCGGCCACGGCCTCCCGCGCCCGCCGCAGCGCGTCGTCGGCGTCCTCACCGAGCACCGTACGGACGGAGAATCCGGCGTCCCGCAACGCCGAAGCGGCCGGCTGCGCGGCGTGCGCGCCCCGGCCGCGTCCCGCGGTGGGATTGACGAAAAGGGTGATCTCGCTGGTCACCCGCCGGACCCTACAGCTCAGGTGATGTCGTCGTAACCGTTGAGCCGGCCCGATCGTCCGCCGTCCTGTTCGCCGTCGGCCTGTGCGGGCAGCGACGCCGACACGTTCTCCATGTCGCCGATGTCCTCGGGGGTGAGGTCCAGGTCCGAGGCCTCGTCGTCGTCCAGCTCGGCGTCGGGGTTGTTGCGACGCCTGCGCCGGTCGTTGGCGATACAGATGCCGAGCGCGATGAAGTACAGCAGCACGATCGGTGCGGCGAGTGCCGTCATCGTCAGCGGGTCACCCGTCGGGGTGGCGACCGCGGCGAAGACCGTGATGCCCATGATCATCGCGCGCCACCAGGACGCGAGCCGCTTGGCCGTGAGGACGCCGGTGAAGTTCAGCAGGACGAGCAGGAGCGGCAGCTCGAAGGCGAGACCGAACACGATCACCATGCGCGTGACGATGTCGAGATAGTCGTCCACGGGCAGCAGGTTCGTCGTGTTGTCCGGCGTGAAGTCGAGCAGCACCGCCGCGGTCTGCGGCATCAGGATGTACGCGAGCGCGGCTCCCACGCAGAACAGCGGCACCCCCGCGCCGACGAAGCTCAGCGCGTACTTCTTCTCGTTCTTGTGCAGACCCGGGGCCAGGAACGCCCAGAGCTGGTAGAGCCAGACCGGAGTGGAGAACACCACCCCCGCCATGAGGGAGACCTTGAGGGCGATGGAGAACGGCGCGACCAGACCGTTCACCGTCATTTCGGCGCAGGGGCGGCCGTTCGCCTGCTTCTTCTGGCCGTCGGTGCACCCCACCGACTCCAGGATCGGGCGGATCAGGAAGTCGATCACGTCCTGGTAGAAGAAGGCTGTGACCGACGTGATGACGACGACCGCCACCACCGCGATCATCAGTCGGTTACGCAACTCACGCAGGTGATCAACGAGAGGCATCCGCCCCTCGCCGTCCTTCTCCTGCTTGCGGGCAGACTTGAGCAACCCACTTCCCTCGTTTCGTGCGGCAGCCTTCGGACGAATCCGTCAGCTTTCAGCTCTGGGTGGTGGGCTTCGCTTCGTTCACCGGGCGGGAGCTCGTCACATCGCCGGGAGCGGCCTGGATCGTGCGCGCGGCGGCGGGCTGCTGAGGCACCTGGTCGGCGACCGTGTCCGTCGTGGGCGCCGGCTCGTCGTCCTTCTTCATCGCCTTGGCCTCGCTCTTGAGGATGCGGGCCGACTTGCCGAGGGAACGGGCCATGTCGGGAAGCTTCTTGGCGCCGAACAACAGCAGGATGACAGCGATGATCAGGATGATCTCGAGAGGCTTCAGATTGCCCATGATGTGCTTCCTTCTCGCTGAGGCGGCTGGAGGGGGGCTCGCTGCCCTGGGGTCGGACACACGTCCGGCCATTCGCTGCGAGCGATCGTAACCCGCGGGAGTAAACGCGAGGCAATGCCCGTGCATACTTTCCGGGCGGCCCGCCCCTCCTGCCAGGGCCGTCACCAGCAGCGTACCCTCCGCCACCGGGAAAAAGGAGGCCGCGCCCCTCCGGATCGAACAGGCCCCGCTAGCGCAGGCTTTCGCCCGTGGCGGCGAGTTTCTCCGCCGCGCGCTCCAGGTCCTCGGCCGCCCGGTTGATGCGCTGAGTGGTGCGTGTCACCTGGTGACCGAGGCGCTGGGCCTCGACGAAGACCTTGACGGCCAGCACGCCCAGGACGGCGATCCCGAGGAATCCCAGGGCGATGGCGAGCATGGGCCAGAACATGCGCAGTGCCTCGATGTGTCTCGTATCCGATGGTCCGCGGTGATGCCTCAGGCACCGGTGTGCAGGCGCAGCGTCCGCACGCCGCCGCCCGTGAGGAGTTCCACTATCCGCTCCCCCGCGGGCCGGCGGACGGACGCGTCGCACGCGGGACAGGTGAAGGAGTAGAACGTGGTACGGCTGCTCGCGCCGATCGCGAGCCGGAACTCCGCCGCGGCCAGTTCGAACCGCTCGCGGCACTCCGGGCAGGCGGCCTTGAACCGGACGGATTCGGGAACGACCACGGTCGACACATCGGAAATACCGGATATCACAGACATGTTTCCCCTGCCCCTCTGGTATTCCCTCACGCCAGGCCGTCGTACGCGGCGAGCGCCGCCCGGGCCGCTGTCCGGGCGCTCCGTGCCAGCTCCGGCGGCGAGACGATGCGCCCCTCCCCGCCGAGCCGGAGCGCGAGCCTGCGCAGGGAGGCGGGGTCGGGGGTGCGCAGGGTGATCCGCAGCCCGCCGTCGGGCCGTTCCTCGGCACTGTCGTGCGGGTAGTACTCGGCGACCCAGCGTCCGCCCGGGCCCACCTCGATCACGACCTCCGGGTCCTCGGCCGCGGGCTGGACCAGCCCCTCCGACAGGTCCCGCAGCTCCAGCTCGGGCGGCGCGGCCGGTTCGTCGAGCAGCCGGATCTCGGCGACCCGGTCGAGGCGGAACGTGCGCCGGTCCTCGGAGGACCGGCACCAGGCCTCCATGTAGGTGTGCCCGACGGCGAACAGCCGGATCGGGTCCACCTCACGCTCGGTGAGTTCGTCGCGCGCGGGCGAGTAGTAGCGCAGCCAGAGCCGGCGGCGCTCGGAGATCGCCCGGTCGACGTCCGCGAAGACGCCGCCCTCGGACTCGAAGGTGACCGAGAGCCGGGAGCTCGCGGCCCCCACCTCACCGGCGGCGGCCTCCAGCTTGGCGGTGGCCCGCAGCAGTGCCTGCCGGTCGCTCTCGCGCAGCCCGGGCAGCGTCGCGACGGCGCGGGCGGCGACCAGCAGGGCCGTCGCCTCGTCGGCCGCGAGCCGCAGGGGCTCCGCGACGTCGTCCGGGTTGTGCCACCAGATGCGGTCGCCGTCGGTGTCGATGTCCAGGAGATCGCCGCCGCGGAAGCTCGTCCCGCACATGGGCAGGACGTCGAGGTCCGAGATCAGCTCGTCCTCGGTGATCCCGAAGGCCCGGGCGACGTCCTGGACATGGGCGCCCGGGCGCTCACGCAGATATGTCACCAGGGAGAGCATCCGGCGGGTCTGGTCAATGGCGTTCGTGGCCATGAATACGGTCCCCTCAGTCCTTGGCCACGGCGCGCAGCCGGTCCACCACGTCGGCCCGCAGATCCGCAGGTTCCTGCACGACGACGTCGGGGCCGAACTCGACGAGCCAGGCGTCCAGGCCGTGTCCGTACGGAATCTCCAACTCCTCCCACCCGTCCCCGAGTTCCCGTACCGATATCGCCCGGGCCCGCAGCGGGTAGCCGGAGTCGGCCCGCAGCCTGATCAGCGCGGTGCGCGTGGCCGTCTCGCCCGCCCAGCTCTCGACGGTCTCGCGGACGGTGACCACGTCGGGGACCTCGGCGGTGAAGGCGCCCGCCCGGGAGCGGACCTTGCCCGTGATCCGGGAGAGCCGGAACACCCGCTCGGCGCCCCGCCCCCGGTCCCAGCCGGCCAGGTACCAGTGGCCGCGCCAGCACTCCAGCGTCCAGGGCTCGACCTGGCGCTGTTCGGGGCGGGCCGCGTTGCCCTTGCGGTAGTCGAAGGTCACCGGCCGGCGGTCGCGGCACGCCAGCATCAGCGGCTCGAAGGCGGCCTCATGAACGGGGATACGGGGTTCGAGGGCGCTGTGCACCTCGTACGCGTCCTCGGCCTCCGGCATGCCCGCGGCCCGCAGTTTCTGCAGGGCTCCGCTGGCCGCTCCGGCCAGCCGGGCCTGCTGCCAGACCTTGGCGGCGAGCCCCAGGGCCGCGGCCTCCTCGGCGTCCAGCGTGATCGGGGGCAGGCGGTTGCTGTCGCGGCGGGCGAGGTAGCCGGTGTCGCCGTCCAGGTTCTCCACGGTGTCGATGACCAGACCGAGTTCGCGCAGATCGTCCTTGTCGCGCTCGAACATCCGGTTGAAGGCGTCGTCGGATCCCGCTTCGAGGTAGGCCTCGATGGAGCCGCGCAGTTCACGCTTGCTGAGCGGGCGCCGGGTCCCCAGCAGACACAGCGCCAGGTTCATCAGCCGCTCGGCCTTGGCAATCGCCATCGACGCCCTTTCTGTTTTGCTCTACGACCCTCGACCGTACCGCCCCGGGGTGTCCGGACGAAAGCGAGTGTCGCGACGGGCAAACGTTGCCTGCCGCAGCACGAGGGCCCGCGCCTTGCGGCACGGGCCCTCGTAGCGCGCAGGCGCCGGATCAGACGGCCATCAGGTCACAGACGAAGATCAGCGTCTCGCCCGGGGCGATGGCGGCGCCGGCGCCGCGCTCACCGTACGCGAGGTGCGCGGGGATGGTCAGCTGGCGACGGCCGCCGACCTTCATGCCCTGCAGGCCCTGGTCCCAGCCCGGGATGACCCGGCCGGCGCCGAGCGGGAACTGGAGCGGAGTGCCGCGGTTCCAGGAGGAGTCGAACTCCTCGCCGGTGGAGAAGGCCACGCCCACGTAGTGGACGGAGACGGTCTGGCCGGCCTTGGCCTCCGGGCCGTCGCCTTCCCAGATCTCCTTGATCTCCAGGTCGGCCGGCGGCTCGCCACCCGGGAAGTCGATCTCGGGCTTCTCGATGCTCACTGACTTGCTCCTCTAAATGATGAACTGGGCAACCGGGACAGTCTTACATCTTTGTCAGGATGTCCACGGCGAAGACGAGCGTGGAGTTCGCCGGGATGGACTGCTGTGCCTTGTCACCGAGGCCCTGGTCCGGCGGGACGACGAGCAGCACGCGGCTGCCGATCTTCTTGCCGATCAGGCCGTTCTTCAGCCCCTTGAGGGTGACCTGGGCGAGCGGGAAGGAGGCGGTCTTGCCGGTGGCGTAGGTGTCGTCGAACACCTTGCCGTCCTTCCACAGCTTGGCCACGTAGTTCACGACGACCGTGTCGGTCTCCTTGACGACCTCGCCCTTGGACTCCAGGACGTAGTTGGAGACCAGCTTCTTGGGCGGGGCGACCTTGCTCGGGACCGTGACGGTCGGCGCCTTGCCGTCGGTGTTCGTGCCCACCTTCGGCAGGTCGGTGTTGTCCTGGGCGACCGGGGTGCCCTTGGCCGACGCCGGGATCTGCTTCGCCTTCAGGATGTCGACCACGAAGACGAGCGTGGCGTTCGGCTTGATGTCGCCCTGGCCCTGCGCGCCGTAACCGAGGTCCGGCGGGATGACGAGTTCGACCCTGCTGCCGACCTTCTGACCGGCCAGGCCCTTGTCCCAGCCCTGGATGACCATGCCGGCGCCGAGCGTGAGATCGAACGGCTGCTTGCGGTCGAAGCTGTTGTCGAACGGCTTGTCGGAGTCCCAGGCCTGCCCCAGGTAGTTGACCTGGATCGCGTCCCCGTTCTTGAGCGTGGCGCCGTCGCCCTCACTGATGACCTTGGTCTTCAGCTCCTTGGGCGGCGTACCCGAGCCCTTGGCCAGGGTGGGCTTCTCGCCGAACTTCGCACCCGCGGTGATGGCGGGGAACCCGCCCTTCGTGGGGGCGGTCGCGGAGGTGGAAGCGGAGTCGGAGCCCTTGTCGTCGCTGCCGCAGGCCGCTGACACCAGCAGCAGGGGGATGACGAGAAGGCCGGCAATTCGGCGCACTGGTTCCTCAGATCTCAGACGACACATTTGTTGGCATGCACCCCGGGGGGTCCCCGACACTCTAGGGCGTGCGCAGGGCCCCGTACGAGGAACGTACGGGGCCCGAGTCGCGCGAGGGCCGAGGCGCGTCCTGCGCCGGCTCACATACCCGCGATCAGCTTCTCCACTCGGTCGTCGACGGATCGGAAGGGGTCCTTGCACAACACGGTGCGCTGCGCCTGGTCGTTGAGCTTGAGGTGGACCCAGTCGACGGTGAAGTCCCGCCGCTGCTCCTGGGCCCGCCGGATGAAGTCGCCCCGCAGTCGCGCCCTGGTGGTCTGCGGGGGCACGGACTTGCCCTCGAAGATCTTCAGGTCGTTGCAGATACGGGCGGCCTGACCCTTGCGTTCCAGCAGGTAGTACAGGCCCCGGCGGCGATGGATGTCGTGGTAGGCGAGGTCTATCTGGGCGACCCGCGGATTCGACATGGTCATGTTGTGCTTGGCCCGGTACCGCTCGATGAGCTTGTACTTCATGACCCAGTCGATCTCGGTGCCGATCCGGTCGAGGTCCTCGGCCTCGATCGCGTCGAGCGTACGGCCCCACAGTTCGAGGACCTTCTCTACGTTGCCCGTACGGATGCCGCGGCGGTCCACGAAGTCCACGGCCTTCTCGTAGTACTCGCGCTGCACCTCTATGGCGGATGCCTCGCGGCCGCTGGCGAGGCGGACCTTGCGCTGCCCCGTGATGTCGTGACTGACCTCGCGGATCGCCCGGATCGGGTTCTCCAGGGTCAGATCCCGCATCACCGTGCCCGCCTCGATCATGCGGAGCACCAGGTCGGTCGCGCCGACCTTGAGGAGCATGGTCGTCTCGGACATGTTGGAGTCGCCGACGATGACGTGGAGGCGGCGGTAGCGCTCCGCGTCCGCGTGCGGTTCGTCGCGGGTGTTGATGATCGGACGGGAACGCGTCGTCGCGGAGCTGACGCCCTCCCAGATGTGCTCGGCACGCTGGCTGACGCAGTACACGGCGCCGCGCGGGGTCTGCAGCACCTTGCCGGCGCCGCAGATCAGCTGTCTCGTGACGAGGAAGGGAATGAGGATGTCCGCGAGCCGGGAGAATTCTCCGTGCCGGGCCACGAGGTAGTTCTCATGGCATCCGTAGGAGTTTCCCGCCGAGTCGGTGTTGTTCTTGAAGAGATAGACGTCGCCCGCGATTCCCTCCTCGTGCAGGCGGCGTTCGGCGTCGACAAGCAGGCCTTCGAGAATGCGCTCGCCGGCCTTGTCGTGGGTGACCAGTTCGGTCAGGTTGTCGCATTCGGGGGTGGCATATTCCGGATGCGATCCCACGTCGAGGTAGAGGCGGGCGCCGTTCCGCAGAAAGACATTGCTGCTGCGGCCCCATGACACAACACGGCGGAAGAGGTAGCGCGCCACTTCATCAGGAGACAGTCGGCGCTGTCCCCTGAACGTGCACGTGACGCCGTACTCGTTCTCCAGCCCGAAAATGCGGCGGTCCATGACTGAACATTACGCCTGATGGCCCGAGCTGAAACCGGGTTCGACGGCACCGTTCCGATCATTTTCGATCCTCGCACCACGAGAGCACCGCGCCCGGGAGCTGCGAGGACCTTTCCGGCGGCCCGGGGAACGGGCGGCGTCACCACTCCACCGGCCCCGGCGACGGGGGTGTCGCGGCGCCGCGTCCGGGCGGTCCCGGACGCCCAGGGCGCTTCCCTTCATGCCTGGGGTTCCGGGCTCAGGCCGGGTTCGGCGGCGCCGTCGCGGCCGTCCTGCGGACCGTGCGCCGCGACAGCACCGCGTCCCGGAGCCGCGAGGACCTTTCCGGTGGCCAGCAGTACGAGCAGCGCGGCCGCTCCCCCGGCCGCCGCGACGGCGAAGCTCCACACGGTCCCGCCCAGTTCGACGGCCGGACCCGCCACGGCCGTGCCCGCCGCCGCGCCCACCCCGAACGTCGTGACGAGCCAGGAGAACGCCTCCGTCACCGTGCCCCGCGGGGCGTGCCGGTCGACGACGATGAACGAGCAGGCGATGGCCGGGGCGAGGAACACCCCGGCGACGGCGGCCAGCACGGTCATCGCCACCACGCCCGGCGTCAGCATCAGCGGCAGATAGCCGAGCGCCAGCAGCGCCACGATCACCCGGAGCCTGCGCTCGGGCGGCCCCGACCACTGCCGTGCCCCGTACACCGTGCCGCCGAGCAGCGCGCCCAGCCCGAGAGCGGCCATCAGCCATCCGTAGACGGACTCCTGGCCGTGGTCGTCGGCATAGGCGACGCCCGCCACCGTGATGGATCCCAGGGCCAGTCCGACGAAGAAGAAGGAGCCGAGCAGCGCCAGCAGTCCGGGCGAGCGCAGCGCCCCCAGCCAGTGCGCCTCGCGCGGAGCGGAGCGCCAGGTCCTGGACGGCTCGGACAGGACGACGGAGAGCGCCCCGAGGACACCGATCGCGTTGATGACGAGCAGCGCGGCGGCGGGCGACCAGAGGGAGACCAGCACCGTCACCAGCAGCGGTCCGACCGTGAACATGACTTCCTGCGCGACCGCGTCCATGGCGTACGCGCGATGCACCCGGTCCTCGCCGCCGAGGACGCTCGGCCACAGCGCCCGCAGGCCCCCCTCCAGGGGCGGGGTGGCCACCCCTGCGACGGCGACGGCCGCGTAGGCGAGCGGGAGCGATCCGAAGCCCGCCACGGCGAGCAGGGCCATGCCGAGGGCCGACAGCACGGCGGCGGGCAGCTGGACGCGTGGCTGGCCGTACAGGTCGACGGCACGGCCCAGCAGCGGCTGTCCGACCGCCGTGCCCAGTCCGTACACGGCGGCGAGTGCGCCCGCGAGGGCGTAGCTGCCTCCCTCCGCACGGGTGAACAGCACGATCGCGATGGGCGCGGTGCCGTTCGGCAGCCGCCCCACCAGGGTTCCCGTCAGCAGCCGGGCGGCATGCCGCGCCCGGAGGATGTCCAGATATCCCGCGGCCATGTCCCGCCCTCTCCTTGGAGCGCCCTTCGGGCACCCGAGGTTTTACGTATAACTTCCTGGTTCATACGTACCATGAGCCCAGTCCGCAGGTCCACCTCACGGCGCCTGCCCCGACCGGCCGGGAGGCCCGCGTGACCAGCCCAGCACCGCCCGGCCCGCCCCGGCCCACCAGCCGCGACGTCGCACGGGCCGCAGGCGTCTCCCAGGCCACGGTCTCCCTGGTCCTCGGCGAGAAGTGGCAGGGCAGGGTCTCCGAGACCACCGTCGGGCGGGTGCGCGACGCCGCCCGGGACCTCGGCTACCGGCCCAACCTGGCCGCCCGCAATCTGCGCCTCGGCCGCACCAGGACCGCCCTGCTCGTGGTCCCCGCCCTCACCAACGAGTTCTTCGCCCGGGTCTACACCGGCGCCGCGGCGGTCGCCGCCGAACACGGCTTCGGCGTGGTCCTCTATCCGTCACCGGACGGCACAGGCCCGGCCCGGGACCCCTTCGCCTCGGCACGCGCCGCCCTGGACGGGGTGATCGCCTCCTCCATGGCGGCCGACGCCCTCGGCGCGCTGCACGGCGCCGGGCTGCCCCTGGTGATGCTGGACAGCGATCCCGCGGCGCCGGGCCCCGCGGCCCGCGTCAACCTCGACATCGCCGACGGGATGCGTCAGGTGACGGAACATCTGCTCGCCCTCGGCCACCGCCGCTTCGTCCACCTCGCCTCGGCCGTCGACTCCTGGACGTTCGCGGTCCGCGCCCGCGCCCTCCACGAGGCCCTGCGGGGGGTGTCCGGCACCGAGGTCCGCACCGTGCCGGCCGCGCTGAACGTACGGGCCGGTGTGGAGGCGGCGGAACGTGCGCTCGGGCTCCCCGGGCCCCGCCCCACCGCCCTGGTCTGCGACGACGACATCCTGGCCGCGGGCGCCTGCAAGGCCGCACGCCGGCTCGGGCTGCGCGTGCCGGACGACGTCTCCGTCACCGGCTTCGACGATCTGGCCCTGGCGACAGCGGTGGAACCGGAGCTCACCACGGTGCGACTGCCGGCCGAGCAGGTGGGCGAGCGCGGCATGAGCGCCCTGCTGGCCGTGCTGGAGGGCCGCGCGGCCCAGGCCGGCAGCCTGCCCGTGCACCTGGTCGTACGGGGCTCCAGCGCACCCCCCTCCTCATGACGGTGCCCCGGCCCGCCGAGGAGGCGGACCGGGGCATCGCGGGCACGCGCGGAACCGGCTACTCGACGTCGCCGCCGGAGTCGGTGGACTCGCCGGCCGCGGAGGAATCCGGGCCGGCCTTCTTCGTGCCCGGCTTGTCCGTGTCCTTCGTGGCCGCTGAGGTGTCTGCGGAGGTGTCCGCGCCTTCGCCGTCCTCCGTGTCCGAGGGGGCGTCGGTAGGCGTCGCACCGGCGCCGTCGGCCTCCAGCAGCCGGGCCAGCTGCCGGCCGATGATGCGCTTGAACTTGCGCTGCTGCGGCCGCGTACGGTCCAGGACCGCGACCTCCAGCCGCTCGGCGGGGATCTCCCGCTCACTGCCGTTGGGATCGCGGGACAGCGCCTGAACCGCCAGCTTCAGCGCCTCGGCGAGAGACATCCCGTCCCGGTGGCGCTGGTCCAGGAAGGTACTGATCTGCTCCGCGTTTCCGCCGACCGCGACAGAGCCGTGCTCGTCCACGATCGAGCCGTCGTGCGGCAGCCGGTAGATCTGGTCGCCCTCGGGCCCGGCGCCGACCTCGGCGACCACCAGCTCCACCTCGTACGGCTTCTCGGCCGCGCTGGAGAAGATGGTGCCGAGCGTCTGCGCGTAGACGTTCGCCAGTCCACGCGCCGTCACATCGTCGCGGTCATAGGTATATCCGCGCAGATCGGCATAACGCACTCCGCCGATGCGGAGATTCTCGTACTCGTTGTACTTGCCGGCGGCGGCGAAACCGATCCGGTCATAGATCTCGCTGAACTTGTGCAGCGCACGGGACGGGTTCTCGCCGACGAACACAATGCCGTCGGCGTACTGCAGCACTACCAGGCTGCGACCACGGGCGATGCCCTTCCGGGCGTATTCCGCCCGGTCGGCCATGGCCTGCTGAGGTGAGACATAGAACGGCGTCGACACCGGCTATCCGTCCCTTTCTGTCAGTGGCGGGAGCATCGAAGAAGCCTCGGAACGGGCGGTCAGAGCAGCGCGGCGCGCGGGCCGTCGGGCTGTTCCAGCCGGCGTTCCAGAATCGAGCGGGCGATCTCGGCGGATTCCGTCTCGGTCAGCTTCCGGAAGCCCTCGTCGGTGATGACGGTGACGATCGGATAGATACGGCGGGCCACGTCCGGTCCGCCGGTCGCCGAGTCGTCGTCCGCCGCGTCGTACAGCGCCTGCACGACCAGCGTGAGCGTCTGCTCCTCCGTCAGGTCCTCGCGGTAGAGCTTCTTCATCGAGCCACGGGCGAAGATCGAGCCGGAGCCGGTGGACGCGTACCCGTGCTCCTCGGAGCGGCCGCCGGTGACGTCGTAGCTGAAGATCCGGCCCCGCTCCCGGTCGACGTCGTAGCCGGCGAAGAGCGGCACCACGGCGAGGCCCTGCATGGCCATCGCGAGATTGCTGCGGATCATCGTGGAGAGCCGGTTCGCCTTGCCCTCCAGGGAGAGCTGAGCACCCTCGACCTTCTCGAAGTGCTCCAGCTCCAGCTGGAAGAGCTTGACCATCTCCACGGCCAGTCCGGCCGTGCCGGCGATGCCCACCGCCGAGTACTCGTCGGCCGGGAAGACCTTCTCGATGTCGCGCTGCGCGATCATGTTGCCCATGGTCGCCCGCCGGTCACCCGCCAGGACCACCCCGCCGGGGAAGGACGCGGCGACGATCGTGGTGCCGTGCGGCGCCTCGATTGCCCCCTTCATGGGCGGCAGCTGCCGGTTGCCCGGGAGCATCCCGGGCGACTGGTCGGACAGGAAGTCCATGAACGAAGAGGACCCGGGCGTCAGGAAGGCAGCTGGTAGACGCCCGGTGCTACGAGTGTTGGCTTCCACGCGTTTCCCTCCAGGTAAGCGATGGCCCTGCGCAAGGTGTCAGGATCATCTCCCAACTTGCCTACGGCCGAATTGCAGTTGAAGCACCGTATGCCACGGACCCTACCCGTCCGGCGGCGGTGATCCACATGTGTGGCGGAGGCATTCGGACCGATCGCGGTCCGTGCCCGCGGTCGTGCGGCACGGGCCGGAGCCCGTGCCGCACGCCGGTCATCGGCCAGGGCGCCGGGCCGGCTACTCCCCGCCCTTTTGGACGAATGAGCGCACGAAGTCCTCGGCGTTGGACTCGAGGACGTCATCGATCTCGTCCAGGACGTCGTCGACGTCGTCGCTCAGCTTCTCCTGCCGCTCCTTGAGATCCTCGGAGCCCTGCGCCTCCTGCGCCTGCTCCTCGGTCTCCTCGGTGGATCGCGTCGCCTTCTGCTGTCCGCCGCCGGTGTCCTTGGTCGCCATATAGCTCACCCCGCTCGGTTCGAAGCACTTGATCAGACCCTACCTACGGGGTCCGACATTGGCCCGGTACTTGTCTCAACGTCCGGAGGTCATCGGAATGATTCCCAGTCGGCGGCCCTTTCAGCCGCCCGACAGCACCCGGACCAGCTCCTCCGCCGTGCGGCAGCGGTCCAGGAGGGCCTTGACGTGGTCCCGGGTGCCCCGCAGCGGCTCCATGGTGGGAACCCGCTGAAGGGAGTCGTGGCCCGGCAGGTCGAAGATGACCGAGTCCCAGGAGGCCGCGGCCACGTCGTCCGCGTACTGCTCCAGGCAGCGACCGCGGAAATACGCCCTGGTGTCCTCCGGAGGCGCCGTACGGGCCTTCTGCACCTCGTCCTCGTCCAGCAGGCGGTTCATCCGGCCGCGGGCCACCAGGCGGTTGTAGAGGCCCTTCTCGGCCCGTACGTCGGCGTACTGCAGGTCCACCAGGTGCAGGCGCGGCGCGTCCCAGTCCAGGCTGTCGCGGCGGCGGTAGCCCTCCATGAGCTCCCGCTTCGCGATCCAGTCCAGCTCGCGCGACAGGCTCATCGGATCGTTCTCCAGCCGGTTGAGCGTGTCCTCCCAGCGGACCAGGATGTCCTTGGTCTGCTCGTCGGCGTCCGCCCCGTACCGCTCCTCCACGTATTTGCGGCCCAGCTCGAAATACTCCATCTGGAGCTGCACCGCGGTGAGTGTCCGGCCGCTGCGCAGCGTGATCAGCTGCTGGAGGTCCGGGTCGTGCGAGACCTGGTGCAGGGTGCGCACCGGCTGGTCGACGGCCAGGTCGACATTGATGAAACCGTCCTCGATCATGGAGAGGACCAGCGAGGTGGTGCCCAGCTTGAGGTAGGTGGAGATCTCCGAGAGGTTCGCGTCTCCGATGATCACGTGGAGCCGGCGGTACTTCTCGGCGTCGGAGTGGGGCTCGTCGCGCGTGTTGATGATGGGGCGCTTGAGGGTGGTCTCCAGACCGACCTCGACCTCGAAGTAGTCGGCGCGCTGACTGATCTGGAAACCGTGCTCGTGGCCGTCCTGGCCGATCCCGACCCGGCCCGCTCCGGTGACGACCTGGCGCGAGACGAAGAACGGCGTCAGATGGCGCACGATGTCCGAGAACGGGGTCTCGCGCTTCATCAGGTAGTTCTCGTGGGTGCCGTACGAGGCGCCCTTGTTGTCGGTGTTGTTCTTGTAGAGGTGGATCGGCTGGGCGCCCGGCAGCTGGGCCGCGCGCTCGGCCGCCTCGGCCATGATGCGTTCGCCGGCCTTGTCCCACAGGACCGCGTCCCGCGGATTGGTGATCTCCGGCGAGCTGTACTCGGGGTGCGCGTGGTCGACGTAGAGCCGTGCGCCGTTGGTGAGGATGACATTGGCCAGGCCGATGTCCTCGTCGGTGAGCTGGCTGGAGTCGGCGGTCTCGCGGGCGAGGTCGAAGCCTCGCGCGTCGCGCAGCGGGTTCTCCTCCTCGAAGTCCCAGCGGGCGCGGCGCGCCCGGTGCATCGCCGCCGCGTAGGCGTTGACGATCTGGGACGAGGTGAGCATGGCATTGGCGCTGGGGTGGCCGGGCACGGAGATCCCGTACTCGGTCTCGATGCCCATTACTCGCCGTACGGTCATGCGGCCCTCCTTGCCCGGCGACGCTCCCTTGCGGGGCGGCGCTCAAGTACCGCTTCTTCTCCGGTGCGTGCGCGGTCTGCCCGTTCCCGCACTGCGCGACCGGGCGGTATGCCAGAGCCTAGAACGCCTCTGTGCCGGTGGGGAGATCAATTACGTCATTACTGCGGTGTCGTGGGAGCTGTCCGGAAAGCAACCGGCTGCGGATGCCCGGCCGGGCATCCGCAGCCGGTACGCCTTCTAGAGGTACTGCCCGGTGTTCGCCACCGTGTCGATGGAGCGACCGGTGTCCGCGCCCTGTTTTCCGGTGACGAGCGTGCGGATGAAGACGATCCGCTCGCCCTTCTTGCCGGAGATCCTGGCCCAGTCGTCCGGGTTGGTGGTGTTCGGCAGGTCCTCGTTCTCCTTGAACTCGTCCACGCAGGCCTGGAGGAGGTGGGAGACGCGCAGGCCCTTCTGGCCGTGCTCGAGGAATGCCTTGATGGCCATCTTCTTGGCCCGGTCGACGATGTTCTGGATCATCGCGCCGGAGTTGAAGTCCTTGAAGTAGAGGACTTCCTTGTCGCCGTTGGCGTACGTGACCTCGAGGAAGCGGTTCTCCTCGGACTCGGTGTACATCCGCTCGACGACCGACTGGATCATCGCGTGAGCCGCGGCCTCCTTGGAGCCGGTGTGCTCCGCGAGATCGTCCGCGTGCAGGGGCAGCGAGGGCGTGAGGTACTTCGCGAAGATGTCCTTCGCCGCCTCCGCGTCCGGACGCTCGATCTTGATCTTCACATCGAGGCGGCCGGGTCGCAGGATCGCGGGGTCGATCATGTCCTCGCGGTTGGAGGCGCCGATGACGATGACGTTCTCCAGGCCCTCGACGCCGTCGATCTCGGCGAGCAGCTGGGGGACGATGGTGTTCTCCACGTCCGAGCTGACGCCGGATCCCCGGGTACGGAACAGGGACTCCATCTCGTCGAAGAAGACGATGACGGGGGTACCCTCACTCGCCTTCTCACGGGCACGCTGGAAGACCAGGCGGATGTGGCGCTCGGTCTCGCCGACGTACTTGTTGAGAAGCTCCGGGCCCTTGATGTTCAGGAAGTAGCTCTTCCCGGCGGGCTGGCCGGTGACTTCGGCGACCTTCTTGGCAAGGGAGTTGGCCACGGCCTTGGCGATGAGCGTCTTGCCGCAGCCAGGCGGACCGTAGAGCAGGATGCCCTTCGGCGGCCGGAGCTCGTGCTCCTTGAAGAGGTCCGGGTGCAGGTAGGGGAGCTCGACCGCGTCCCGGATGAGTTCGATCTGGTCGCCCAGTCCACCGATCTTGTCGTAGTCGATGTCCGGGACTTCTTCGAGGACGAGCTCTTCGACCTCGCTCTTGGGGACGACTTCGTAGACGTAGCCGGACCTGGGTTCGAGCAGCAGGGCGTCGCCGGGGCGGATGGTGATGTCCAGCAACGGCTCGGCGAGCCGCACCACCCGTTCCTCGTCGGTGTGCCCGATCACCAGGGCCCGTTCGCCGTCCTCGAGGATTTCCTTGAGGGTGACGATGTCCCCGGCCCGCTCGAATTCCATGGCGTCGACCACGTTGAGCGCTTCGTTGAGCATGACTTCCTGGCCGCGCCGGAGGTCCTCGAGCTCAACGCTGGGACTGACGTTCACCCGGAGCTTGCGGCCCCCGGTGAAGATGTCGCAGGTACCGTCCTCGTTCGCCTGCAGGAACACACCGAAGCCGGCCGGCGGCTGTGCGAGCCGGTCGACCTCTTCCTTGAGGGCCACGATCTGGTCGCGGGCCTCGCGGAGTGTACTGGCGAGCCGCTCGTTCTGAGCGGACACGCCTGCGAGGTTGGTCTGCAACTCGACGATCCGCTCTTCGAGAATCCTCGTATGACGCGGAGAGTCGGCGAGCTTACGTCGCAGGACGGCGATTTCCTGCTCGAGATAGGCGACCTGGCCGGCGGGGTCTTCGGACCCCCGCCCGGGCCGGATGCCGCGGTTGATGTCGTCGTCGTGGGCTGCCACGGTCCTCACCTCCTCCAAGGGGAGCTGGACGCTTCCTGACCCTACCTGGGTGGGTGATGATTGAAACCCCTAGATCACAAAGACTCTGGGGTGTGTCCGATCTTCACCCTTGCGCTCTCCCTCGTGTCAGGGGAATACCCACCCTTCAACATCGGAAAGCCGCCGGTTGTATCGTCGAAGTGTTCAACACCCGCCAGGGCTGGCTTTTTTTGGTTCGGATACGCAGGAAACGGCAGGCGAAATGACCGCGCAGCAGGACGCTCCCACCGGCAGCGAGACGCAGGACCTGGAGGTCTGGATCGACCAGGACCTCTGCACGGGGGACGGGATCTGCGTGCAGTACGCGCCGGAGGTGTTCGAGCTGGACATCGACGGTCTCGCCTATGTGAAGAGCGATCAGGACGAGCTGCTCCAGGACAAGGGCGCGACCACGCGGGTCCCGCTGCCGATCCTGCAGGACGTGGTCGATTCGGCCAAGGAGTGCCCGGGCGACTGCATTCATGTACGGCGCGTTTCGGACAGGGTCGAGGTCTACGGCCCCGAGGCCGCCTGACCGCGGTCCCGTCCACGGCCCGGTCCGGTACGAGGCGCCCTGCCGCCGTCCCGGGCGGCACGGCGGACACGCCGGGTGACGGTCAGACGCCGGCGCCGGCCGGGTCCGTCGACTGGCTGCTGCGGACGAAGGCGCCGTTCTGCCACTGCCAGGTGACCTTCTCCTGCTCGTCCGGGCAGCAGGACGGCACCTCGGGCGAGGAGTAACCGAGCAGCGTCGCGGAGACGACGCCGTCACGCACGGCGAAGTCGCCGACACTCATCTTCTGGACGGGGTCCACCAGGGTCGCGACGATCCGCGGTGCGGCCGCGCTCCCCTGTGTGAGCACGTAGACGCCGCTGGGCGGGGTACCGGATCCGGCCGCGCAGTGGACCACCGCGACTGTTTCCGGCCGCCCGTCGCCGTCCAGGTCGCCGGGAGCCTGCTTGGTCACGGTGTAGCCCGCACCGCCGCATTCCAGGGGGAAGTCCGCACGGGCCGGGTCGGGCGCGGGGGACGGCGCGCCGCGCTGCGCCGCGGTGCGGTGGGGCGTGGAGGCCAAAGCGCTCGCGTCGGGCTGGAGCAGACCGGCTGCGGCGACGACGGCGGCCATGGCCGCTGCGGTGGCGAGCCAGTGCATCGGCTTGGTGTCGGTGTGCGCGAGGTCCGGGAGCGCGGAGGTCTGCACGCGGGAGGTCTCCTGTGGTTCCTGTGGTGCGGAATGCCCGAAGGGCAGTGCCGTCGGCGGGACGTCGGCGGCGGGGTGGGGGTGGCCAGCATCGTGCCACACCTCACACGGCAGCGGAACGGTGGGGTCGCTACGGATCGCGCTCGGCGTGCACCGCCCGGCTCCCGGGCAGGGAAGGCGGAAACGAAAAGGCGCCGCCGCCGGGTTCCCGGGTCGGTCCGGGAACCCGGCGGCGGCGCCGGTACGTCGGGGCGCGCGGCACGGGCCGCGCCCCTGGTTCAGTCGCGGTCGGAGCCGCTCTGGCTGCCCGGGCCGGTGTAGTCGTCGCCGTAGGCGCCCTTGGAGGGGCGGCGGCGGCGCGGCGGGGCCTGGACCCCGTCGGCCAGCCGGCGGGCGGTGACGAGGAAGCCGGTGTGGCCGATCATGCGATGGTCCGGGCGTACGGCGAGGCCCTCGACGTGCCAGTTGCGGATCATCGACTCCCAGGGCTGCGGTTCGGCGAAGCAGCCGATCTCGCGGATGGACTCGACCGTCCGGGAGAGCTGGGTGGTGGTGGCGACGTACGCGCAGAGGATGCCGCCGGGGACGAGCGCCTTGGAGACGACGTCCAGGCACTCCCAGGGCGCGAGCATGTCCAGGATGACGCGGTCCACGTCGGTTTCGCTCAGGTTGTCCTGGAGGTCGCCGACGGTGAGCTGCCATGCGGGGTGCGGGCTGCCGAAATAGCGCTCGACGTTCTGCTGGGCGATCTCGGCGAAGTCCTCGCGGCGCTCGTAGGAGTGCAGCATGCCCTGCTCGCCGATGGCGCGGAGCAGGAAGGTGGAGAGTGCGCCGGATCCGACGCCGGCTTCCACGACGCGGGCGCCGGGGAAGATGTCGGCGAAGGCCAGGATCTGACCCGCGTCCTTGGGGTAGACCACGGCGGCGCCGCGGGGCATGGACAGGACGTAGTCGGGGAGCAGGGGGCGCAGCGCCAGGTAGACGACGTTTCCCGTGGTACGGACAACACTGCCCTCGGGAGCACCGATCAGCTCGTCGTGCGAGAAAGAACCCTTGTGGGTGTGGAAGTTCTTTCCGGCTTCGAGCGTGAAGGTGTAGTGGCGTCCCTTGGGATCCGTGAGCTGGACCTGGTCCCCGACCTTGAAGGGCCCGCGTCGGCGGGCGGCACCGGTCGGTTCAGACATGTGACCAGCGTACCGGTGTTTCGGGGGGCTCCGACCGCCCGCCCCGGGGGCCGGCGGCCACTCAGGCGGTGGGGCGGGCCATGGCGGCGACGAACGCCCGCTCGACGTCGGCGGTGGACAGCACCCCGTAGATCTCACCGGTGTCCTCGACGACGAGGTACTCGGTGGCGGGGCTGGCCTTGAGGCGGTCCAGGAGGGGTTCACCGGCGAGTTCGGCGGAGACCTTCATGCCGTCGGTGAGGTCCTGGGCGAGGCCGCCGACGGCGACCCAGGGGCGGCGGTGTTCGGGGACGGCGACGATGGCGGCCTCCCGGACGACGGCCTTGGGGTCGCCGGTGGCGTCGACGACGACGAGGGCGCGGGCGCCTGCCTCGTTGGCCCGGCGCAGGGCCTCGGAGAGCGGGGTGTCGGCCTCGACCGGGACGGCGCGCCGGGTGAGGGCGCGGGCCTGCAGGTCGGGAAGGTGTTCGCGGAGCCGGGCCATGCGCAGGCTGTTGCCCGCGCCGGTCCAGATGATCGCGGCGAGGATCGCGGCGAGCAGGGCGTCGGTCACGGTGTCCATGCCGCTGATCTCGCGGTCGCCGTTCCCGAGGAGTTCGGTGTGGGTGAGGAGCGGCAGGCCGATGAGGGTGACGACGGCGAGAGCGCGGCCGACCCAGGCGGCGGCGACGGTGCCGCTCATCGGGCGGCCGGTGATCTTCCACACGACCGCGCGCAGCATCCGGCCGCCGTCGAGGGGCAGGCCGGGCAGGAGGTTGAACGCGGCGACGATGAGGTTGGAGATCATCAGTCCGCCGAGCAGGACGCCGGGGACGGTGCCGGCTTCGACGAACTTCATCGGGATGTAGAAGACACCGGCGAGGACGAGGGAGAGCAACGGGCCGACGAAGGCGAGGACGAATTCGCGGCCGGGGGTCTCGGACTCCTTCTCGATCTCGGAGACGCCGCCGAAGAACTGGAGCTGGATGCGGCGGACGGGGAGCTTGTAGCGCAGGGCGGCGACCGTGTGCGCGAGTTCGTGGACGAGGACGGAGGCGTAGAACGCGATCGCGAAGAAGAGGGCGACCAGGTAGCGCGCCGCGCCGAGGTCGGGCAGGACGCGGTCGAGCTGGCCGCCGAAGACCCAGGTGATGAGGGCGGCCACGACGAACCAGCTGGGCGCCACGTAGACCGGTACCCCGAAGGGGCGGCCCATGAGGATGCCGCCTCCCGGCTCTTCCCCGCGTCCCGGTGCGCCCTTGTCGGGGCCGTCGCCGGGGCCTTTGTCCCCTGCGCCGGGCTGCGGCCGCCCGCTGTTGCCGCTCTCGTCCACGGGGTCCCTTCGGTCGGTGCCGTTTCGGCACGGTCATGCAGTGTTCGAGGGTCTGTGGTCGATGGTATGCCGATTGATGTCAGTGGCGGGCCGTAGGGTCTTCGTCATGACCTCTGTGCCCCGTCCGCCCCAGCCACCCTCGTCCCTTTCGCCGTCGAGGGCGAGCGATTTCATGCAGTGCCCCCTGCTGTACCGCTTCCGGGTCATCGACAGACTGCCGCAGAAGCCCAGTGAGGCCGCGA
The DNA here is from genome assembly GCF_040302845.1 of Streptomyces sp. NPDC096323. NCBI lineage: Bacteria > Bacillati > Actinomycetota > Actinomycetes > Kitasatosporales > Streptomycetaceae > Streptomyces > Streptomyces sp. NPDC096323. The sequence goes on from NZ_JBEOSI010000006.1 coordinate 330,283, forward strand.
CCCGGGGCACGCTGGTGCACGCGGTGCTGGAGCGGCTCTTCGACAACCCCGCCCCCGAGCGCACCCCCGGCCGGGCCACGTCGCTGATCCCGGCCCAGTGGGACCGGCTGCTGGAGTCGAAGCCGGAGCTGGCGGAGCTGTTCGCCGAGGATCCGGAGGGCGAGCGGCTCACGCGGTGGCTGGCGGAGGCGGAGCGGCTGGTGGAGCGCTGGTTCTCGCTGGAGGATCCGACGCGCCTGGAGCCGGCCGAGCGGGAGATGTTCGTCGAGACCGAGCTGGAGTCGGGGCTGCGGCTGCGCGGGGTCATCGACCGGATCGACGTGGCGCCGACGGGCGAGGTCCGGATCGTGGACTACAAGACGGGAAAGGCGCCGCGTCCGGAGTACGCGGAGGGTGCGCTGTTCCAGATGAAGTTCTACGCGCTGGTCATCTGGCGGCTCAGGGGTGTGGTGCCGCGCCGGCTCCAGCTGGTCTACCTCGGCAGCGGCGACGTGATGACGTACGACCCGGTGGTGGCGGACCTGGAGCGGGTGGAGCGCAAGCTGCTGGCGCTGTGGGACGCGATCTCGCTGGCCACGGAGACCGGTGAGTGGCGGCCGCGGCCGACGAAGCTGTGCGGCTGGTGCGACCATCAGGCGCTCTGTCCCGAATTCGGCGGGACTCCCCCGGTGTATCCGTTGTCGGTGCGCCCGGCTCGGTCGCCGCAGGATGACCAGGGCAGAATGGAGCCGGTCCGGGCCGAGGCCGGCCGGCCTGGTGCCCTTGAAGGACATTGAGGAGATCCCGTGGCAATCCGCGTCCTGCTGGTCGACGACCAACCACTGCTGCGCACCGGCTTCCGGATGATTCTGGAGGCGGAGGGCGATCTCGCGGTGGTGGGCGAGGCCGGTGACGGTCTCCAGGCGCTCGACCAGGTGCGGGCGCTGCAGCCCGATGTGGTGCTGATGGACATCCGGATGCCGCGGATGGACGGGGTCGAGGCGACGCGTCAGATCACCGGTCCGGGGCGGGACGGTCCGGCGAAGGTGCTGGTGCTGACCACCTTCGATCTCGACGAGTACGTGGTGGAGGCACTGCGGGCGGGTGCCAGCGGCTTCCTGCTGAAGGATGCTCCGGCCAACGAGCTGGTGCAGGCGATCCGGGTGGTCGCCGGCGGCGAGGCGATGCTCGCTCCGAGCATCACGCGACGGCTGCTCGACAAGTACGCGGACCATCTGCCCTCCGGCGAGGAGCCGGTGCCGGACACCCTGCACACGCTCACGGACCGGGAGGTGGAGGTCCTGAAGCTGGTGGCCCGCGGCCTGTCGAACGCGGAGATCGCCGCCGATCTGTTCGTCAGCGAGACCACGGTCAAGACGCATGTAGGCCATGTGCTGACCAAGCTGGGGCTGCGCGACCGGGTGCAGGCCGCGGTGTACGCGTACGAGAGCGGGCTGGTGCGCCCCGGCGCCCAGTGACCCCCTGCGGGGACGGGCGGCCGGGGCGGCGGATCAGTTGGTGCCGAGTTCCCAGAGGTTGATGTCGGCGGACGAGGTGACCGCCCATTCGACACCCGTGAGGCCTTCGCGGGAGGCGACGTACTGCTTGCCCTGCCAGACGGGCAGGACGGGGACGTCCTCGGCGACGATGTCCTGGAGCCGCTGGAAGGTCTTGGCGGCGGCGCTGCGGTCTGCTTCCCGGCGGGATTCCGGGATGAGCGCCTGGGCCGCGGCCGACCGGTAGGGCGAGTTGAGGAAGTTGTCCTTGTCGAGGAACGGCGCCGTGTAGTTGTCCGGGTCGGGGAAGTCGGGGAACCATCCCATGCCGTACGCGGCGTACTCGCCGCGCAGCTCCGCGGGGCGGTACTTCGCCCAGGGGGTGCCCTTGACGGTGACGTCGAAGAGTCCGGTGCTGTTGAGCTGCCGCTGCAGCGTCCTGAACTCGTCGGCGGTGGCTGAGCCGTAGTAGTCGCTCGTGTAGTTCAGGGTGAACTTCACCGGGGTGTCGATCCCGGCGTGCTTCAGGATCGCGGCGGCCTTGGCCGCGCTGGGTTCGCCGTACTTGTTGAAGAACGAGTTCGTGTGTCCGGCGATGCTGGACGGGATCAGCGAGTACAGCGGCTCGGCGGTGGTGCCGTACACCTCGCTCGCGATCTCACCCCGGTCGATGATCTGCGCCATGGCCTGGCGGACCGCCTTGTTCTTCACGGCGGGGTCCTCGGTGTCGAAGCCGAGGTACCGGATGGCGAGGCCGGGCATTTCGGTGAGCTTGATGCTGTCCTCGGGGTGCTCGACCATCTGCTGGGCCTGTTTCGGCGACATGGTGCGGGTCATCATGTCGATCTTCTTCTCGTCGAGCGCCTTGCCCATGGCCGTGGCGTCCGGGAAGGAATCCAGTTCGACCTTCTCGTTCAGCACCTTGAGATCCCCCTTGTAGCGGGGGTTCCTGGTGAAGACGACCTTCTCCACATGGCCGTTCTTCACTTCCGGCTTCATCGTGTACGGGCCGGAGCCGTCCACCTGGAATCCGGTGCGCGCCGTGTTCGCGGGGTATTTATCCCGCTGGACTATTCCGGCCGGCGGTGTCGCGAGTTTGTACGGGAAGGTGGCGTCCGGGGTCCGGAGGTGGAATACGACCTCGCGGTCGCCCTTGGTCTCGATGGTGTCGATGTTGTTGAGCAGGACCACCGGCCCGTTGGTGGACTTGATCCGGATCACGCGGTCGATGGAGTACTTGACGTCCTCTGCGGTGACCGGGCTGCCGTCCGCGAAGGTCAGCCCGCTGCGCAGGGTGCAGCGGTAGCTCTCGTTGGCCCTGTCGGTGAACAGGCAGCTCTCGGCGGCCTCGGGCTCCGGCCGGCCGCCGCTGCGCGGGATGTGCGTCAGGGTCTGGACCGTCTGTCGCAGTACGTTCCAGACGCCCGCCTCGTAGCCGATGGCGGGGTCGAGAGGCGCGGGGGCGTCCTTCGAGGCGACGAACTGGTCCGTAGTGCCGACAACGATGGCGCCGTTGCCATCGCTCCCGCCGTCCGACGCGCCGCAGGCGGCGAGTACGGGCGCGAGCAGGCCGACAACGGCCGGCAGCACCAGAGTCTTGCGGTTCATCGTGGACGTTCTCCCTCATGCGGTCATGGAGAAAACGACATTAGTAGGCACCTCGTCCTGGCCGGACCGGTCCTGCGCCGCACCTATTCAGGGATGCGGCGAACTCGGCGGTGAGACGAATTCGCGCACGCGGAATGATTCGTACACGGATTCACCAATCGGGACACTTGGACACACCCGACGGGCGGTGCGACAGATTTTCGTGGCGCTTCGAGCACCGAATGAGTGAGGAAGGTCACGCGCGATGCGACCGGTCAATGTGACATGTTCCCGCCTAATGAACACCGGGTTGCGACACAAAACGCACGGCCTTTCGCGAGAGCTTTTCCATTCATTCACAGAAATACTCTCGGTGCGCGGATCACCGCGCTCCCGTCACCAGCCCCCGGAGGAATGCGAGATCGACCTCTTCGAGCGAACCGACGACGACCCGGCCGGCGGCCGGTGCGATCGGCGACACGGACGGTACGGCGACCACCCGGCATCCCGCGGCCTCCGCGGCGGCCACCCCGGTCGGTGTGTCCTCGATGACGGCACAGAGCCGCGGGTCGGCCCCGAAGCCGCGCGCGGCCGTGAGGTAGGGCTCCGGGTGGGGCTTCGTGCGGGTGACCTCGTCGCCTGCGACGGTGAGCGCGAAGTGGTGACGGCCCACCGAGTCCAGGACCCGGTCGATGATCCGGCGGTGCGAGGCGGACACGAGTGCGGTGGGGACCTCGTGTCTCGCGAGTTCGGCGAGCAGCCGCGCCGCACCCGGCATCAGCGGCACACCGTCGGCGATGCGCTTTTCGAAACGGTCGTTGAGCAGCACGGTCAGTTCGTCGAGGGTGATGTCCGCGCCGGTGACGTCCATGAGGTATCCGGCGCTGCGGGTCATCGGGCCGCCGACGACCACGTCCTTCCACGCCTCGTCCAGCCGGTGCCCCAGATCGGCGAAGACCGACACCTCGGCGTCCCACCAGAAGCCCTCGGTGTCCACGAGGGTGCCGTCCATGTCGAGCAGGACGGCCTGCAGGGCGCCGCCCTCGGCCGTACGGGTCGGGGACGCGGGGATCGTACTGGTCATCCGGCACACCTTCCATGAGGGACGAGAAGGCCGGCCGCCTTTCCCGGAGGGAGGGCGACCGGCCTGCACTGGACCGACCAGTGTACGACTCCTGCTGCTACCGCGCGTTGAACGGAGTCCTACCGCGCGTTGAAGTACTTCGCCTCGGGGTGGTGGATGACGATCGCGTCGGTGGACTGCTCGGGGTGGAGCTGGAACTCCTCCGAGAGGTGCACTCCGATCCGCTCCGGCTGGAGCAGGTCGGCGATCTTCGCGCGGTCCTCCAGATCCGGGCAGGCGCCGTATCCGAGGGAGAAGCGCGCGCCGCGGTACTTGAGCGCGAACATGTCCTCGACGTCGGCCGGGTCGTCGCCCGCGAAGCCGAGCTCGGAGCGGACCCGGGCGTGCCAGTACTCGGCGAGGGCCTCGGCGAGCTGGACGGACAGACCGTGCAGCTCCAGGTAGTCGCGGTAGGAGTTGGCTTCGAAGAGCTTGGCGGTCTCGCCGCCGATCTTCGAGCCGACCGTGACGACCTGGAGGCCGACGACGTCGGTCTCGCCGGACTCCTCGGGACGGAAGAAGTCGGCGAGGCACAGGCGACGGCCACGGCGCTGGCGCGGGAAGGTGAAGCGGGTGCGCTCGGAGCCGTCCTCGTGGAGCAGGATCAGGTCGTCGCCCTTGGACACGCAGGGGTAGTAGCCGTAGACGACGGCGGCTTCCAGAAGGTTCTCGGTGTGGAGCTTGTCGAGCCAGCCGCGCAGGTGCGGCCGGCCCTCGGTCTCGGCGAGTTCCTCGTACGTCGGTCCGTCGCCGGCCCTGGCCTGCTTGAGGCCCCACTGGCCCTTGAAGAGCGCGCCCTCGTCGAGCCAGGAGGCGTACTCCTTGAGCGGGATGCCCTTGACGACCCGGCTCCCCCAGAACGGCGGGGTGGGGACCGGGTTGTCGACGGCGACGTCGGAGCGCACGCCCTCCTCGGGCTCCTCGACCTCCAGAACCGCGCTCTCGCGTGCGGGGACGCGGCGCTGCTTGAGTTCGGGGAGGGTGGCGCCGGGGACGCCGCGCTTGACGCCGATCAGGGCGTCCATGAGGCGCAGACCCTCGAAGGCGTCGCGGGCGTAGCGGACTTCGCCCTCGTAGATCTCGTGGAGGTCCTGTTCGACGTAGGCGCGGGTGAGGGCGGCGCCACCCAGGATGACGGGGTAGTCGGCGGCCAGCTTGCGCTGGTTGAGCTCCTGGAGGTTCTCCTTCATGATCACGGTGGACTTGACCAGGAGGCCGGACATGCCGATCACGTCGGCCTTGTGCTCGTCGGCGGCTTCCAGGATCGCCGAGACGGGCTGCTTGATGCCGATGTTGACGACGTTGTAGCCGTTGTTGGACAGGATGATGTCGACGAGGTTCTTGCCGATGTCGTGGACGTCGCCGCGCACGGTGGCCAGGACGATGGTGCCCTTGCCCTCCGCGTCCGACTTCTCCATGTGCGGCTCCAGGTAGGCCACGGCGGTCTTCATCGCCTCGGCGGACTGGAGGACGAACGGAAGCTGCATCTGGCCGGAGCCGAACAGCTCGCCGACGACCTTCATGCCCTCCAGCAGGGTGTCGTTGACGATGTCGAGCGCGGGGCGGGTCTGCAGGGCCTCGTCGAGGTCGGCCTCCAGGCCCTTCTTCTCGCCGTCGATGATCCGCCGCTGGAGGCGCTCGTCGAGGGGCAGGGCGAGGAGTTCCTCGGCCTTGCCCTCCTTCATCGACTTCATGTTGACGCCCTCGAACAGCTCCATGAGCTTCTGCAGGGGGTCATAACCCTCGGCGCGGCGGTCGTAGACCAGGTCGTGGGCGACCTTGACCTGCTCCTCGTCCAGGCGGGCGATGGGCAGGATCTTCGAGGCGTGCACGATCGCCGAGTCGAGACCCGCCTTCACGCACTCGTCGAGGAAGACGGAGTTCAGCACCACGCGGGCGGCCGGGTTCAGACCGAAGGAGATGTTCGACAGACCCAGGGTGGTCTGGACGTCGGGGTGGCGCTTCTTCAGCTCGCGGATCGCCTCGATCGTCGCGATGCCGTCCTTGCGGGACTCCTCCTGACCCGTGCAGATCGTGAAGGTCAGGCAGTCGATCAGGATGTCCGACTCCCGGATGCCCCAGTTCCCGGTCAGGTCCTCGATGAGCCGCTCGGCGATCGCGACCTTGTGCTCGACGGTCCGGGCCTGGCCCTCCTCGTCGATCGTCAGCGCGATCAGCGCGGCACCGTGCTCGGCGGCCAGCTGGGTGACCTTCACGAAGCGCGAGTCGGGGCCGTCGCCGTCCTCGTAGTTCACCGAGTTCAGGACCGCACGCCCGCCCAGCTTCTCAAGACCCGCCCGCAGCACCGGCAGCTCCGTGGAGTCCAGCACGATCGGGAGGGTGGAAGCGGTCGCGAAGCGGCCGGCCAGCTCCTCCATGTCCGCGACGCCGTCACGCCCCACGTAGTCGACACACAGGTCGAGCATGTGCGCGCCTTCGCGGATCTGGTCGCGGGCCATCTCCACGCAGTCGTCCCAGCGCGCTTCGAGCATGGCCTCGCGGAACTTCTTCGACCCGTTGGCGTTGGTCCGCTCACCGATCGCCAGGTACGAGATGTCCTGTCGGAACGGCACCGTCTGGTAGAGCGAGGCCGCGCCGGGCTCGGGGCGCGGGTCGCGGACGGCCGGCGTGAGGGCGCGGGCCCGCTCGACGACCTGGCGCATGTGCTCGGGCGTCGTACCGCAGCAGCCGCCGATCAGCGACAGGCCGTAGTCGGTCACGAAGGTTTCCTGCGCGTCCGCCAGTCCCTCCGGGTCGAGCGGGAAGTGCGCGCCGTCCTTGGTCAGCACCGGCAGGCCCGCGTTCGGCATGCACATCAGCGGCGTACGCGAGTGCTGGGCCAGGTAGCGCAGGTGCTCGCTCATCTCGGCCGGGCCCGTCGAGCAGTTCAGCCCGATCAGATCGATACCGAGCGGCTCCAGGGCGGTCAGCGCGGCGCCGATCTCGGAGCCGAGCAGCATGACGCCGGTCGTCTCGAAGGCGAGCGAGCAGATCAGCGGCACGTCGACGCCCAGGGCGTCCATCGCGCGGCGCGCGCCGATGAGGCTGGACTTGGTCTGCAGCAGGTCCTGCGTGGTCTCCACGATCAGCGCGTCCGCCCCGCCGGCGAGCAGGCCCTCGGCGTTCTGCTGGTAGCCGTCCCGAAGCACGTCGTACGCGATGTGGCCGAGCGAGGGCAGTTTGGTGCCGGGACCGATGGAGCCGAGGACCCAGCGCGGGCGACCGTCCTTCGCGGCGAACTCGTCGGCGACCTCGCGGGCGATGCGGGCGCCCGCCTCGGACAGTTCGACGATCCGGTCGGCGATCTCGTACTCGTTCGCCGCCGAGTGGTTCGCGCCGAAGGTGTTCGTCTCCACGCAGTCCACGCCGACCGCGAAGTACTCCTCGTGCACCGATCGCACGATGTCGGGGCGCGTGAGGTTCAGGATCTCGTTGCAGCCCTCGAGGTTCTGGAAGTCCTCCAGCGTGGGGTCCTGCGCCTGGAGCATGGTGCCCATGGCACCGTCGGCCACCACGACCCGGGTGGCGAGCGCCTCACGAAGGGCTTCGGCTCGGTTCCGGCTGTCGGCGGAAGGGGTCGGCAACGAGGCCATGGATGTACTCCCTGGGATGCGACGGCTGTCGGCTTTGCGGCTTCGGCGGAAGGCGCACCCGGCCAGAGTAGCCGGGCGGTGCCTGAGCGCGTCACTCTGTCCCACGCATCGGACGTCATGCTGTGCGAGCGGTCGTTCCGGGCTGCCGGGGTGCCGCAGAATTCCCATGCGATCGAGCACGGGTCGGCATCGACCGATAGTGTTCAGCATTGTCGAACCGAGTGGAGGAGTACGGCGCGATGGCCAAGAACATCCAGTCGCTGGAGCGGGCGGCCGCGATGCTGCGCCTGCTGGCGGGCGGTGAGCGGCGGCTGGGACTGTCCGACATCTCCTCCGCCCTGGGCCTGGCCAAGGGCACCGCACACGGCATCCTGCGCACGCTCCAGCACGAGGGCTTCGTGGAACAGGACGCGGCCTCCGGCCGCTACCAGCTGGGCGCCGAGCTGCTGCGGCTGGGCAACAGCTATCTGGACGTCCATGAGCTGCGGGCCCGGGCGCTGGTCTGGACGGACGACCTGGCCCGCTCCAGCGGCGAGAGCGCCCACCTGGGCGTGCTCCACCAGCAGGGCGTCCTGATCGTCCACCACGTCTTCCGCCCCGACGACAGCCGGCAGGTCCTGGAGGTCGGGGCCATGCAGCCGCTGCACTCCACAGCCCTGGGCAAGGTCCTGTCGGCCTACGACCCCATGGCCCACACGGAGGTCATGGAGGCCGAGCGGCAGTCCTTCACGCCCCGCACGGTCACCGATCCGGAGGAGTTCGAGTCGATGCTCGACCTGATCCGCGCGCGCGGCTGGGCGGACGACGTGGAGGAGACCTGGGAGGGCGTGGCCGCGGTGGCCGCCCCGATCCACGACCGGCGCCGGATGCCGGTGGGAGCCGTGGCCGTGACCGGTGCGGTGGAGCGGGTGTGCGCGGAGGGAGAGCTGCGGCCCGAGCTGGTCGCGGCCGTACGGGACTGCGCCCGCGCGGTGTCCCGGGATCTGGGCGCCAGGCGCTTCTGAAGCCCCTGCGGCATCATCGGTAACGATCGAGTTATAGGACACACAACCCTTGACGCCTCATTCACCGGGGAGAAACACTGCCGTTCATCGGTCGGCATTGTCGAACGGCTAACGGAAATACGCGTTAGGGTGTGTGACAGTGCAAGGGCCGGCAACGCCCTCACCTGAGGGCGCGGACCACCGGAGGGACCCGGGGTTCGGCTTCCCTGGACGAAGGACAAAGGAGTCGCGGGTGTCCAGCTCCGACATCTTCATCGGCGAGACCATCGGTACCGCCGTACTCATCCTGCTCGGCGTCGGTGTCTGTGCCGCCGTCACGCTCAAGCACTCGAAGGCACAGAACGCCGGCTGGCTCGCCATCACCTTCGGGTGGGGCTTCGCGGTGCTTACCGGCGCGTATCTGGTCGGCGGCGTCTCCGGAGCGCATCTCAACCCGGCCGTCACCGTCGGTCTGGCGATCGAGGGCGGCACCAAGTGGAGCGACGTACCGCTCTACCTCGGCTCCCAGCTGTTCGGCGCGATGATCGGCGCGGCGTTGGTCTGGCTGGCCTACTACGGACAGTTCCGGGCCCATCTCACCGATCCGGAGATCCTGAGCACCCATACGGGTGAGGAGGGCATGGTCGACCAGGCTGCCGCCCCCAAGGCCGGACCCGTGCTCGGCATCTTCTCCACGGGTCCCGAGATCCGCAACGCCGTCCAGAACGTCGTCACCGAGGTCATCGCCACGGTGGTGCTGGTCCTGGCGATCCTCACCCAGGGCCTCAACGACGGCGGCAACGGCCTCGGCACACTCGGCGCGCTGATCACCTCGCTGGTGGTCGTCTCCATCGGTCTCTCGCTCGGCGGCCCGACGGGCTACGCGATCAACCCGGTTCGCGACCTCGGTCCGCGTATCGTGCACGCGCTGCTTCCGCTGCCGAACAAGGGCGGATCCGACTGGGGTTACGCCTGGATCCCGGTCGTCGGACCGCTCATCGGCGGCGCGATCGCCGGCGGGCTCTACAACCTCGCGTTCGCGTGAGCCACAGGGCCCGCAGCCGTCACCCCCAAGACCACACAGACTTCCGGGAGCACACCGTGACCGACGCACACACCACCGGCACCCACGGCACCGGGCCGTTCATCGCGGCCATCGACCAGGGCACCACCTCCAGCCGCTGCATCGTCTTCGACAAGGACGGCCGGATCGTCTCCGTCGACCAGAAGGAGCACGAGCAGATCTTCCCGAAGCCGGGCTGGGTCGAGCACAACGCGACCGAGATCTGGGAGAACGTCCAGGAGGTCGTGGCGGGCGCCATCGTCAAGGCCGGCATCACCGCCGCCGACGTGAAGGCGATCGGCATCACCAACCAGCGCGAGACCACGCTGCTCTGGGACAAGCACACCGGTGAGCCCGTCCACAACGCCCTCGTCTGGCAGGACACCCGCACCGACGCGCTCTGCAAGGAGCTCGGCCGCAACGTGGGCCAGGACCGTTTCCGCCGCGAGACCGGGCTGCCGCTCGCCTCGTACTTCGCCGGCCCCAAGGTCCGCTGGCTGCTCGACAACGTCGAGGGCCTGCGCGAGCGCGCCGAGCGCGGGGACATCCTCTTCGGCACCATGGACTCCTGGGTCATCTGGAACCTGACCGGCGGCACCGACGGCGGCGTCCACGTCACCGACGTCACCAACGCCTCGCGCACGCTCCTGATGAACCTGCACTCCATGACGTGGGACGAGAAGATCCTCTCCTCCATGCAGATCCCGGCGGCCCTGCTGCCCGAGATCCGGTCCTCGGCCGAGGTGTACGGCAACGCCAAGGGCGGCGTGCTCGACGGCGTGCCGGTCGCCTCCGCGCTCGGCGACCAGCAGGCCGCGCTGTTCGGCCAGACGTGTTTCGCCGAGGGCGAGGCCAAGTCCACGTACGGCACCGGCACCTTCATGCTGATGAACACCGGCGAGACACCCGTCAACTCCTACAACGGGCTGCTGACCACGGTCGGCTACCGGATCGGCGACCAGAAGCCGGTCTACGCCCTCGAGGGCTCGATCGCCGTCACCGGTTCGCTGGTGCAGTGGATGCGCGACCAGATGGGCCTGATCCAGTCCGCCGCCGAGATCGAGACCCTGGCCTCGTCGGTCGAGGACAACGGCGGCGCGTACTTCGTGCCGGCCTTCTCCGGCCTGTTCGCCCCGTACTGGCGCCCCGACGCCCGCGGCGTCATCGCGGGCCTCACCCGCTACGTCACCAAGGCGCACATCGCCCGTGCCGTGCTGGAGGCCACCGCCTGGCAGACCCGCGAGATCAGCGACGCCATGACCAAGGACTCCGGCGTCGAGCTGACCGCGCTCAAGGTCGACGGCGGAATGACCTCCAACAACCTGCTGATGCAGACGCTCGCCGACTTCCTGGACGCACCCGTGGTGCGCCCGATGGTCGCCGAGACCACCTGCCTCGGCGCCGCCTACGCCGCCGGCCTGGCCGTCGGCTTCTGGCCGGACACCGACGCGCTGCGCGCCAACTGGCGCCGGGCCGCCGAGTGGACCCCCCGCATGGACGCGGACATCCGCGACCGCGAGTACAAGAGCTGGCTCAAGGCCGTGGAACGGACCATGGGCTGGCTGGACGACGAGGAGTAGACAACATGACCACCCTGCAGAGCGTCCCCGCCCTCGGGACGCACCCGGCCTCCGGCTCCCTTCCGAGCCGTGCCGAGACTCGGGAGCAGCTCTCCAAGGCGACGTACGACCTCCTGGTGATCGGTGGCGGCATTCTGGGCATCTCCACTGCCTGGCACGCCGCGCAGTCCGGGCTGCGGGTGGCTCTGGTGGACGCCGGCGACTTCGCCGGCGCCACCTCCTCCGCCTCCTCCAAGCTGCTCCACGGCGGTCTGCGCTACCTGCAGACCGGCGCGGTGAAGCTGGTCGCGGAGAACCACTTCGAGCGCCGTGCGGTATCGCGTCAGGTGGCCCCCCACCTGGCCAATCCGCTCACCTTCTACCTCCCCGTCTACAAGGGCGGGCCGCACGGCGCGGCGAAGCTCGGCGCGGGCGTGTTCGCCTACTCGGCGCTGTCCGCCTTCGGTGACGGCGTCGGGCATGTGATCAGCCCGGCGAAGGCGCGGCGCGATGTGCCGGAGCTGCGTACGGACAATCTGAAGGCCGTCGCGGTGTACGGCGACGACCAGATGAACGACGCGCGGATGGCGCTGATGACGGTCCGCGCGGCCGTCGACGCGGGGGCGACCGTCCTCAACCACGCGGCGGTGACCGGGCTGCGGTTCACCAAGGGCCGGGTGACGGGCGCGGACCTCGAGGACCGCACCGACGGGACGGAGTTCGGGGTCACGGCCCGGCTGGTGCTGAACGCCACCGGTCCGTGGGTCGACCACCTGCGGAAGATGGAGGACCCGGCCGCGGCGCCTTCCATACGTCTGTCCAAGGGCGCCCACCTGGTGCTCAAGCGCACCCGCCCGTGGAAGGCCGCGCTGGCCACACCCATCGACAAGTACCGCATCACGTTCGCCCTGCCGTGGGAGGACATGCTGCTGCTCGGCACGACGGACGAGGAGTACGAGGGCGACCCGGCGGACGTCTCGGTGACCGAGAAGGACACCGCGCAGATCCTGGACGAGGCGGCGTTCTCGATCCGGGACCAGCAGCTGTCGCGCGATCTGATCACGTACTCCTTCGCGGGGCTGCGGGTGCTGCCGGGCGGGCCCGGCGACACGTCCAAGGCCAAGCGCGAGACGGTGGTGACCGAGGGACGGGGCGGGATGCTGTCCGTCGCGGGCGGCAAGTGGACGACGTTCCGCCACATTGGCCGCACGGTGATGAACAAGCTGGCCGCGCTGCCCGGGCACCCCCTGGCCGAGGACATGGAGCCGATGGCCCGGCTGCCGAAGAAACTGCCGCTGCCGGGCATCGCCAACCCGAACGCGGTCGCGCACCGGCTGCTCGTCGACGGGGGTACGCCCGGTCCCCGGATGTCGGCCGACACGGCGCGGCACCTGGCCACGCACTACGGTTCGCTGTCCTTCGACATCGCCCGGCTGGCCAACGAGAACCCGGCGCTCGCCGAGCGCGTCCACCCCGACGCGCCGGAGATCTGGGCGCAGGTCGCCTACGCGCGGGACCACGAGTGGGCCGAGACCGCGGACGACGTGCTGCGGCGCCGGACGACGCTGACGATCCGGGGCCTGGCGACGGACGAGATCCGGGCCGGCGTCGAGTCGGTGCTGGGCGACCGCAGGAGCTGAGCCACCGGGGAGGGGGGCTGCGTCCATGGACGCCGCCCCCCTTCTGGCGTCTGCGGAGTTCGCCCGATGGAGCCGACGCACCGTACGGAACCGGGCGAACCGGGCCGTTCGCGTACGGGAGACGGAGACCGGGTTGCCCCGGCGGGCACACCGCCGTCCCCGGGGACGCATAATGGGCCGATACATCGGATGTCTGGAGGTCGCCCATGGCTGTCACCGACGAGGCCATCGAGAAGATCAAGGAAATGATCGTCTCGGGTGCGCTACGGCCCGGCGATCGTCTCCCCAAGGAGAGCGAACTCGCCGCGGAGCTCGGCCTGTCCCGCAACTCGCTGCGGGAGGCGGTGCGCGCCCTGTCGCTGATCCGCATTCTCGATGTGCGCCAGGGCGACGGCACGTATGTCACCAGTCTCGATCCCCAGTTGCTGCTGGAGGCGCTGAGCTTCGTGGTGGACTTCCACCGCGACGACACGGTGCTGGAGTTCCTGGCGGTCCGCCGGATCCTGGAGCCCGCGGCGACCGCGATGGCGGCGAGCCGGATCAGCGAGGAGCAACTGGACCAGCTGGGCGCCCAGCTGGACGCGCTGGGCGAGCACCCCTCGGTCGAGGAGCTGGTGGCCTGCGACCTGGAGTTCCACCGCGGCATCGTGCAGTCCTCCGGCAACTCGGTGCTCTGCTCGCTGCTCGACGGCCTGTCGGGGCCGACGACCCGGGCGCGGGTATGGCGCGGCCTGACCCAGGAGGACGCGGTGAGCCGCACGCTCCACGAGCACCGGGCGATCCTCTCGGCGCTGCGGGACCGGGACGCGGAGGCCGCGGGAGCCTGGGCGACGGTGCATGTGGCGAGCGTGGAGCAGTGGCTGCGGTCGACGCTGTAGCCGGCGCCGCGGGCGGTCCTCGAACGCCGGACGGGCTGCGTGTGCCTGTCCGGCGTTCGCGTTTCAGCCGTACGGTCAGCTGCCGGCGGGGCGCAGCCGCAGCCCCTGCATTCCCCCGTCGACGGCCAGTGCCGTGCCGGTGACAGAGGCCGCGCCGGGGCTCGCGAGGTAGAGGATCGCGGCCGCCACTTCGTTGGCCGAGACCAGCCGGCCCAGGGGCTGCCGGGCATTGAGGGCCGCGCGTTCGGCGGCCGGGTCGTCGGCCTGCCCGAGCAGCCGGCCGATCCACGGGGTGTCCGCCGTCCCCGGGTTGACGCAGTTGACGCGGATGCCCTCGCGGACGTGGTCGGCGGCCATGGCCAGCGTCAGGGACAGGACGGCGCCCTTGCTCGCGCTGTACAGGGCGCGCTGGGGCAGCCCCGCGGTGGCGGCGATCGAGCAGGTCTGCGTGATCGACACGGCGCCGGGGCGGTCGGCCGCGGCCCTGCGCAGGTGCGGCAGCGCGTGCCGGGCGGTGCGGACCATGCCGAGGACGTTGACGTCCAGGACCCGGGCCCATTCCTCGTCGTCGTTGTCCTCGACGGTGCCGATGGAGCCGATGCCCGCGTTGGACACGAGTGTGTGCAGGGAGCCCAGTTCGGCGGCTGCCCGGTCGACGGCCTCGCGGACGGTGTCGTCGTCCGTGACGTCCGCCTCCAGGGCGAGGACGCCCTCGGGGGCGCCCGCGGTCTCCCGGTCGAGAATCGCGACGCGGGCCCCGCGCGCGGTCAACTGGCTCGCGACAGCGGCCCCGATGCCGGAGGCGCCGCCCGTCACCAGGGCGTTCATTCCCTCGAAGTCGCGTGTGCCGGTCATCGGCCGTCCTCCTCGTCGGTGCGGCGGGCCTGCCATACGGGGCCCTCCGGGTAGCGGTGTGCGGCGATCGATCCGGGGTGCATCCGGGCGGAGAAGCCCGGCGCCGCCGGGGCGGTGTAGCGCCCGGCCTCGATCACGGCGGGGTCGACGAAGTGTTCGTGGAGGTGGTCGACGTACTCGATCACCCGGTCCTCCCAAGTCCCCGACACGGCCACGTAGTCGAACATCGCGAGGTGCTGGACCAGCTCGCACAGTCCGACGCCGCCCGCGTGCGGACAGACGGGCACGCCGAACTTGGCGGCGAGCAGCAGGATCGCCAGGTTCTCGTTGACTCCGGCGACGCGGGCCGCGTCGATCTGGACGAAGTCGACCGCTCCTGCCTGGAGCAGCTGCTTGAACACGACGCGGTTGGCGGCGTGTTCGCCGGTGGCGACCTTGACCGGCTGGGCGGCGCGCACGGCGGCGTGGCCGAGGATGTCGTCGGGGCTGGTGGGCTCCTCGATCCAGTGCGGGTCGTACGGCGCGAGCGCGGTCATCCACTCCACCGCGCCGGCGACGTCCCAGCGCTGGTTGGCGTCGACGGCGATCCGTACGTCGCTGCCGACGGCGGCCCGGGCGAGGGCGAGTCTGCGGACATCGTCGCCGACGTCGCCGCCGACCTTCAGCTTGATCTGGGTGAAGCCGTCGGCGACCGCCTCCTTCGCCAGCCTGACCAGTTTGTCGTCGGAGTAGCCGAGCCAGCCGGGCGAGGTGGTGTAGGCCGGATATCCCTCGGCGCGCAGCCGCTCGGCGCGTCCGGCCCGGCCGGGCTCGGCGGCGCGCAGGATCGCGAGCGCCTCCTCGGGGGTGAGGGCGTCGGTGAGGTACCGGAAGTCGACGAGGGAGACGAGCTCCTGCGGCGTCATCTCCGCCAGGAACCGCCAGACGGGCATGCCCGCGTACCTGGCCGCCAGGTCCCAGGCGGCGTTGACGACCGCGCCGGCCGCCATGTGCATCACGCCCTTCTCGGGGCCCAGCCAGCGCAGTTGCGAGTCATGGGTGAGGTCCCGGTACAACGCGCCGAGGCCGGCCGCGGTCCGGGGCGCCGGACGCCCGATCAGATACGGCCGCAGCGCCTCGATCGCGGCCACCGTCACCTCGTTGCCCCGCCCGATGGTGAAACAGAAGCCATGCCCCTCCATACGGCCGCCGTCACCCTCCGCGTCGTCGGTACGCAGCACGACGTAGGCGGCCGAGTAGTCGGGGTCGGGGTTCATGGCGTCCGAGCCGTCCAGTTGTTCCGAGGTCGGAAAACGGATGTCGTGGACCTCGAAGTCCGTGACGGTCTGACTCATGTGCGCCCCCAGGGGAAATAACATCGGACCTCTACTCTGGTCATCCGATGTATAGCGCCCTGAATGCCCCAACGTCCAGCGTTGACCGGAAACCGACCGCACACAGCTCGGATGTATGCCCGGCCCCGACGCCCGGCCCCGGCCGATGACGCATCCCCTCGGCCGGGTTCACCCCACCGTGCGCAAGGGCTGCGGCGGGAGTGGCGGGAAGCCTTAAGGTTGTTCCGTACGCAAGGAACTTCGGAAGGAGGCCTGGGTGATCGAGCTCGAGGGAGTTCCCGAGCTGATCGACCCGGTCATGGTGGCCGCGTTCGAGGGGTGGAACGACGCAGGTGACGCCGCCTCCACGGCGGTCGCGCACCTGGACCGGGAATGGAAGGGCGAGGTGTTCGCGGCGCTGGACGCCGAGGACTACTACGACTTCCAGGTCAACCGCCCCACAGTCTGGCTGGACGGCGGGGTGCGCAAGATCACCTGGCCGACGACCCGGCTCTCCGTGGTCCGCATCCGCGGCGACAAGCCGCGCGATCTCGTCCTGGTCCGGGGCATCGAGCCGTCGATGCGCTGGCGCTCGTTCTGCAACGAGATCCTGGGCTTCGCCCATGAACTGGGCGTCGAGATGGTCGTGGTGCTCGGCGCGCTGCTCGGCGACACCCCGCACACCCGGCCGGTGCCGGTCAGCGGGGTCACATCGGATCCGGATCTGGCACGCACCATGGACCTGGAAGAGACCAAGTACGAGGGGCCGACCGGCATCGTCGGCATCCTCCAGGAAGCGTGCACGCACGCGGGTGTGCCCGCGGTGAGCCTGTGGGCGGCGGTGCCGCACTACGTCTCGCAGCCGCCCAACCCGAAGGCCACCCTGGCGCTGCTCAACCGCCTGGAGGACCTTCTCGGGCTGCGCATTCCGCTCGGTGAACTGCCGGAGGACGCCCGGGCCTGGCAGGTCGGGGTCGACCAACTCGCCGCCGAGGACAGCGAGGTGGCGGAGTACGTGCAGACGCTGGAGGAGGCCCGGGACACCGCGGAGCTTCCCGAGGCCAGCGGCGAGGCCATCGCCCGGGAGTTCGAGCGCTATCTGCGCCGCCGGGACCCCGGACCGGGCCAGGCCCCGGGCGGGCATGCCACGGAGAGCGGTGAGGGCCCGTATCTGCGGGACCCGTCGAGCGGCCGGACCAGACCGCCGAAGCCTCCCAGGCCCGAGACCGGCCCCGGCCCGGGGACCGGCCCCGGGGGCAGCGGCCTTCCGCCGGATGTGCCGGACGACTCGCCGGACGATTCCCCGGAGGACTGATCCGGGGCAGCGCGGCACGTACGCCCCGACAGAACCGGCCCCGGACTTCCTCAGAAGTCCGGGGCCGGTGCAGCGAAGTGGCGGACGGTTACAGCGCGACACCGAGCAGGGCGTCGACGGTACGCGAGACGAGTCCCGGCGCCCCCTCGTCGGTCCCGCCCTCGGCGGTCTGCCGCTCGGCCCAGCGGTCCACCGCGGCCAGCGCGGCCGGGGCGTCCAGGTCGTCGGCGAGGGCCTCGCGGACCTCCTCCACCAGCGCGTCGGCGGACAGCCCGTCTGGCCGGGAGACGGCCGCACGCCAGCGCGCGAGCCGTGCCACCGCGTCGGCGAGCACCTGGTCGGTCCACTCCCAGTCGGAGCGGTAGTGGTGCGAGAGCAGGGCGAGGCGGATCGCCGCCGGGTCCACGCCGTCTCGGCGCAGCGCCGAGACGAAGACGAGGTTGCCCTTCGACTTGGACATCTTCTCGCCGTCCAGGCCGACCATGCCGGCGTGGACGTACGCCTGGGCGAACGGGTGCTCGCCGGTCAGCACCTGGGCGTGCGAGGCGCCCATCTCGTGGTGCGGGAAGGCGAGGTCGGAGCCGCCTCCCTGGACGTCGAAGCCCATGCCGAGGTGGTCCAGGGCGATGGCGACGCACTCGATGTGCCAGCCGGGGCGGCCGGCGCCGAGCGAGGCCCCGTCCCAGCTCGGCTCGCCCTCGCGGGCCGCCATCCAGAGCATCGGGTCGAGCGGGTTCTTCTTGCCCGGACGGTCCGGGTCGCCGCCGCGTTCGGCGGAGAGCAGGCGCATCGCCTCGGTGTCGAGGTTGGAGACCTGGCCGAAGTGCGGGTCGGTGTCGACGGAGAAGTACACATCGCCGTCGAGTTCGTAGGCGGCGCCCGCGTCCCGGAGCCGTTCGACGAGCGGCACGATGCCGGGTATCGCCTCGACGGCTCCGATGTAGTGCTGCGGCGGGAGCATGCGCAGGGCAGTCATGTCCTCACGGAACAGGGCCGTCTCGCGCTCGGCGAGCTCGGTCCAGTCCTGCCCGTCGCGCACGGCCCGCTCCAGTAGCGGGTCGTCCACGTCGGTCACGTTCTGGACATAGTGAACCTGCCGCTTGGTGTCGAGCCACACGCGCTGAACGAGGTCGAACGCGTTGTAGGTCGCCGCATGACCCATATGGGTCGCGTCGTACGGCGTGATGCCGCAGACATAGATGCGGGCGACGGGACCGGGGTCAAGGGTGATCCGTCCGCCGGTCGCGGTGTCGTGGATCCGAAGGTCGCGGCCCTTGCCAGGCAGGGCGGGGACCTCAGAAGCGGGCCAGGCATGCATGCCACGAGCGTAACCGGATGCGCCTTCCGGATACGAACCGGAGGGGGCATCCTGGCCGAAGAGGCACTCTTGCGTCCCGGCCCGGAAGGTGCATGACCCCGTCCCTCCGCGGATTCGCCGCCCGTCACAGCGGCTTGATCACACCGGTGGCCACGGGATGGACGGCCACTCACCGCTCGGCTCGCGATGCACCCCTGTGCTCAGCAGGGCCGCCACCCGGGCCCGCAGGGCCTCGATCTCGGCGGTGGTGATCAGTTCCGCCAGCCGGGTGACCAGCGCGGCCCCCGGCTCCAGTTCCGCGGCCAGCCGGTCCAGCACCTCGACGGCCTCCGCCGTCAGCGGCTCACCGGCCCAGCCCCACAGCAGCGTGCGGAGCTTGTCGTCCACGTTGAAGGTCACCCCGTGATCGATGCCGTACAGCCGGCCGTCCGGCGCGGGCAGCAGATGGCCGCCCTTGCGGTCGCCGTTGTTGATCACGGCGTCGAGGACCGCGAGCCGGCGCAGCCGGGGATCGTCCCGGTGGACCAGCAGGGCGGTCTTCCCCTCCGCCACCTCGGCGAGGACCACGGGCTTCCAGCCCTCGCCCGGCTCCTCGTCCTCGACGAGCGCGAGCAGCCCGGGATCGTCCTCGCCCTGCGGCGCCGCCTCGATCCAGAGCTGGCACATGCCCTGGCCGTACGGCCCGTCCCGGAGCACGGTCGGGGGCACCAGGCCCCATCCCGTCACCTCGGAGACCTCGTAGGCGGCCACCTCGCGCTGGGCGAGGGTGCCGTCGGGGAAGTCCCACAGCGGCTGTTCCCCCGCCACCGGCTTGTAGACGCAGGTCGCCTCCTCGCCCTCGTACGCGACCGAGCAGTACAGCACCGCGTTGGACGCCCCGCGGACCTGGCCGAGGACCGTGAGCCGCCCCTTGCCGAGCAGGGTGATCAGCCCGTCGTCGGTCAGGCGCCGCGACGGTATCCGTTCTGGCGCGGGCATACGTGTCCTTCCGGATCGAGCGGCAGGCTGCACAGGGGGCACGGGGGGCGGCCGGCGTTCACGACGTCGAGTGCGCGTTTGGCGAAGGCGCGGGCCTGTGCGCCGCTGAGCCGGACCCGGAGCATCGGCGGGCCGTTCTCCTCGTCCTGGAGCAGCCGCTCCTCCGCCTCCGCGAGGTCCTCGATGGAGTCCGCGTCGAGTTCGACCAGGGCCTGCGCCTCGACGATCATGCGCTGTTCGTCGCCGTCCCAGGCCAGCGCCATGGTGCCGACGCGGAACTCCTCCTCGACGGGGACGTCGAGCGGAGCGGTGTCGGTGACGTCCATCGGGGCCACGGCCGGCACCGGCGAATTACCGCCGGTGCGCCGCACCACTTCGTCGAGCAGTTCGTCGACCCGCTCGGCGAGCGCGGCGACTTGGGTCTTCTCCAGGGCCACGCTGGTGACACGTCCGCCTGAGGATGCCTGCAGGAAGAACGTACGACGTCCAGGCAGCCCGACCGTACCGGCCACGAAACGGTCCGGGGGGTCGTAGAGGAACACCTGACGGGACACGTCCTGTCTCCCTTGAAATTGACGGCATATGAGGGTCGGCCGGGCCGGCCCGGGAGAGTCCCCGGGAAAGCGCACTACGGCGCGTCCACCCTACTGTGCGAAGCGATCACGGTGCCCCAGCGCCGCCACCGACCGCCGCGTCCCCCCCGCCGCCGGCCGTCCCGGCGCTTTCGTCGGGGGCCGGTTCGCGGGGCGCCAGTGAGGCGAGATCGCCGGTTTCACCGAGCCGGAGCAGGAACGGGCGCAGCCTGGTGTAGCGGATCGCGGTGACGGAACACGGGTCGGCGTGCACGCGCTGGAAGAGGTCCAGGTGCATGCCGAGGGCGTCGGCGACGAGGGACTTGATGATGTCCCCGTGGGAGCACATCACGTAGACGGCGCTCTCGCCGTGCTCCGCCTCGATCCTCGCGTTCCAGTCCCGTACGGCGTCGACGGCGCGTGCCTGCATCGCCCGCATCGACTCGCCGCCAGGGAACGCCGCGGCGGACGGGTGCTGCTGCACGACCGTCATCAGCGGCTCGTCGCTGAGCTCCGCGAGCTTGCGCCCCGACCAGTCGCCGTAGTCGCACTCGTTGATCCGCTCCTCGGTGTGCAGCGCCAGCTCCGGCCGGGCGGCGAGAAGCGGCCGGAGCGTCTCGCGGCAGCGTTGCAGCGGGCTGCTGACCGCGGCGGCGAGGGGCAGGGCGGCCAGCCGCGCGGGAAGTGCGGCGGCCTGCTCGGCACCGCGCTCGTCGAGCGCGACACCGGGGGTGCGGCCGGCGAGCACCCCGGCGGTGTTGGCCGTGGAGCGTCCGTGGCGTACGAGGATCAGGGTCGGCATACCGGCCAGGGTAGGGCGCGGAGCGGGCAAAGGTGCGCCCGGGACCCCGGCAGGGAAGAATGCGCGCGTGATCGTGGACTGCGCCATTTACCGGGACGGACGCCGCACCGACGGCCCCGCCGACTTCTCCGATGCCCTCGACGAGGCGCGGGCCGCAGGCGACGCGTTCTTGTGGATCGGCCTGCACGAGCCCACGGAGAAGGAGTTCGAGCTGGTCAGCAGTGAGTTCGGGCTGCATCCGCTGGCGGTGGAGGACGCGCTGGCCGCCCACCAGCGGCCCAAGCTGGAGGTGTACGACGACTCGCTGTTCGCGGTGATCAAACCGATCGCGTACGAGCACGAAAGCGACACGGTCAGCGCGGACGAACTCATGGTGTTCATAGGCGATTCGTTCGTGGTGACGGTCCGGCACGGCGAGGGCGCTCCCCTGGCCGCGGTCCGCCGTCGTCTGGAGGCCGAGCCCGAGGTACTCAAGCACGGGCCCACCGCGGTCCTGTACGCGGTCAGCGACGCCATCGTGGACCATTACATCGACGTCGCGGGGGAGCTCCAGGTCGACTTGGAGGAGCTGGAGACGCAGGTCTTCGCCCCGAACGCGACCGGCGACTCCAAGAACACCGCGGCCCGCATCTACACCTTCAAGCGCCAGGTGCTGGAGTTCCGCCGGGCGACGGTCCCGCTGGCCGCGCCGATGGCCCGGCTGGCGAGCGCGGGGGTGCCGTTCGTCCACGACCGGTCGCAGCCGTTCTTCCGGGACGTCCAGGACCACCTGACGCGCGCCAACGAGCAGGTGGAGGGGCTGGACCGGCTGCTCTCCGACATCCTGTCGGCGCATCTCGCGCAGATGGGGGTGCGGCAGAACGACGACATGCGCAAGATCTCGGCCTGGGCGGCGATGGCCGCGGTGCCGACCTTGGTCGCGGGGATCTACGGCATGAACTTCGACCACATGCCGGAACTGCACTGGATCTGGGCGTATCCGGCGGTCCTGCTGCTGATGGCGGGCGCCGTCCTGAGCCTGCATCGTCTGTTCAAGCGCCGCGGCTGGCTCTGACGCACCGCCTGCTCAGGCGCCGCGGCCGGCTCCGACGGCCGTCCGGGCCGCTCAGGCGAACTCGGGTGCCGGTACGGCCGGTCCGCCCAGCGCGTCGCGCCGCTCGGGAGGCGCCAGGGTGACCATGCGCCGCCAGCCGTGGAGCCGCTCGTACGCGTGGACGGCGTGGATCCCCGCCGCCAGTACCGCGGCCTTCGCCCGGGACCAGCCGAGGACGCGGCCCATGTGGCCCATCACGGCGAGGCTGACGTCGCGGTAGACCCGGATCTCGGCGAGGGCGCACTCGCGCAGGATGTGCTGGATCGTCCGGCCGTGCCCGGCCGCGGCGAAACGCAGGAGCTCCTCGTGGCAGTACGCGAGGTGGTTGTCCTCGTCGTGGGAGATCATCCTGACCGCGCGGCCCAGGTCGGGGTGGTCGGCGAAGTACTTGCGCAGCAGCCGCATCTGCTCGGACGCGCGCTGCTCGGTCACCCTGCTGTGGGCGAGGTAGGTGATGATGTCGCGCTCGGTGAGCGGCTCCTCGCGTCCCAGCTGCTCATGGGCGAGTCCGATGCCGTGCTGTTCCAGCAGCATCGTGTAGTCGGTCTCCCGCGGGACCGGGACCGGCGTCAGGCCGCGCTTGCGCAGCAGGGCGTTGAAGATCCGCCCGTGCTTGTCCTCGTCGGCGCCGTGCCGGGCGATCTTCGGGGCGAGCGCGCGCTGACTCGCGGGGACGAGGGCCGCGATGCGGCCGTTCTCCCAGCCGCCCTGGGACTCCCCGCTGGCGGCGATGGAGCAGAACAACCGGAACGCGTCGTCGTCGTCGAGAATTTCCTGGAACAGGTTCTTTGCCGAGAGCATCACTGCCACCTCCGTGCGGCGTCCGCCGAGCGACAGTCAATTCCCCCCGCGCCCGACGGGCAACAGGAGCGCTCCCCCACTGGGCCGTACGGGGGACCCCTCTCCCGGAGCGCCCACCTATGGCGAACCGTTTCAGCACGGCCCGTAACCCGCGCGCCCCGCCCGCGTTGTTCCCTGTGACGCGGCCGTGGCGGGGAGGATCCCCGAGCCCCCACCACGGCCGTACTGCTGCCCGCCGCAGGCCCAGGTCCTGTCTGGACTCCCCCCGCGGCGTCGCGACGAACTCCGGACAGGACCTACTGGGCGAGCCCGGACCGCTCCAGCGCGTCCGTGCCGGCCCGCAGCGCGGCGATCCGCTCGTCGAGCGTGAAGCCCGCGGGGGCCAGGGTCAGGGTCGTGACACCGGCGGCCGCGTACGCCTGCATCCGGTCGGCGATCCGCTCCACCGATCCCAGCAGCGTCGTCTGGTCGATCAGCTGGTGCGGAACGGCGGCGGCCGCGCCGGCCTTGTCCCCGGACAGGTACTTCTCCTGGATCTCGGCGGCTTCCTTCTCGTACCCCATGCGCTGGGCGAGCTGGTTGTAGAAGTTCTGCTTCGGGCTGCCCATGCCGCCGACGTACAGCGCGGTGTACGGCCGGAACATGTCGGCGAGGCCCTTGATGTCGTCGCCCACGGCGAGCGGCAGCGTCGGGCAGACGTCGAAGCCGTCCATGGTCCTGCCGGCCTTCTCGCGTCCGGCCCGCAGGTACCGCATCGCGGTGTCCTCGAGGTGGTCCGCGGACGGGAAGATCAGCAGGGCGCCGTCGGCGATCTCGCCGGTCTGCTCCAGGTTCTTGGGCCCGATCGCCGCGATGTACAGCGGGATGTGCTCGCGCTGCGGGTGGACGGTCAGCTTGATCGGCTTGCCGGGGCCACCGGGCAGCGGGAGTGTCCAGTGCTGCCCCTCGTACGTCAGCCGCTCACGGGCCATGGCCTTGCGGACGATCTCGACGTACTCGCGGGTGCGGGCGAGCGGCTTGTCGAACGTGACGCCGTACCAGCCCTCGGAGACCTGCGGCCCGGACACCCCGAGGCCGAGGCGGAAGCGGCCGCCGGAGAGGGAGTCGAGGGTGGCCGCGGTCATGGCCGTCATCGCGGGCTGCCGGGCCGGGATCTGCATGATCGCCGAGCCGACGTCGATGGACTCGGTCTGCGCCGCGACCCAGGACAGCACGGTGGGCGCGTCGGAGCCGTACGCCTCGGCCGCCCAGCAGACGTCGTAGCCGAGCCGGTCGGCCTCCTGCGCGACGGCGAGGTTGTCGCCGTCCATTCCCGCTCCCCAGTAACCGAGATTGATGCCGAGCCGCATAGCCGCACCCCTTACTGATCAGTAACGTCCCTGTGTTCCGGACTCTAGCGCGCGGGAAGGCCATCCGGCAGGGGCCACCCGGGCCCCGGTTGCCCACGGGCCTGCGACGCGTGGGGCTCCGGCCAGTAATCTCAGCGCCCATGGAGCAGAGGCATCTCGGCCGCACCGGCCTTCGAGTGTCCCGGATCGGGCTCGGCACCCTCACCTGGGGCCGGGACACCGACGAGCACGACGCTGCCGAGCAGCTGAAGGCCTTCTGGGAGGTGGGAGGCACCCTGGTCGACACGGCGGACGTGTACGGGGGCGGGGAGGCCGAGTACCTGCTCGGGCAGCTCGTCGGTGGCCTGGTGCCGCGGCACGATCTGGTCATCGCGACCAAGGCCGGCAGCGTGGCCGATCCGTACCGCAGGTTCAACGGCTCGCGCGGACATCTGCTGGCCGCCCTGGACGCCTCCCTGGCGCGGCTCGGAACGGACTACGTGGATCTGTGGCAGGTCCACGCCTTCGATCCGATGACCCCGCTGGACGAGACGCTCCAGGCGCTGGACATCGCGGTTTCCAGCGGGCGCGCCCGGTACGCGGGGGTGTCCAACTTCTGCGGCTGGCAGCTGGCGAAGGCGGCGACCTGGCAGCTCGCCTCGCCCGGCGTGCGGACCCGGCTGGCCAGTACGCAGATGGAGTACTCGCTCCTCCAGCGGGGCGTGGAGCGCGAGGTGCTGCCGGCCGCGCTCGACCTCGGTGTGGGCCTGCTGCCGTCCTCCCCGCTGGGCCGGGGCGTGCTGACCGGCAAGTACCTCACGGGGACCCCGGCGGACTCGCGCGGCGCCTCCGAGCTGCTGGCGCCCTTCGTCGAGCCGTATCTCGACGACCCGGCGAGCCGCATCGTGCACGCGGTGGCGACCGCGGCCGAGGGACTGGCCACCACGACGCTCCAGGTGGCGCTGGCCTGGGTGCGGGACCGGCCCGGAGTGGTGGCCCCGATCATCGGCGCGCGCAACGCACAGCAGCTCACGGAGGCATTGTCAGTGGAGGCGCTTAGTCTTCCTGACGAGATCTGCCAGGCGCTCGACGACGTGTCGGCGCCCGTGCACCGCTATCCCGACCAGGACTGGAGCACGCTGTGACTGCGCTTCCCCGGGGGGAATCCCCCGGCCCCTCGGCCACCGACGACGACGGCGTCGCGGACGAGCCCGCCACCGCACCCGCCGGGGAGGCCGAGGACGGGGAGACCGCTGCGGCGACAGCCGGGGATTCCGGCGGCCCTGAGGCTCCCGGCGGTTCTGACGACGTATCGGGTGGGACCGACGAGGCGGGTGGGATCGACGGTCCCGACGAAGCGGGCGCGACCGCGGCTTCGGAGGCCGGTGCCGCCACTGCCGCAGCGCCCTCCGAGGCCGAGGCGGAGCTGGCCGCCCAGCGCGAGCTGCGGGAGCGGATCGAGAAGCGCAAGGCCGAGAAGGAGGGCCCCATCGCCGCCGGTACGAAGCTGAGCGGCCCGGCGGCCGATCTGCTGGCGGCCGTACGGGCCGTGGAGAGCGGCGACAAGCCCGGCGCCGCCTTCTTCGACTCGCCCGCCCCCTCCCCGGCCCGCAGGAGCGTTCCCGCCCCGGCGCCGGTGCGGGAGAGGGCCCCCGAGCCCGCCCGCGCGCCCCAGGGCGCGTCGCCGGAGGCCGTCGCCGCCGTGGCGGCCGTACTGGCCGAGGGAGGGGCTCCGGAGGCTCTGGCGGGCTCTGCGGCCGCCACCCTCGGCGCGCAGGCCGACGAGGCGCTTCGGGAGGACCCGTGGCAACTGCTGTCCCTGCCGGGCGTCGGCCCGGAGCAGGCCGACGGCTTCGCCCGGGCGCTGCTGGGTGCCGGATGCGGCCCCGACGACGAGCGGCGCACCGCCGCCCTGGTGGGCTGGCTGCTGGAACGGGCCGCGCTGCAGGGCCACACCGCGCTGGACGCGGACCAGGTGCGCGCCGCGCTCGCCGGCCGGGCGGTGGGCGACCCCGACGCGGCGGTGCAGCACGCCATCGCCGAGGGCGTCGTCCTGGTCTTCCAGGACGGCCCGGAGGGCGAGGAGAGCACCGAGGAGGTGGAGGACGAGGAGAGCGGTGAGGCGGGCTCGGGCGACGGGGCCGCGGAGCCGGGGGCCGGCCGGGAGCCGGTCCAGGTGCTCCTCGGCCTCGACCGGTACGCGCTGGCGGAGGAGAGCCTCGCCGACGGACTCGCCCGGCTGGTCAACGCCTGCGAGAAGGACGCCGACTGGTCGGAGGCCGTCGTCGCGGCCCCATCCCCCTCGGCCGCCGAACTGATCCGCGCGGTCGCGGCCCACGGCCTCGTCGCCCACACGGGCGGCGAGGCGGCGAGAGCCGAACCCGCGGCCCTGATCGCCGCCGCCCGCGGTCTCGGTATGCGGGCCCTGGGCGCCACCCACAGCGTGGACGGCCGGCAGCGGCTGGCCGAGGCGGTCGGGGACCCCGAGGCGGCCGTCACGCTCGCCGGGCTGCTCTCCGGCGCGCAGGGCCCCGGACGGGACGGGGAGGGGGCGCTCGCCCTCGATCTGCTCGTCGTGCTGGACGCCCCGCAGCTGGACGTCGAGACCGGCGCGATGCTGGTGGAGTCCCTCGCCGACGGCACCCGCGTGGTGTTCAGCGGCGACCCGGGCGTGCTGGGATCGGCCGGTGCGGGGCGGGTGTTCGCCGATGTGCTGGCCGCCCGCGCCTGCCCCCAGGTCGTCTCCCGCACCCCGGACCCGGGACCGATCGGCGAGCTGGTCTCCGGCATCGGCATCGGGGAGCTGAACCAGGTGGAGGCGCCGGGCAAGGAGGTCGTGATCGTCCCCGTGCGGGACGCGGGCGAGGCCGTGCACCGCACGGTGCAGCTGGTCGCCGACTCCGTCCCGCGCGTCATCGGGGTGTCGTCCGCGGAGACCCAGGTCATCACGGTCGGCCATGGCGGCTCGGCGGGCACCCGGGCGTTGAACGAGGCGCTCAAGCAGCGCCTCAACCCGGGCCCGGGCCGCTTCGGCGGTTTCGATCCGGGGGACAGGGTGGCCCATGTCCCGGCGCCGGGCCGGACCGTGCCCGGCGTGGTCGTCTCGGCCGACGCCGAGGGACTGCATCTGGACTGCGCGGGGAGCCCCGTCGTCGTACCGCAGGAGCGGGTGGCCGCCTCCGTCCGGCACGCCTGGGCGCTCAGCGCCCACCAGGCGGCGGGGATGCGGTGGCCCGCGGTCGTCGTCGTCCTGCCCGGTGACGCGGCTCAGGGGCTGAGCCGCCCCTGGGTCTACACCGCGTTCGGCCGGGGCGAAAGGCATCTGTCCGTGGTGCACGGAGTCGACCAGGCCCTGCCCCGCGCCGTGGCCGAGTCCCCCGCCCAGGACCGCACCACCCGGCTGCGTACGCTGCTGGAGGCGTCCGAGGGCTGACGGCACACCGAAGGGCCGGGTGGACGCGTCGCGCGTCCGCCCGGCCCTGTCGGAGGCGGCGGCGAGGGATCAGAGGCTCTGGCAGCGGCGGGGAATCAGCTCCGGCCCCTCGTCAGACCGTCGATCTCCTCGTCCGCCTCGTCGTCGTCGAAGACCGCGCTGACGTCGAAGCGGCAGACCACCAGCTGAGGGTCCGCGTCGTCGAACGGGGCACCCAGCCACTCACCCGGCTCCGGCAGCTCCTCCGCGGCCGCGACCCAGAGCGTCGAGTCGCCCTCCTCCAGACCGAACTCGGCGTGCCTGGAGGCGATCTCGTCCGCCTCGTACTCCCCGAAGAGCACCCCCAGCGCCGCGTGGACGCTGCCGCCGACCTCGGCCGCGCCCTCGCTGCCGCCGTCGGCGGCCTCCACGTCGGCGAGGCGCTGCGCCTGGGCGAGCAGCCGCTGCGGCTCGACCACCGCGTAGTCGCGGCGGATGAGCACGCTCAGCGCGTTCGGCTCCTCCGGGCCGCTGTACGGCGGCAGGGAGTCCTCCACCCCCGGGATCTCGAACGGGGTGACCTCGTCATGCCGGTCGTAGAGGAGTTCGTCGTAGACCTCGGCCGCAGCGGCCAGTGCGTTGAACGCGTCGTAGACAGCGGGGTCGTCGTCCCCGGACCGGCGTTCGACGGCCGCGAGGTGGTGGTCGATCGCGGCTTTCACCGCATCGGCGGCGGCGCGTACCTCGGCAGCGGTGGGCTGCGCAGCATCAGACATAGGGCAGACGCTATCCGTACACGGGCTCTGCCCGCACAATAGATGCGATGCCGGAATACGAATTTGTCGACGTGTACGTGCCGCGCGGGGTGTCCCGGAAGGAGACCGCCCGCCTGTTGACCGACCATGCCGAGTACGGGCACTGGGAGCTGGACCGCCTGACCCTGCGCCTGGACGGCAGCCGCCGGGTGCGGCTGCGGCGGCGGATCATCCGCCAGCTGCGGGCCACCTGGTGACACGGAACGGGCCCCGCTGCCGCGGGGCCCGTTCCCTTCGCCGTGCTGACCGCTGCCGTCAGGCGGCGGCCTTGGAGCGGCGGTACAGCACCGTGCCCGCACCGGCCAGCAGCAGCCCCGCGCTCGCCGGAACGAGCAGGTCGAGCCCGCCCCCTCCGGTGTGCGCGAGCTGCGGCGTGCTCGCCGGCAGGGTCTGCGGCTCCGGCGCGTTCGGGACGGTGTGCGGTCCCGGCTCCGGCGGTGTCTCGTGGTGCACCTGGGTGGGCGGAACGACCGGCGGCGTGCTGTCGTTCTCGCACGTGTTGCCGAGGGCGGGGTTCAGCAGGCCACCGATGGTGACGCTGTTCCCGCAGGCGTTGACGGGGATGTCGATGGGCACCTGGATCTGGTTGCCCGAGAGGATTCCTGGCGAGCCCTGCGCGGTCCCCTCCGCGGTGGCACCGCCCCCGTGGTCGCGGCCCGGCCCTCGGTGCTTCCCGGTGCCCGCCCGATCGCCCTGCCCGCGGTCGTGCGACGCCCTGCCGTGGTCCGAGGCGTGGCTGCCCGAGGAGCCGGACGAACCGTGATGGCCCGCCGAGGCGCCGTTCGAAACGTTCGCGCAGGCGTTGCCCGCTGCCGGGTTGAGCAGCCCCACGACGTTCACGGAGTTGCCGCAGACGTTGACCGGGATCTCGACCGGGATCTGTACCGAATTCCCTGAAAGCACCCCCGGGGAATTCGATGCGCCGCCGGCCGCTCCCGCGTCGGCGTGCGCGTAACCGCCACTGAGCGCGAGCACGCCGCCCGCAGCCGCCATGGTGATCAGGCCTTTACGCGTGACCTGTCGCATAGGTTGTTTCCTGCCTTCTACCTTCCGGAATACCCCCGGACTTGACCGTGCGGAGGCAAAGGACCCGACGGCCCCGGGGCACATGGCGTGCGCTCCGGGGCCGAACGGGCTCAAACCCTTGCGGGTTGACGCACAACGTCAGGCGTTGACGCAGGTGTTGCCGAAGGCCGGGTTCAGCAGCCCGATCACGGAGATCGTGTTGCCGCACACGTTCACGGGAACGTGGACGGGAACCTGAACGACGTTGCCCGAGAGCACGCCGGGGCTGCCGATGGCGGCACCCTGGGCGCCCGAGTCGGCGACGGCCATGCCGGCGCCCGCGAGCACCAGACCACCGGTGACAGCCGCAGCGGCGACGATCTTCTTGATCATTATTCCTCCTAGTTGGCAAATGCGGTCCCAGCCGCGGACCGCATCACCTGTAACGAGGAAGAAGTAATCGGGCTACGAGCGATCCATCCCTTTCACTCGTTCCGGTGAGGCACGTACACGCTGGCGATTTAAGGAGGTCCGAGTGCCAGGGGATCCGAGTGCCAGGAGGTCAGCTGTGGTCGATGAAGCGATCGAGCACCCGCGCGCCGAATTTCAGACCCTCGACCGGCACGCGCTCGTCCACCCCGTGGAACATGCCCGCGAAGTCCAGCTCCGGCGGAAGCTTCAGCGGAGCGAATCCGAAGCAGCGGATGCCCAGGTCGTCGAAGGACTTGGCGTCCGTACCGCCGGAGAGCATGTACGGGACCGCGCGCGCGATCGGGTCCTCGGCCTTGAGCGCGATCTGCATCGCGTCCACGAGCGAGCCGTCGAAGTCGGTCTCCAGCGCCTTGTCACCGTGCACGTCCTCGCGCCTGACCCGCGGGCCGAGGATCCGGTCGAGGTCGGCCAGGAACTCCTGCTCGTACCCCGGCAGGAAGCGGCCGTCGACATGGGCGGTCGCCTGGCCCGGGATCACGTTGACCTTGTACCCGGCGCCGAGCATGGTGGGCGCCGCGGAGTTGCGCAGGGTCGCGCCGACCATCTTGGCGATGCCGCCCAGCTTGGCCAGCGTGGCGTCCATGTCCTCCGGGTCGAGCGGGGTGCCCAGCGCGTCGGACAGCTCGTCCAGGAAGGAGCGCACGGTCTTGGTCACCCGCACCGGCCAGGTGTGCCGCCCCAGCCGCCCGACCGCCTCGCACAGCTCGGTGATCGCGTTGTCGTCATTGGTCATCGAACCGTGGCCGGCCGTGCCGTCCACGGTCAGCCGCATCCAGTGCATGCCCTTCTGCGCGGTCTCGACGAGATAGAGCCGCAGGTTCTCGTTGACCGTGAAGGAGAAGCCGCCGACCTCCCCGATGGCCTCGGTGACGCCCTCGAAGAGGTCCGGGTGCTTGTCGACGAGGTAGCGGGCGCCGTACGTACCGCCCGCCTCCTCGTCCGCGAGGAAGGCCAGCACGATGTCGCGCGGGGGCTTGCGGCCGCTGCGCATCCGGTCGCGTACGACCGCCAGGGTCATCGCGTCCATGTCCTTCATGTCGACCGCGCCCCGGCCCCAGACGCAGCCGTCCGCGATCTCCCCCGAGAAGGGGTGGTGCGTCCAGTCGTGGGCGTTGGCCGGTACGACGTCCGTGTGGCCGTGGATCAGCAGCGCCGGCTTGGACGGGTCCTCCCCCTCGATCCGCGCCACCGTGGAGGCACGGCCCTTGTGGGACTCGAAGATCTGAGGCTCCAGGCCCACCTCGGCGAGCTTCTCCGCGACGTACTCGGCGGCCGCGCGCTCGCCCGGGCCCGAGTGGTCCCCGTAGTTGCTGGTGTCGATCCGGATGAGATCGCGACAGAGGTCGACGACCTCGTTCTCGGCGCTCTCGCCCGCGCCGGTCCTGGCCGCTCTGGTCTCGCTCACGCTGGTTCCCTCCGCTGTCGCTGTGGTGCTCCGCCTCATCCTCCCGCGCCCGGCCCGCGTACCCAAGGGCGCCCGCCCCTCGTCACACGCCCGTCACACGAAGGGGGCGTGATCGAGCACCCCCCAATGTTTGCTATGGTTTTCCACGTCGGAACGGGCAGGGCCCGCAAGACAGACACCTGGTCCGGGTGGCGGAATGGCAGACGCGCTAGCTTGAGGTGCTAGTGCCCTTTATCGGGCGTGGGGGTTCAAGTCCCCCCTCGGACACAGAAGAGACAGAGTGCCGATCAGGAGAAATCCTGATCGGCACTTTGCGTTGCCGGGACTCCCACGGCTGACGGAACGGTTCGGCGAAACCCGCGCGGCGCTTCACCATGCGGCCTGCCACCCCTTGTTGAAACGGTTCATTGCTGGCTAACGTCACCTCCGAGAAAGGGCGTTCCCGAGCGAGGAGAACCATGAGCCGCACCGACACGCTGTCCTGGTACGAGGATCCGAGCCCGGGTACCGGCGGCCTCGCGCCGCGGTCCTGGTACGCGGCGTCCGACGCCTGGCGGATGTCCCTGAACGGCGCCTGGGCCTTCCGGCTCTCGCCGGGGGCCCGCACCGAGGACGAATCGTTCGCACGGCCGGGGTTCGACGCCTCGGCATGGGGAACGGTCGCGGTGCCCGGTCACTGGGTGCTCCAGGGGGCCGGAGGCGCTCCCGCGTACACGAACGTCGTCTATCCCTTCCCCGTCGATCCGCCGCGGGTACCGTCCGAGAACCCGACGGGTGACCATCTGCGGACGTTCACGCTGCCCGGGGACCGGCCCGGGGACGGCGAGTTCGTGCTCCGGTTCGAGGGCGTGGAGTCGTGCGCGCGGGTCTGGCTGAACGGGCGGGAGCTGGGTGACTTCAAGGGGTCCAGACTGCCGCACGAGTTCGCCGTGGGCGATCTGCTGGAGCCCGGTGAGAACGTCCTCGCCGTGCGGGTGCACGCATGGTCGTCGGGTAGCTACCTGGAGGACCAGGACCAGTGGTGGCTGCCGGGCATCTTCCGTGAGGTCACGCTGCTGCACCGGCCGCGGGGCGCCGCCCGGGACTTCTTCGTGCACGCCGCCTACGACCACCGCGACGGCTCCGGGACACTGCGTGTGGAGTGCGAGGGAGCAAAGGGCCGGGTCCTGGTGCCCGAGCTGGGTGTCGACATGGCGGCGGGCGAGTCCGTGACGCTGCCGGTCGAGCCGTGGACCGCCGAGACGCCCCGGCTGTACGACGCGGAGCTGGTGACGGCCGGCGAGCGGATTCCGCTGCGGATCGGCTTCCGTACGGTCGTCGTCGAGGACGGCGTCATCAAGGTCAACGGCAGGCGGCTGCTGTTCCGCGGGGTGAACCGGCACGAGTTCCACCCGGAGACGGGCCGGGCCGTCGACGCGCGGACGATGCGGCGGGACCTGGTGCTGATGAAGCAGCACAACATCAACGCGGTGCGGACCAGCCACTATCCGCCGCACCCCGCCTTCCTCGACCTGTGCGACGAGCTGGGTCTCTGGGTGATCGACGAGTGCGATCTGGAGACACATGGCTTTGTCGACCTGGAGTGGCGGGGCAACCCGGTCGACGACGAGCGGTGGACCCCCGCCCTGCTCGACCGGGCGGCCCGCATGGTCGAGCGCGACAAGAACCACGCCTCGGTGATCATCTGGTCGCTGGGCAACGAGTGCGGTGCGGGCAGCGGTCTGACCGCGATGGCCGAGTGGATCAGGGGACGGGACCCGGAGCGGCTGCTGCACTACGAGGGCGATCTGTCCTGCGAGGACGTCGATCTGTACTCGCGGATGTATCCGGCACACGCCGAGGTCGAACTCATCGGCAAGCGTGCGGAGGAGCCGCTGGCCGACGCCGGACTCGACGCCCGGCGCCGCGCGATGCCCTTCATCATGTGCGAGTACGGGCACGCCATGGGCAACGGACCGGGCGGACTGAGCGAGTACCAGCGGCTCTTCGAGCGGTACGAGCGCTGCCAGGGCGGGTTCGTCTGGGAGTGGATCGACCACGGCTTCGCCCACCCCGAGCACGGCTTCGCCTACGGCGGGGACTTCGGCGAGGAGCTGCACGACGGCAACTTCGTCTGCGACGGGCTGCTCTTCCCGGATCGCACACCCTCCCCCGGGCTCGTCGAGTACAAGAAGGTCATCGAGCCGGTGCGGATCGGCCCGGGAGCGGTTGCCGGTTCGTTCGCGGTCACCAATGGCTACGACTTCGCGGGGCTGGAGCACCTCGAGTTCGTCTGGTCGCACGAGGTGGACGGCACGGTCGTCGCCTCGGGCACCCTGGCCGTGCCGGAGCTCCCGCCCGGCGCTTCGGCGCAGGTCACGCCCGATGCCGCGGGCGACGGTCTGTGGACGGTCCGGGCGGTGCTCGCCGAGGACACCGCCTGGGGCGAGCGCGGGCACGTCGTGGCGTGGGGCCAGGTGGAAACGGGTGCGCCGGCCACCCCGGCTCCGGCGGCCGGTGAGCGTCCGGTGCGGTCCGGTGGTGTGATCACCCTCGGGCCGGGCGTCTTCGACGCGGCGACCGGGGCGCCGGTGCGCATCGGGGACGTCCCGGTGGATGCCCTGCGGCTGGATGTGTGGCGGGCGCCCACCGACAACGACAACGGGGCCGCCTGGCAGCCGGACGAGCGGTTCGGGCTGCGGTGGCGGGAGCTGGGGCTGCACCGGATGCGGCACCGGATCGACGCGGTCGAGGCGGACGGGGACGCGCTGACCGTCCGGACCCGCGTGGCCCCGGCGGGCTGGGACCTCGGGCTGCGGACCACCTACCGGTGGACGGCCGGCGGGGACCGGCTCGGGCTGACGGTGTCCGTGGTGCCCGAGGGCGACTGGCGGGTGCCGCTGCCCCGGCTCGGCATCCGGTTCGGGCTGCCGGCGGCGTACGGCGGTGCGCGGTGGTCCGGCGGCGGACCGGGCGAGGCGTACCCGGACACCCGGGCGGCCGCGCTGCTCGGGACGTGGGAGAGGGAGGTGGACGCGCTCCAGACCCCGTACGTCAGGCCCCAGGAGAACGGGGCCCGGGCCGACGTGCGCTGGGCGGAGCTCACGGACACCGGTGGTGCGGGGCTGCGGGCAGAGGGCGGCACGCCGTTCTGGTTCACCGCGCGTCGCTGGACGAGCGAGCAACTGGACGCGGCGGAGCACCTGCCGGATCTGGTGGCCGGGGACCGTGTCTGGGTCAACCTGGACCACGCGTTGCAGGGCATCGGCTCGCAGTCGTGCGGACCGGGCGTGCTGCCGGAGCACCGGCTCGACGCGGCGCCGGCGGAGTTCTCGTTCGTGTTCTCGGCGCTGGGGTGATCAGTCCTGTCCTGCCCCGGCCTGAAGCCGGGGCGGGACAGGGCCTTCGGGTCAGCGGAACAGACGTTCCGGCAGCAGGTCCTGGTCGCGGAGCGCGTCGCGGACCATGGCGGCGTACTCCGTGGCCCCGCGCTCCGAGGTGTGCGTGTTGTCGCGCTTCTCGGCGGTGAGGTAGAGGGCCTTGGAGCCCTCGGGGCCGAGCTCCTCGACCCGTTGCCGGGTGAGCGCGGTCAGGTCGACGAGCGGCACGTCGTGCTCGGCGGCCAGGAGCCGGATCTGCGCGGGCAGGTCGACGCCGAGGCCGTTGACGAGCAGGGCGGTTCCGTTGTCCAGCGTGCCGTCGGCGTTGAACCAGCGGCGGACGATCGGGGTGACGAGCACCGGCCGGCCGCCCTCGGCGCGGATGGCGTCGATCATCGTGGTGAGGTTGGCCCGGTAGTCCGCCGCGGTCGTCTGCTTGTCGTTGTGGGCGAGCTGGATGAGCACGGTGTCGCCCCGGCGGATCAGCGGGCGGACGGTGGGGAAGAGCTGGGGCTGGTCGAGATACGTCTGTGAGCTTTCGCCGGAGTCCGCGTAGCTGGCGACGGACATGCCGGCCCGGAAGTACTGCGGAAGCTCCTGGCCCCACCCCGTGTACGGGCTGCCGAGCTGGTCGCAGACCGTCGAGTCGCCGATCAGGAACAGCTGCGGGGTGCCCGGCGCCGGGCTGACGTGCAGCCCCGTGAGAAGGGGCGCCGGGCCGCCGAAGGTGAGGTCGAGACCGGGGCTGCCGCTCGCCCCGGTGGGCTCGCCCTCCGGCTCGCGCACATTGACGGTGAAGGTGCGGAGCACCGGCCGCCCGGCGGCGGTCGGCGTCTCGCCGAGCACGGTGCGCCGCGTCTCGGCGGTGACCGTCGTACGGCCCTCGGCGGCGCCGCCGATGCGAGCGGTGACGCGGTAGGTGCCGGGGGCCACGTCGAAGTGGCAGACCACGGGGGCGGTTCCGGTGCAGCCGGCGGGGGCGGGCTCAGCCACCGTGCTGTCGGCCAGTGCCGGGGTGGCGAGGGCGGCCACGGCGGCCACGGCGGTCAGCAGGGCGGGGGCGGTTCTGCGGGCAAGGGGCATGGCGGGGCTCCTTCGACGATGCGGGTGCGGGTGCGGCGCGATACCGGCAGCCTTGCCGTGCCGCAAGCGCTTTCTACCCCCGTACACCGGGATTTGAATCCTTTCAGTCCTGGGAAGTTGTCCACGCTCTCCCCTCCTCGTCCTCGACCCTGAGGCGCCGGTCGCTGTGGAAAGATGCCCGGCATCATGAGAACCAGCACCAAGGCGTCCGGCGGGCCCCGATGAGAGGCCGCGCGAAGCCTCCGCCGTCGCCGTTGCCCCAGCACGACGGGGTCGATCCTGTCCGGGTGCGGCTCCCCGAGGACCCGGACGGGCAGTGGGCGACGGTCGGCGATCATCTGCTGGCCCGGTTCGCCGGAGCGATCGGCGCGGCCCGGGTCGACGCCATGCTGACCGGGGGCCGGTTCGTGTCCGCCGAAGGTGCGGTGACGGGCCACGAACCCTACGCGGCGGGCCGGCACCTCTGGTTCCACCGGGACTTCGCGCCGGAGGAGCCCGTGCCCTTCCCGGTCGGTGTGGTGCACCGGGACGAGCACCTGGTCGTCGCGGACAAGCCGCACTTCCTGGCGACCACCCCGCGTGGCCGGCACATCACCGAGACCGCGGTGGCCCGGCTCCGGCGGGAGCTGGGTCTGCCGCTGCTCCAGCCCGCCCACCGGCTGGACCGGCTGACCGCGGGCCTCGTCCTCTTCATCGTGCGGCCGGAGGAACGGGGCGCGTACCAGACGCTGTTCCGGGACCGCCTGGTGCACAAGGAGTACGAGGCGGTGGCACCGTACGAACCGCGGCTGGTCTTCCCGCACACCGTGCGCAGCCGCATCGTGAAGGAGCGCGGGGTGATCGCCGCCCGCGAGGAGCCCGGCGAGCCGAACAGCGAGAGCCGGATCGAGCTGCTGGAGCACCGGGACGGGCTCGGCCGCTACCGGCTGCTGCCCGCCACCGGGCGCACGCATCAGCTGCGGGTCCACATGAACAGCCTGGGGCTGCCGCTCGTCCACGACCCCGTCTATCCCGTGGTCGAGGCGGAGGGCGCCCCCGACGACTTCGCGCACCCCCTGCAACTCCTGGCCAAAACGCTGCGGTTCACCGATCCGGTCACGGGAGAGCCGCGCCGCTTCGAGAGCGGGCTGCGGCTCTCCGCGTGGCGGCAGGGCTAGGGCCTCAGTGGCCGCGGGCGATCCACTCGTCCAGGTGCGGGGCCTCCGCGCCGATGGTCGTGGAGTCGCCGTGTCCGGTACGGACGGTGGTCGCCGGGTCGAGGGCGAGCAGCCGGTCCCTGATCGAGGCGACGATCGTCGGGAAGTGCGAGAAGGACCGGCCGGTGGCGCCGGGCCCGCCCTGGAAGAGCGTGTCGCCGGTGAAGACGGCCGACAGCTCGGGGGCGTACAGGCAGACCGCGCCCGGGGCGTGCCCCGGGGTGTGAAGGACCTTCAAGGCCGTCCCGGCGATCCGCAGCTCCTGGCCGTCGGTGAGTTCGCCGTCCGGCGCCCGGTCCGGGTGGGTCTGCTTCCACAGCGGCAGGTCGTCGGGGTGGAGCAGGATCGGTGCGCCGGTGGCGTCGGCGAGGGCCGGGGCCGCGTCGATGTGGTCGTTGTGCGCGTGGGTGCAGATGATGGCGCGCAGCGTGCGTCCGCCGAGTGCGGCCTCGATGGCGGCGGCGTCGTGGGAGGCGTCGATGACGACCGCCTCGGTGTCGTCGCCGACGATCCAGACGTTGTTGTCGACGTCCCAGGTGCCGCCGTCGAGGGCGAAGGTGCCGGAGGTGACCAGGTGGTCGATGCGGGCGGCCATCAGAAGACCACCACCGAGCGCAGGACGTCGCCGTCGTGCATCCGGGCGAAGGCGTGCTCGATGTCGCCGAGGCCGATGGTCTCGGTGACGAACGCGCCGAGGTCGATGCGGCCCTGCTGGTGCAGGTCGATGAGCATCGGGAAGTCGCGGGAGGGCAGACAGTCGCCGTACCAGGAGGACTTGAGCGAGCCGCCGCGGCCGAAGACGTCCAGGAGCGGGAGTTCGAGCTGCATCTCGGGGGTGGGTACGCCGACCAGGACGACGGTGCCCGCGAGGTCCCGGGCGTAGAAGGCCTGCTTGTAGGTCTCCGGGCGGCCGACCGCCTCGATGACGACGTCGGCGCCGTTGCCGCCGGTGAGCGACCGGATGGCCTCGACCGGGTCGGTGGAGCGGGAGTTGACGGTGTGCGTGGCACCCATCTTCTTGGCCGTCTCGAGCTTGCGGTCGTCGATGTCCACGGCG
Organism: Streptomyces sp. NPDC096323; assembly: GCF_040302845.1. NCBI lineage: Bacteria > Bacillati > Actinomycetota > Actinomycetes > Kitasatosporales > Streptomycetaceae > Streptomyces > Streptomyces sp. NPDC096323. The sequence goes on from NZ_JBEOSI010000006.1 coordinate 368,383, forward strand.
ATGATCTTCGCCGCTCCGGCCAGCCGTGCGCCCGCGATCGCCGCGTCGCCGACACCGCCGCAGCCGATCACGGCGACCGAGTCGCCGCGGCCGACCTGGCCGGTGTTGATGGCGGCGCCGATGCCGGCCATCACGCCGCAGCCGAGGAGGCCGGCGACGGCCGGGGAGACCTCGGGGTCGACCTTGGTGCACTGGCCGGCGGCGACGAGGGTCTTCTCGGCGAAGGCCCCGATGCCGAGGGCCGGGGAGAGCTCCGTGCCGTCCAGCAGCGTCATCTTCTGCTTGGCGTTGTGCGTGTCGAAGCAGTACCACGGGCGGCCGCGCAGGCAGGCCCGGCACTGTCCGCACACGGCGCGCCAGTTGAGGACGACGAAGTCGCCCGGCTCGACGTCGGTGACGCCGTCGCCGACGGACTCCACGACGCCCGCGGCCTCGTGGCCGAGGAGGAAGGGGAAGTCGTCATTGATGCCGCCCTGCTTGTAGTGGAGATCGGTGTGGCAGACGCCGCACGCCTGGATCTTCACCACGGCCTCGCCCGGGCCGGGGTCCGGAATCACGATCGTCTCGACGCGTACCGGCTCGTTCTTTCCCGGTGCGATGACCCCTTGTACGTGCTGCGCCATTCCCGTGGTCTCCCATTCCCGACGTACCGTCAGACCGGTCTTCCTGAGGACCGGTCACGAGCAACCGTACGCCGTGAGCGGGAGCGGGCCGGCCGGGGCGCACACGCGCTCACCGGGCTCAGGGCGCGAGTACGTCCAGTTCGTGCAGGGCGCCCACCGCGATCTCCTTCGTCAGCCGCTCCGCGGCGGCGGCGTCGCCCTCGCGGACCGCCTCGGCGAGCCGGACATGGAGGGTGACGGCGGCCGGGTCCGGGTCCTCGAACATCACCTGGTGGTGGGTGCGCCCCGCGAGAACCTCGGCGACGACGTCGCCGAGGCGGGCGAACATCTCGTTGCCGGAGGCGTTGAGGACGATCCGGTGGAACGCGATGTCGTGCTCCAGGTACGCCTCCAGCTGCTGGCCGCGTGAGGTGGCGACCATGCCGAGGGCCCGTTCGGTGAGCTCGGCGCACTGCCGGGCGGTGGCGTGGCGGGCGGCGAGCGAGGCGGCGACGGGTTCGATCGCCGAGCGCAGGACGGTCAGCGAGCGCAGCTGCCGCGGTCGGTCGGCGCCGGCCAGCCGCCACCGGATGACCTGCGGGTCGTAGACGTTCCACGCCTCGGTCGGCCGTACGGTCACGCCGACGCGGCGCCGGGACTCGACGAGGTGCATGGACTCCAGGACCCGGATCACTTCGCGGACGACCGTGCGGGACACGTCGAAGCGCTGGGCGAGCTCGTCCGTGCGCAGGACCTGGCCGGGCGGGTGCTCACCCGCGGCGATCTCCAGACCCAGGGTGTCCAGCACATGCGTATGCAGTCCCTGGCTCTGTGTGGTCATGGACCAAGCGTACGGGGGCACGCGTGGGAAGCCCGCTCCTGGAAGCCCTCCGGAGTCCCGGTCGAACTAAAAGTACGACGTTTACGTCACACCCTCTTGAATAAGTCGTACGTATAGGTTTCAGTGGCGCGACGGACCGATGTCGAGGACGACATCGAAGAAGACAGCGAGGCACCGTAATGAGCACCCCCCACGTCGTTGTGGTGATGGGCGTCGCAGGGACCGGCAAGACCACGATCGGCCCCCTGCTCGCCGCCGAACTGGGCGTTCCGTACGCCGAGGGCGACGACTTCCATCCCGCGGCCAACATCGCCAAGATGTCGGCCGGCACCCCGCTGGACGATGCGGACCGGTGGCCCTGGCTCGACGCGATCGGGCAGTGGGCGCACGGCCGGGCAGGGCTCGGCGGTGTCGTCAGCAGTTCCGCGCTGAAGCGCGCCTACCGCGACCGGCTGCGCAGCGAGGCCCCGGGCGCCGTCTTCCTTCATCTGAGCGGCGACCGGTCGCTCATCGAGGAACGGATGGCGGGCCGCAAGGGCCACTTCATGCCGACCGCACTCCTCGACTCGCAGTTCGCCACCCTCCAGCCCCTTGAGGACGACGAGGCCGGCGTGGCCGTGGATGTGTCCGGCACCCCCCAGGAAATCACCCAGCGAGCCGTCGCCGCGTTGCGCCGGCTCGAAAGCTAAGGATCTTCACCGTGACACGTCTCAGCGTCGAGATGCTGGCAGCGGACGCCGTCGAACCGATCACTTCGGCCGGCAACGCGCAGTTGGGCATCGCCGTCCTGGCGGGCATCGCCGTCATCGTTCTGCTCATCACCAAGTTCAAGATGCACGCGTTCCTCGCGCTGACCATCGGCTCGCTGGCCCTCGGTTCGTTCGCCGGCGCCGCGCCGGCGAAGACGATAGCCAGCTTCACCGCGGGCCTCGGCTCGACCGTGGCGGGCGTCGGCGTCCTCATCGCGCTCGGCGCGATCCTGGGCAAGCTGCTCGCCGACTCCGGCGGCGCGGACCAGATCGTCGACACGATCCTCGCCAAGGCGAGCAAGCGGGCCATGCCGTGGGCGATGGTCCTGATCGCCTCGATCATCGGTCTGCCGCTGTTCTTCGAGGTCGGGATCGTGCTGATGATCCCGGTGGTGCTGCTCGTCGCCAAGCGCGGCAACTACTCCCTGATGCGGATCGGCATCCCGGCCCTGGCCGGACTCTCCGTGATGCACGGGCTCATCCCCCCGCACCCCGGCCCGCTCGTGGCGATCGACGCCCTCGGCGCCAACCTGGGCGTCACGCTGGCCCTCGGTGTCCTGGTCGCGATCCCGACGGTGATCATCGCCGGACCGGTCTTCTCCCGCTACGCCGCCCGCTGGGTGGACATCAAGGCGCCGGAGAAGATGATCCCGCAGCGCCCGTCCGAGGACCTGGACCGCCGGCCGAGCTTCGGCGCCACCCTGGCGACGATCCTGCTGCCCGTCGTCCTGATGCTGATCAAGGCACTGGTCGACATCGTGGTGGACGACCCGGAGCAGAGCCTCCAGCGGGTCACCGATGTGATCGGCTCGCCGCTCATCGCCCTGCTCGCGGCCGTCATCGTGGCCATGTTCACGCTGGGCCGGGCGGCCGGATTCACCAAGGGCCGGCTCTCCACCACCGTGGAGAAGTCCCTCGCCCCGATCGCCGGTGTGCTGCTCATCGTGGGTGCGGGCGGCGGTTTCAAGCAGACGCTCATCGACGCCGGTGTGGGTCAGATGATCCTGGAGTTCTCCGAGAACTGGTCGATCCCGGCGCTGCTGCTCGGCTGGCTGATCGCCGTGGGCATCCGGCTCGCGACCGGCTCGGCGACGGTGGCCACCATCTCGGCGGCCGGTCTGGTGGCCCCGCTGGCCGCCGACATGTCGACCTCGCACGCCGCCCTGCTGGTCCTCGCCGTCGGCGCGGGCTCGCTCTTCTTCAGCCACGTCAACGACGCGGGTTTCTGGCTCGTGAAGGAGTACTTCGGGATGGACGTCGGCCAGACGGTGAAGACCTGGTCGGTGATGGAGACCATCATCTCCGTGGTCTCGCTGGCCTTCATCCTGCTGCTGTCACTGGTCCTCTAGCGACCGCTCCCCCGGCTCCCGCCACAGCGGGTGCTCGCGGCGGGCCCACTGGCGCTCGACCGACCCGGTACGCATGCCACGGCGTGCCTCCGGGTCGGCGAGCGCCTTCGCGATGTGTCCGCCCAGCACGATGCCGATGGCCAGCGCCAGCCAGTCGTGGACGAAGGTCGCGGCGGTCCGCCACATCAGCGGGGCCAGACCGGTGAACCACATCAGCAGCCCGGTGCCCGCCATGACGAGCACCGCTCCCGCGATCCACGCCGCGTACAGCTTCTGTCCGGCGTTGAACTTCCCGGCCGGGCGGGACCCGGGCCGGTGGTCACGGCGGCGTACCGCCCGCAGCCACTGCCCGTCGTGCGGCCCGAAGCGGTTGAGGCGGCCCAGGTCGGCCCGCAGGGACCGCGCGAGAAGCCCCGCCAGCAGCGGTACGGGAATGAGCAGCCCGGACCACTCGTGCACGGTGACCAGGAGATGGCGGCGCCCGACGAGTTCGGCGAGCTGCGGTACGTACAGACAGGCCGCCGTCGCCACGCACAGGAGCATCAGCGCGGCCGTGGTGCGGTGCACCCATCGCACCGCGCCGCTGAACCGGTGGACCCGGCCGTCCGCCTCAGGTCGTGGGGGCATCGTCGCGGCCGTTGGACCGGCCGACCCAGGCGTCGACGTCATATCCGAGCTTCTCCCAGTATCCGGGGCGAGCCGAGTCCGTGACGGTGACCCCGGAGAGCCATTTCGCCGACTTGTAGAAGTACATCGGGGCCACGTAGAGGCGGACCGGTCCGCCGTGGGAGTGGGACACCGGCCGGTCCTGCATCCGCAGCGCGACCAGCACATCGGCCCGGCGGGCCTGGTCGAGGGTGAGGCTCTCGCTGTAGGCGCCGTCGAAGCAGGTGAACCGGACGGCCTTCGCCCCGGGCCGGACCCCCGCCGCGTCCAGCAGGGCGGAGAGCCGTACGCCCTCGAAGGGGGTCTCGGGCACCCGCCAGCCGGTGACGCACTGGACGTCCCGGACCATCCGGGTCTGCTCCATGCGCTGGAGGGCGTCGAGGGTGTACGTGGCCGGGCGGTCGACCAGACCGTCGACGGTCAGCCGGTAGTCGCCGGCGCTCTTCTTCGGTACGGACGTGGCGACGGAGTAGTAGCGGAAGCCGCCGCCGTTGGGCAGCAGCCCGGTCAGCCCCGTGGGGTCCTTGTCGGAGAGCGCGCCCAGGCCGGATTCGAGGGTGCGCTGCAGTACGGGGGCGGCGACGAGCCCGGCCGCGCCGAGGCCCAGCATCGTCAGGACGAGCCGGCGGCCCACGGGCGTGCCGGTGCCGTCGGGATCGGGGCCCTGGGCCCCGGGATCCGGTTCCGCGCCGGAAGGGGAATCGGGAACGGAATCGGGAGGAGAACTGTTCACCCGTCGATTCGAGCACTCCGGGCCCCCGGAAGCCAGGGGCTGCGGCGGTCCGTCACCGTCCCGTCAGATCTGCCCCGCGCGGGCGGACCGTGAATGCCAGACTTGCGCCATGCCGAACCGCGAAGCGCTCAAGCCCTTTCTGCTCGCCTTCCCCGGTCCGCTGCGCGACCAGTTGGTCGCCGCGGTCCTGGACGGGCGCAAGGTGTCGACCTCCGGCCTGCTCGTGGAGTACGAGATCGAGAAGGAGGAGCTGCCTCCGGTCGGTGAGCGGTCCGCCCTCATCGACTCGGACGGGCGGGAGATCGCGGTGCTCGAAGTGACCGAGGTGCGTGTGCTGCGACTCGCCGACGTCGGCCTCCAGCACGCGCTGGACGAGGGCGAGGGCTACACGTCGGTCGCCGAGTGGCGGGCGGGCCACGAGCGGTTCTGGCACAGCGAGGAGATGCGGGACGCGCTCGGCGACCCGGAGTTCACCGTGGACGACGACACGATGATCGTCGCCGAGCGCTTCCGGGTCGCCGAGCGTATCGGCCCCGACGTGGCACGGGGCTGAGCCGGCACGGCCGGCCGACGCTCACTGCACCTCGACTTCGGCACTCTGCTCCCTGCCCCCGCCCTTCACGAGGCCCAGGCGGCGCCGGAGCGCGAGCAGCCGGGGGTGGCGCTCGTGCAGCTCGGCCGAGCGGCGGTCGAGCTCCTGGCCCAGACGTTCGGCGCGCTTCTCGATGTCGAGCTCGTCCAGGATGCGGTCGACCTCGGCGAGCAGGGCCCCGTGCAGCTGCCACTTCCTGGGATGCTCCTGGACGGCGGCCAGCAGCATGTCGGCCACCAGGTCCCGGGTTGTCCGGCTGGCGGTGAGCGCCTCGGTGAGCCGCTCCTCGGCCTCCTCGGCGCTGGCGGCCACCGGAGTGGTGATGAGCACCGAGAAGCTTTCGATGGCCCCCGCCATCTGCTCGAACAGTTCCGTGATGTGCCCGGCGACCTCAGCGGGGAAGAGGGGTTCGTCGACCCGGTCCTTGGCGAGGTCGGTCAGCGTCCTGGACAGCACCCGCACGACGACCGCGCAGATCTCCAGCGTGTCCAGACCGGTGCGCAGCACCACCCGGTGCAGCAGCCCCTGCCGCACCCTTGGGTTGTACATCAGGCTTTCCTCGGCCTGCCGCAGAGAGGCGTCCACCTCGACGATGTCGTGGTCGAGACGGCGGGCCCGGTGCAGCCGGTCGGCCGCCTCCGGGACGGTGACCGGACGGGCGAGGTCGCTCCCCAGGTCGCGGAACATCTGCCCCATCTGGCCGGCCAGTCCGTCGATGGACGTGCCCGCGGTCTGCACCCAGACGGGCGGGGCGAACAGCAGGTTGAACAGCAGGCCCACGCCCGCGCCGATGAGTGTCTCGTACACGCGCTCCCACGCCATGCTGGACCGCGCGGTTTGTGACGTGACGCCGAGGACGAGCATGGCGCTGATCGCCACCTCGGGGACGAACTCGTCGACGCGGACCAGTCTGCCGATGATCAGCGCGGTGAAGATGGTCAGCCCCAGGCTCCACCAGGAAATGCCGACGAGGGCGCTGAAGCCGCTCGCGATGAGGACGCCGACGATGACGGACACGACACGCTTGACCGACATGTTGACGGTGGCGTAGAGGGTCACCTGGACGACGAGCAGTGCGGTCAGCGGTGCGGTCAGCGGTGCGGGCTCGGTCAGCGTCGCGGTCGCCACGGCATAGGCGATCACCGCCGCGCCCGTGGAACGCAGGGTCTGCGCGGCCACGGGCTCGGTGGTGCGCCGGACGAGGTTGATGACGGGTTCGGCTACTCCTGGCATCTTCTTCCCATGCCCGAATCCGGCGCCTCGGCACGGTTCCGGGTCCGGAACCCCACCGGACGGACGCGCGCGGGGCCGTAGGCGGCCCGCCGGCCGGCCGCTCTATACGACCGCCGCCGCGGCCGCGCGCCCCGCCGCCCGGCCGGAGAAGATGCAGCCGCCGAGGAAGGTGCCCTCCAGGGAGCGGTAGCCGTGCACCCCGCCGCCGCCGAAGCCGGCCGCCTCGCCGGCCGCGTACACCCCGGCCAGGGGGCTGCCGTCGGCGGTGAGGACCCGGGAGGACAGGTCCGTCTCCAGTCCGCCGAGCGATTTGCGGGTCAGGATGTTGAGCCGTACGGCGATCAGCGGCCCGGCCTTCGGGTCGAGGATGCGGTGCGGCGTGGCCGTACGGATGAGCTTGTCGCCGAGGTAGGTGCGGGCACCCCTGATCGCGGTGATCTGGAGGTCCTTGGTGAAGGGGTTGGCGATCTCCCGGTCGCGGGCGGTGATCTCGCGGCGCAGGTCGTCCTCGTCGATGAGCGCTTCGCCGGTGAGGGCGTTCATGCCGCGGACGAGGGCGGCGAGGTCCTTCTCGACGACGAAGTCCACGCCCTGGTCCATGAACGCCTTCACCGGGCCCGGCACGTCCGCGCGGGCCCGGCCGATCACGTCACGGACGGACTTGCCGGTCAGGTCGGGGTTCTGCTCGGAGCCGGAGAGCGCGAACTCCTTGCCGATGATCTTCTGGTCCAGGACGAACCAGGTGTAGTCGTGGCCGCTGCGCATGATGTGTTCGAGGGTGCCGAGCGTGTCGAAACCGGGGAAGAGCGGGACGGGCAGCCGCTTGCCGCGGGCGTCCAGCCAGAGCGAGGACGGGCCGGGCAGGATCCGGATGCCGTGCCTGGCCCAGATCGGGTTCCAGTTCTCGATGCCCTCGGTGTAGTGCCACATCCGGTCGCGGTTGATGTGGTGGGCGCCCGCGTCCTCGGTGATGCCGAGCATCAGCCCGTCCACGTGGGCGGGGACGCCGGAGAGCATCTTGGCGGGAGGGGTGCCGAGCCGCTCGGGCCACTGCTCGCGTACGAGGTCGTGGTTGCCGCCGATGCCGCCGGAGGTGACGATCACCGCCTGGGCCCTGAGCTCGAAGGCGCCGGCCGTCTCCCGGCTGCTCGCGGTGCCGCGGGCCGCGTCGCTGGGCTCCAAGATCTCGCCGCTCACGGTGTCGACGGTGCCCCCGGTGCGGCCGAGGCCGGTGACGCGGTGGCGGAAGCGGAAGCTGACGAGCCCCTTGGCGACGCCCTCGCGCACGCGCCGCTCGAAGGGGGCGACGACGCCGGGGCCGGTGCCCCAGGTGATGTGGAAGCGGGGGACGGAGTTGCCGTGGCCGTTCGCGTCGTAGCCGCCGCGCTCGGCCCAGCCGACGACGGGGAAGAACCTGACGCCCTGGGCGTGGAGCCAGGAGCGCTTCTCACCGGCGGCGAAGTCGACGTACGCCTCGGCCCACTTCTTCGGCCAGTGGTCCTCCTTGCGGTCGAAGCCTGCCGTACCGAACCAGTCCTGGAGGGCGAGCTCGTGGCTGTCCTTGATCCGCATGCGGCGCTGTTCGGGCGAGTCGACGAGGAAGAGGCCGCCGAAGGACCAGTGCGCCTGGCCGCCGAGTGACTGCTCGGGTTCCTGGTCGAGGAGGATCACCGAACGGCCCGCGTCGACGAGTTCCGCCGTGGCGACCAGCCCCGCGAGTCCTGCCCCGATCACGATCACATCAGCGTCGTACGCCATGGTTTCCATCCTTGTCGGGGCCGGCCGGGCCGCGGTCCGGCACAAGGACCGCACGTCACCCGTACGGCCGCTCGCGAAGTTACTCGTGCGTCAGATCTTCGGTACCGGCCGCCCCGGCGTCAACCGCCCGGTCGGCCGCACTCCGGCCGCACCGGCGGCCCCCAGGCGCTATCGTCGATACGAATCACCCTCTTCCGGCCTGACTCGGGGTGGAGAAGCGTGTCGGTGCTGGTCCTCGTGCTCGCCGTGAGTGCGGCCTGCTGTCTGGGGTTCGGCTTCGTGCTGCAGCAGGCCGCCGCCAGTCACGCCCCGAGGAGCGACTATCTCTCCCCCCGGCTGCTGCTGGACCTGATGCGGGTGCCCACCTGGCTGGCCGGTATCGGGCTGATGGTCTGCGGCATGGTGCTGGGCGCTGTGGCGCTCGGCAAGGGCGAGGTCTCCGTCGTCGAACCGCTCCTCGCCACCAATCTCCTCTTCGCGATGGCCCTTTCCCGGCACCGCACCGGTCAGCGGCTGGGCCGGCAGGGCTGGGCCGGGCTGTGGCTGCTGGCCGGCGGGGTCGCCGCCTTCCTGGTGGCGGGCGAGCCGAAGGGCGGGCAGGCGGTGTCCAGTCCGCTGCGGCACTGGCTGGTGATCGGCGTGGTGGTGGGGCTCGCCCTGCTGCTGACGGCCTTCGCCAAGCACGCTCGGTCGGGGGTGTCCCCCGCGCTGCTCGCGGTGGCGGCGGGCCTGCTGTACGGACTCCAGGACGCCCTCACCCGGGTCAGCGGGCAGCGGCTCTCCGACGGGGGCTGGGCGGCGTTCGTCACCAGCTGGCAGCCGTACGCGGTGCTGGTGCTGGGGGTGACGGGGCTCATCCTCGTACAGAGCGCGTTCGAGACGGGCCCGCTGCGATTGTCGCTGCCGGCCCTGACCGCGGCCCAGCCGCTGGCCGGGATCGCCTGCGGGATCGGCTTCCTGGGCGACCAGGTGCGCACCGACACGGGCGCGCTGGCCTGGCAGGCGGCCGGGCTGGCGGCGATCGTGGCCGGGATCGTGCTGCTGGGGCTGCACCCGGCGATGCCGGAGGGGCCGGTGGGCGGACGCCGTTCGCAGAGCCTCCAGCCGCACTGAAACCTCACGTCACATGGGTGCCGGAGGGCTGATGTTGGATGAGGGGCATGAATCCCTCTGACGAGATCCTGGACATCGTCGACGAGAACGATGTCGTCGTGGGGCAGGCCCCGCGCGGCGAGGCGACCGCGCGGGGCCTGCGCCACCGCTGCGTGTTCATCGAGGCCCGCGACGCAGAGGGCCGCGTCTTCGTGCACCGCAGGACCGCCACCAAGCTCGTCTTCCCGTCCCACTACGACATGTTCGTCGGCGGGGTGGTCGGCGCCGGTGAGTCCTACGACGAGGCGGCGCTGCGGGAGGCGGAGGAGGAGCTGGGCGTGTCGGGACTCCCCCGTCCGGAGCCGCTGTTCAAGTTCCTCTACGAGGGCGGCGGGCACAGCTGGTGGTCGTACGTCTACCGGGTGCGGTGCGCGCTGCCGGTTCGGCCGCAGGTGGAGGAGGTCGCCTGGCACACCTTTCTCACGGACGCGGAGCTGGAGCAGCGGCTCGGCGACTGGGACTGGGTGCCGGACGGGCTGGAGGCCTACCGGCGGCTCCAGTCGTTCCGATCGGCTTAAGGTCCGTACGTGAACGATTTTGTGCGGGGTCTGCGGCTGTGGTTCGCGCCGCAGCGGATCCGCGAAGAGGGCGACACGCCCGACTACCGCTTCTCGCTCGCCAACGAGCGGACGTTCCTCGCCTGGATCCGGACGGCTCTCGCGCTGATCGGCGGCGGTTTCGCGGTCGACCAGTTCCTGCCCGAGCTGGCGTGGGGCGTCCGGGCCGGCCTGGCGCTCGCCCTGCTGGCGGCCGGGGTGCTGTGCGCCCTGCGGGCCGTCAACCACTGGGTGCGGTGCGAGCGGGCGATGCGGCGCGGGATGGACCTGCCGGTGTCGCGTTTCCCGACGCTGCTGAGTCTGGCGGTCGCCGTGGTGGCCGTGGCGATGGTGGTGGTGGTCCTCTTCGGCTGGGAGGGCCGGTGACCGCAGGGGAGCGCGACCCGGGGCTCCAGCCCGAGCGGACGAGGCTGGCGTGGCGGCGTACGACGCTGTCGTGCACGGTCGTGGCGCTGCTGGCCGGAAAGCAGGCGCTGCACGGCGGGGCCACCCCGGCCGGGATGGTCGCCCTGTCGTTGAGCGTGCTCGCCTGGCTGGGGTTCCTGAGGGTGGCGAACCGGCGGGTGCAGGGCATGGGCGCCGCGCGACCGCGGCCGCTGGGTGCCCGTGCGGCGCTGACCGCGGCGGCGTGCACGGTCGCGCTGGCCGCGTTCGCCGCCGCGATGCTTTTCTGAGTCGCCTGGGGGCGGGAGCGGTCAGTCCTCGCTCTCCCAGTCCACGGTGACGACGATCTTTCCGCGGGTGCGTCCCTCGGCGTTGAGCCGGTGGGCCTGTGCCGTCTGTGCCAGCGGGAAGACCCGGTCCACATGGACCGTGACGATGCCCTGCTCGGCCAGCTCCGCCAGATGGGCCAGGTCCTTGGCGTCGGGCCGTACGAACGCGTAGGCACCGCCGTACGAGAACACCTCCTGGTCCACGATCGACGCCAGGCGCCCGCCCGGCGCGAGCGTCTCGGCGGACACCCGCAGCGCCTCCCCGCCCACGGTGTCGAAGGCGGCCTCGATCCCGTCGGGGGCGAGCGCCCTCAACCGGTCCGCCAGCCCGTCCCCGTACGCCACGGGCTCCGCGCCGAGCTGCCGCAGATGGTCGTGGTTGCGCTCACTCGCGGTGCCGATGACCCGGCAGCCGGCGTGGCGGGCGATCTGCACGGCGAACGAGCCGACGCCGCCCGCCGCAGCATGGACGAGAACCGTGTCGCCGTCGCCGATGCGCAGCGAGCGGTGGAGCACCTGGTAAGCGGTGAGGCCGGCCAGGGGCAGGCCCGCCGCCTCCTCGAAGCTCAGGCTCAGGGGCTTGCGCGCGAGCGTGCGCACGGGCGCGGCCACGTACTCGGCGAAGGTGCCGCGGCTGAGGAAGTCCTCCCGTACGTATCCGATGACCTCGTCGCCGACGGCGAACTCGTCGACGGCGCTGCCGGGCTGGACGACGACCCCGGAGACGTCCCAGCCGGGGATCACGGGGAAGACCGTGTCCAGGATGGCGTCGAGGTGTCCCTCGCGGGCTGCCCGGTCGACGGGGTTGACCGCCGCGGCCCGTACCTTCACCAGAACGCTGTCGGGGCCGACCTTGGGGTCGGGGCGCTCCCCGTACTCCAGGACGTCGGTGCCGCCGTAGCTGCTGTAGCTGATCGCCTTCATACACCGACATTCGCGGCGGGGCGGGGCGCCCGCAACTCGGGCCGGAACCGGCGCGGCGGACCGGCCGTCACCAGCGCGGAATCGCGGGAGTCGCCCAGTCCGGCTCGGCCTTGCGCATCGCGGCGGCGTCGTCGCGCTCGCGCATCGTGCCGTCGTCGTCGAGCCAGCGGCGGTGCAGCACGGCCAGGCGTTCCCGGTCGAGTTCGACGCCGAGGCCCGGGGCGTCGGAGACGGTGAGCCGGCCGTCCTCGAAGACGTGGCGGGTGGTGATGACGTCCTCGGTCTGCCAGGGGTAGTGGCTGTCGCAGGCGTAGTCGAGGTTGGGGACGGTGGCCGCGACGTGCGTCATGGCGGCGAGGCTGATCCCGAGGTGGGTGTTGGAGTGCATGGAGAGGCCGACGCCGTAGGTGCGGCAGATCCCGGCCAGTTCGCGGGTGCGGTGCAGCCCGCCCCAGTAGTGGTGGTCGGACAGGACGACCTGGACGGCGCCGCGTGCGAAGGCCTCGGGGACCTCGGCGAGCGTGGTGACGCACATGTTCGTGGCCAGCGGGACGTCGGTGCCGGCCGCCACGGCGGCCATCAGCTCCGTGCCGCTCGCCGGGTCCTCCAGGTATTCGAGTACGTCCTTCAGCTGCTCGGCGACGTACAGCGAGGTCTCGACGGACCAGGCTCCGTTGGGGTCCAGACGCAGCGGCTGTCCGGGGAAGGCCTCGGCCAGGGCGCGGACGGCGGCGATCTCCTCGTCGGGCGGGAAGACGCCGCCCTTCAGCTTGAAGGAGGAGAAGCCGAATTCGCGGGCGAAGCGCCGGGCCTGGGCGACGACTCCGGCCGGGTCGACGGCCGCGCCCCAGTCGTCGCTCTCGCCGCCGTCCGGGTGCTGCGCCCAGCGGTAGAAGAGGTAGGCGCTGTATTCGACGCTGTCGCGGACCTTGCCGCCGAGCAGTGCGTGCACCGGCAGGCCGAGGGTCTTGCCCAGGGCGTCCAGGCAGGCGACCTCGAAGCCGGAGACCACGGAGAGCCGCAGCTTGTCCGCGGTCTGGACGCCGCGCAGACCGCCCGCGTCGACCCGTTCGTCGGCCGCGCGTGAATCGCCGCACACCTCTTCGGCGAGGGCGAAGAGGCCGTTCACATCGCTGACCGGGCGTCCGGCCAGGGCCGCGGCGAGGGGCTGGGCCAGGTCGAGGTACTTGCCGTCGCCGTAGGTCTCCCCGATGCCGGTCACTCCGCCCCGGGTGACGACCTCCACGATGAGCCGCGGGGTGTAGGGCTGGTGCACGCCCTGGGTGTTGAGGAGCGGCGGGTCGGCGATGAGGATCGGGGTGAGGCGGACTTCGTCGATCAGCAGGGCAGTATCCATACGTGAACTCTATTCAGAGACAGGACCGAGTGCCAAGGCCGGCCGCCATTCGGACCGGATTCCGCACATCCGGTTCCGGAAGTTCACTGGACGACATACCGACTGGTCGGCATCATGAACACCGACTGATTTTTCACCCCGGAGGTGCGCACGATGAGCCCAGTCCATCCGCCAGGTCTCGACCTCGACCGCTTGCGCGGACATCTGGACCGCGAGCGGCCGGGTCTGGTGAACGGACCGCTCGATGCCCGGCTCATCGAGGGCGGCCGCTCCAACCTGACCTATGTCGTCACGGACACGGAGGAAGCCGGCCGCTGGGTCGTCCGCCGGCCGCCGCTGGGCCATGTGCTGGCCACCGCGCACGACATGAAGCGCGAGCACCGCGTGATCAGCGGGCTGTACCCGACGGCGGTCCCGGTCCCCGAACCGGTCCTGCTCTGCGAGGACGATACGGTCATCGGCTCGCCCTTCTACGTCATGGAGTACGTCGAGGGCACCCCGTACCGCACGGCGGAGCAGTTGGCCCCGCTGGGCGCCGAGCGGACCCGCAAGGCGGTGCTGGGGCTGGTCGACACCCTCGTGGAGCTGCACGCCGTGGACCCGCAGGCCGTCGGCCTCGGCGACTTCGGGCGCCCCGAGGGCTTCCTCGACCGGCAGCTGCGCCGCTGGGGCAAGCAGCTGGACGCCTCCCGCAACCGCGAACTGCCCGGCATCGACGAGCTGCACGCGGCGCTCGGCCGGCAGCTGCCGGGCTCCCCCGCCCCGGCCGTCATCCACGGCGACTACCGCCTGGACAACGTGCTGATCGGGTCCGACGACGAGATCAAGGCCGTCCTCGACTGGGAGATGTCGACGCTCGGCGACCCGCTCACCGACCTCGGCCTGCTGGTGATGTACAGCTCCGACCTGGGGCTGCCGAAGTCGCCGGTCTCCACCACCAGCGGGGCGGCCGGCCACCCCTCACCCGCCGAGCTGATCGAGCGCTACGCCGCCCGCTCCGGCCGGGACACCTCCGGCATCTCCTGGTACACGGCGTTCGCCTGGTTCAAGCTCGCCGTGATCCTCGAGGGCATCCACTACCGCTACACCCTGGGCCAGACGGTCGGCGGTGGCTTCGACCGCATCGGCGATCTCGTCCCCGTCTTCATCGAGCACGGCCTCACCACCCTCCAGGAAGGCTGACCCACCCCATGGACTTCGCATTCGACGCCCGTACCGAAGAGCTGCGCGCCAGGCTGCTCACCTTCATGGACGAGCACGTCTACCCCGCCGAGCAGACCGCGGAGGAGCAGCGCGCAGAGCTCGCGTCGCCGTGGGACACCCCGGGAATCGTCGACGACCTCAAGGCCGAGGCCCGCCGACAGGGGCTGTGGAACCTCTTCCTGCCGGACGCCGAGTACGGCGCCGGGCTCACCAATCTCCAGTACGCCCCGCTGGCGGAGATCCTGGGCCGCTCGCCGCACCTGGCGCCGACCGCGCTGAACTGTGCCGCGCCCGACACCGGGAACATGGAGGTGCTGGCGCAGTTCGGCACCGAGGAGCAGAAGAAGCAGTGGCTGGAGCCGCTGCTGGCCGGTGAGATCCGGTCCGCGTTCGCGATGACGGAGCCGGAGGTCGCCTCGTCGGACGCGACCAACATCGAGACCGGGATCACCCGCGACGGCGACACCTACGTCATCAACGGGCGCAAGTGGTACATCTCCGGGGCGATGAACCCGGACTGCGCGATCTTCATCGTGATGGGCAAGACCGACCCGGACGGCGAGGACATCCGCCGCCAGCAGTCGCAGATCCTGGTGCCGCGCGACACCCCGGGCCTGACGGTGAAGCGCGCCATGCAGGTGTACGGCTACGAGGACCACTCCCACGGCGGCCACGCCGAGGTGGTCTTCGACAACGTGCGGGTGCCGGCTTCGAACCTGATCGGCGAGGAGGGCGGCGGGTTCGCCATCGCCCAGGCGCGGCTCGGTCCGGGCCGCATCCACCACTGCATGCGCCTGATCGGCATGGCGGAGCGCGCCATCGAGCTGATGTGCCGGCGCGCGGTGGCCCGTACCGCCTTCGGCAAGCCGCTCGCCCAGCAGGGCGTCGTGCAGAACTGGATCGCGGACGCCCGGGTCACCGTGGAGCAGTTGCGGCTGCTCGTGCTGAAGACGGCCTGGCTGATGGACACGGTCGGCAACCGCGGTGCGCACACCGAGATCCAGTCCATCAAGATCGCCACCCCGCGTGCGGTGGTCTCGATCCTCGACCAGGCGGTGCAGCTGCACGGGGCGGGCGGGGTCAGCCAGGACTTCCCGCTGGCGGAGCTGTGGGCGGCGGCGCGGACGCTGCGGCTGGCGGACGGTCCGGACGAGGTGCACCAGCGGTCGCTGGCCCGCCGGGAGATCAAGAAGTACTTCTGAGGAGCCGGCGGGCCCGTGCGAACGGGCCCGCCGAGGGGGGCCGGCTACGGGCGCAGGGCGCGCAGCAGCAGGTCGGCGAGGTGGTCGGCGACCTGCTGCTGGGTCAGTGGGCCGTCCGGCCGGTACCAGGTCGACAGGTGGTGGACCGAGCCGAAGTGGTAGTCGACGATCAGGTCCGCGGGGGTCGCCGTGGAGAACACCCCGCTGCGCTGGCCCTCCTCCACGAGCGCGCGGAAGCGCTCGTGGTAGCGGCGCCGCTCGACCCGTACCTGCTTGTTCTTCTCCGGGCTCAGATGGTGCATGGAGCGGAAGAAGATCGAGGCGTCGTCGAGGTTCTCGATGGTGGTGACGACCACGTCCGCTGCGGCTTCGCGCAGCCGCTGCTCGACGGGTGCGTCGGCGTCCGCGAAGGCGTCCAGCCGCTCCTGCTGGAGCCGCAGCACCCGGGCGTAGACCTCCTGGAGGAGGTCCTCCTTGGAGCCGAAGTAGTGGTAGAGCGCGCCCTTGGTGACGCCGGCCGCCTCGACGATCTCCTGGACCGACGTGCGGTCGTACCCCTGCTCGGCGAAGAGCCGGGTGGCGGCGGCCAGCAGCCGCTGGGGGACGGGGGTACCGCTCCCGTCCGTCGCCTTGGCCATAGCCGCCACCTTCCTTCCGTGAGTCGCGTGAACCGGACCGGAACCGGACCGGTTCTAGCGGGGTGAACGCAGTTCCCGCCTGAGGATCTTCCCACTCGCGGTCTTGGGAAGTTCGGCCAGGATCTCGACTTCGCGCGGGTACTTGTACGCGGCGAGCCGTTCCTTGCAGTACGCACCCAATTCGCCCGGTTCGACCGCGGCGCCGGGCCGCAGACTGACGTAGGCGCGGACCGTCTCGCCGCGGTAGGCGTCGGGGACACCGACGACGGCGGCCTCGCGTACGGCGGGATGGGTGTACAGGACGTCCTCGACCTCGCGCGGCCAGACCTTGAAGCCGGAGGCGTTGATCATGTCCTTCTTGCGGTCGACGACGTAGAGCCAGCCCTCGCGGTCCATGAAGCCGATGTCGCCGGTGCGCAGCTCGCCGTCGGGGAACGCGGCGGCGGTGGCCTCGGGCAGCCGCCAGTAGCCGGAGACGACCTGGGGACCGCGCACCGCTATCTCGCCCTGCTCGCCGAAGGGGACCTCCGCCCCGTTCTCGTCGATGATCCGCACGACCGTGTCCGGGCCGGGCACGCCGACCGAGAGGGTGCCGGAGACCGGGTCGACGGGCGCCTCGCGCTCGGGCGGCACGGAGGCGCAGGGCGCCGTGCACTCGGTGAGGCCGTAGCCGTTGCGGATGTACGGGCCGAAGCCGGCCCGGAACTTCTCCACGAGTGCGGGCGGCAGGGGTGCGCCGCCGGAGGAGATCACCTGGAAGGAGGCGAAGTGATCCGGCGTGACCCCGGGGGTCGCGGCCAGCGCCATGAAGGCGGTGGAGGGGCCGACGGTGTACGCGGGCCGGTGCTCGGCGAACGCGTCGAGGACGACGCCGGGGTGGAAGCGGTACGCCAGCACGAGGGTGCCCGCGTTGGCGAGGCAGGCGGCCAGCTGGCAGACCATGCCGGTGATGTGGAAGAGCGGGGCGAGGGCGAAGTAGGCGGAGCCCTCGGCGACGGGGTGGCCGGTGCGCTGGCGTTCGGCGTTGATCATGATGTTGCCGTGGGAGTTCATGGCGCCCTTGGGGGTGCCGCTGGTCCCGGAGGTGTAGCTGATCAGCGCCACGTCGTCGGCGGCGAGCTCCCGGCCGGCGGGGGCCACGAGACCCTTGCGGGCGACGGCGACCAGGTCGTCGGCGTCATCGGCGGGCGGCTGCCGGTCGAAGTTCAGCACCCGCTCGTCGCTCGAAGTCTGGAGGTCGAGCTCGCAGGCGGTGACAGCGATCCGGAGGGCCGGGGCGGCAGCCGCGGTATCCCGCAGATACGCCTCCCAGGCCCGGTCGGAGCAGATCAGCGCCGTGACCTCGGCGTCCTTCAGTACGTGCCCGACCTCGGCCGACTTGTACATCGGGTTGAGCGGGACGACGGTGGCCCCGGCCTTCCAGGCGCCGAGCAGCGCGAGGACGAACTGTGGGGAGTTCTGCAGCATGATCGCGACCCGGTCGCCGCGCTCCAGGCCCCGGGCCGCGAGGTGCCCGGCCACGGAGTCGGAGAGTTCGTCGGTCTCGCGGTAGGTGAGGCGCCCGTCGAAGTAGGCGAGCGCCGGATGGCCGGGGGCCCGGGCCGCGGAGTCACGGAAGGCGTGCACCAGGGTTTCGGCGGGGCTGACGGGAGCCCGCTGCGCCTCGCTGAGCAGGGCGAGCCAGGGCTTGGCCGCGTAGATCGACTCGCTCATGCGCCTGCCTCTTCCCACTTCTGCTGGAGGTGGTTCATATTGCCGAGCCAGTGGTCGGTGTCCTTGGCGCGGGCCCGGTAGTACCCGGCGACCTCGGGGTGCGGCAGGACGAGGAAGCGGTCCTCGGCCATGGCGTCGAAGAGGGCGTCGGCGACGTCCTCGGGCTCGATGGCGCTGGGGGCGAGGACGAGCTTCCCGGCCGATCCCGCGGCGGTGAGCATGTCCGTGCGCACGCCCTGCGGGCAGATCGCGTGGACCTTGACGCCGCGGTGGCGGTAGGTGAGGGACAGCCACTCCGCGAAGGCGACCACGCCGTGCTTGGTGACGCTGTACGGCGCCGCGCCGATCATCGTCAGCAGCCCGGCGGCCGAGGCCGTGGAGACGAACCTGCCGCTGCCGCGCTCCAGCCAGTTGGGGAGCAGCGCCCTGGCCGCGCGGACGTGGGCCATCACGTTGACGTCCCAGGCGGCGGCCCAGACCTCCTCGTCGGCGAAGACGTCACCGGGTGAGGCGAGGCCGGCGTTGGCGCAGTAGACGTCCACGATGCCGTCCAGCGCGTCGCGGGCGGCATCGATGATCTGTGAGGCGTCACCGGCGACCGGGACGGCGCCGATCTCCTCGGCGAGCGTCTTGATCCGGCCCTCGTCGAGGTCGTTGACCACGACCCGTGCACCCTCGGCGGCGAATCTGCGGGCCAGGGCGGCTCCGATGCCGCCTCCGGCCCCCGTGACCACTACGCCCGCGCCCTGCACCGTACTCATCGGTCCCGCCTCTCTCAGCCGACTGCACCGGCAGACTAACCGGTCGGTATGTCCTCGGGGAAGGGGCGGGGGCCAGTCGTCCGCCTCTTGACGTACAGCCGCCCCGTCCGGCTCGTTCCCTGCGGCCCTCTCGCGCGCTAGCGTGCGTGGCCATGACAGACGTTGCGATCATGGAGGTAGCCGAATGAGCCTGTCCAGGCGTGGATTGCTGGCCGTCGGCGGCGCGGTGGGAGCGCTCGCGGCGACCGCCGCGTCCGCCGGACCCGCAGCCGCCGTCCCCTCGTCCGGCCAGGGGCACGGTGGCGGTCACGGCCGGGTCCGTACCGGATTCGACCGGCTGGCGGCTGACGGCTACGCGCTGCTGGCGGGGCAGCGCGTCGGCGTCGTCACGAACCCCACCGGGATCACCTCCGACGTGCGTCACATCGTCGATGTGATGCACCCGGACGAGCGGGTGAACCTGACCGCGGTCTTCGGCCCCGAGCACGGCTTCCGCGGCACGGCGCAGGCGGGCGGCTCGGAGGGCCGGTACGACGACCCGGCGACGGGGCTGCCGGTCTACGACACGTACCTGAAGAGCGGGCAGGCGCTCGCCGACGTCTTCACGGCGTCCGGCGTGGACACGGTCGTCTTCGACATCCAGGACGCGGGTGCCCGCTTCTACACGTACATCTGGACGCTGTACGACTGCATGCAGGCGGCGGCCCTCGCGGGCAAGCGGTTCGTCGTCCTGGACCGGCCGAACCCGGTGTCGGGACGCGCCGCGCTCGGGCCGGTGCTGGACCCCGCGTTCGGCACGTTCGTGGGGCGCCGGGAGATCTCCCAGGCGCACGGGATGACGGTCACCGAGCTGGCGCTGCTGTTCAACGGGGAGTTCCTCGCGGACCGGCCGGCCGAGCTGGAGACCGTGAAGATGTCGGGGTGGTCGCGCGCGGACTTCTTCGACGGCACGGGGCTGCCGTGGGTGCCGCCGAGCCCGAACATGCCGACGCCCGACACCGCGCTGGTCTATTCGGGCACCTGCCTCTTCGAGGGAACGAACCTCTCCGAGGGGCGCGGCACGACCCGGCCGTTCGAGCTGCTCGGTGCGGAGGGCATCGGCCCCGCCTGGGCGGCGGCGGCCAACGCGCTGGACCTGCCCGGCGTGGCGTTCCGCGAGGCGTACTTCGCGCCGACGTTCTCCAAGTTCCAGGGCAAGACGGTGGGCGGGGTCCAGCTGCACGTACAGGACCGCGAGGTCTTCGACCCGGTGCGCACGGGGATCGCGCTGCTCGTGACGGCGAAGCGGACGTGGAGCGGGTTCGCCTGGCGGCCGGACAACTGGATCGACAAACTCACCGGCAACACCCGCGTCCGCACGATGATCGACGCGGGTGCGGACACGGACGAGGTCGTGGGGGCGTGGGCGGCGGATCTCGCCGCGTTCCGGGCGGTGCGGAAGCGGTACGTGCAGTATCGGTGAGCTGTGCCGGGCGGCCCTGCCGAGTGCGGGCCCGCCCGGCCAACCGGTTCCGTCCTCGTACGCCGGACGGGCCGGAACCAGGCGTGGAACTCAGCGGTGCGCGGGGAACTCCACCACCTGCTGGTAGGTCGGGCGGTTCTGCCAGTGGATCGCCTTCTGCGTGATCCCGCCCAGGGCCCGGTGGATGATCGAGTCGGTGCACCACTGCTCACCGGCCTCACAGGTGCCGTCGGCCGGGTAGACCTCGGCCGCCGGCACCGCCGCCGCCTGCCTCAGCGAGGTCAGCAGCGTGGTGCGACAGCTGCTCAGATCGCCGTTGCCGCAATACGTCCTGGCCAGCGGCCCCTTGACCGGCTGCCCCAGCACCTGGCGCAGGTCCTTGTCGGCGAAGCCCCACCAGCCGTACTGGAAGGCCGAACCGCTGTGCGCGCCGCTCGGCCCGTGGCTGGCCGCCGGTGACTCGTCGGTGGCGAGGTTGGCGGTGAGCGCCCCGTACAGGCCGTCGCCGAGCCCGGGCTTGAACTCGGCCTCGATCAGCCTCGGCCACCAGGCGTCCATGATCCGCACCGCGTCGGCGTAGGTGTACGTGTGCGAGCGCGGGCTGCTCTCCTTGCGCTGGGCGCCCGACGCCCGCCAGGAGTCCAGTTGCTGGACCACCGCGTTCAGTGCGGGGTCGGTGACCGGCTGGGAGCGGATCACCTTGAGCAGCTCGGGCAGCAGCTGTTCGCCGCGCAGATCGGTGAGCGCGGCGTCCGCCATCGCACGGGTGAGGGATGCGCGGGTCACACCGCCTTCCGCCACCAGTGCAGACACCCGGTCGTCGAGCAGATCGGCCCGGTGCACCGCGCTGAGCCCGAAGCCCGCGGAGGCGTACCCCTCGGCCTGCTTGTTGTTCCAGGAGACGTAGTAGTCCTGGCCGTTGGAGTGCGGGTGCTCGGCGAACGGCGTGTACGCGGCGGTGTTGGCCACCGGGTCGTAGCCCTGCCACTCGTACCCTTCCTCCGCCCTGACGGGGAGCGCCGGGTCGACGCCGGGGGCGCGCAACGGGTTCATGCCGCTGTTGTAGTAGGCGGCGGTGCGGGAGTCGGCGTAGAACCAGTTGAAGGCGTAGTCGATGTTGCTCGCCGCCCGCTGGAAGGAGGCGGCGTCGGTGACGTAGGACGGGTCGTTGAGCATCTGGAAGCCGATGATCGAGTCGGCCTCGTGCCGGTAGGTGGTGCGCAGGCTCGTGTACGCGACGGGTTTTCCGTCCACCGTGGCGCGGTGGGTGACGATGCCGTATCCGGTGCGCCAGACCTGCATCCGGTAGGAGCCCTTCGCCGTGGAGTCGGCGACGGTCGGCTTCCAGGAGTTGACGCGCTCCATCTTCTCCATGGCGGTGCAGGCGCCCCGGTAGAGGTAGTGGGTGGAGTCCTTGGCGGGCGGGGAGCCGTCGGGTTCGCACAGCTCGACGGCGTACGTGTCGGTGATGTCCTGGCCCGCCGATGTGGCGCTCCAGGCGTAGTCCTGGCCGCGCCCCATCTGGATGTACATGCCGACGCCGGCGAAGGAGACGCCGCGGGCGCTGATGCCGGGGCCCTGGATCTCCTGGAGCATCATCAGCTGCGGGGCGAAGTAGCCGGTCTGCGGGCCGAACACGGCGACCGGGTTGCCGCTCGCGGTGTGCTTGCCGGAGACCAGCAGGGCGTTGGACATGCCGCGCTTCTGGGCGCCCGGGCCGGAGCCGGGGAGCGAGCCCTCGGGTATGACCCCGTCGTCATAGATGCCCTGGGCCCTCCTGAGCGTGGCCGGGGCCTTGACGGGCGCCTTGGCGTCGGTGCCCGCGGAGCCGGTGCGGTCGTGGATCAGCGGTTCGGCGGTGACGGAGCCGGGGTCCGGGAGCGCCGTACCCACGGCCTCGGCAGGCTTGTTCGCGTAAGGGAAGGCGGTGCCGTCGTGCACGGTCAGCACGGCCTCGGGGTCGTTGCGCTGCCGGAACGACTCCCAGACCTTCGTGCCCTCCTCGACGCCGTACTTCTGCTGGGCGGAGAGCAGGGACAGCGCCGCCTGGACCTCGCCGCCGCCCCCGCCGCCGAACTGGCCGCCGACGACCGAGGCGATCGAGATCAGGTCGGTCAGTTTGAACGGCTGGATCTCGCCTGTGTTCGTGATGGAGTCGATCTTGCCGGTGAGGACGTACTCGCCCGGGAAGTAGCGGCCTTTCTTCGACTTCTCCCGGTAGCTGTTGATGCCGTCCACATAGGCCTGGGCGTCCGCCATGGCCTGCTCGCCGCGCGCCCCCTCATGGGTCCTGATGTACGTGACCTGCGCCTCCAGATCGGCCTCGGTGTACGGGGCCTGCGGCCAGAACTGCTGCTCCAGGCCCTGGTTGGCGAGCGCGCCGCCGGCGAACGAGGTCAGCTCCCCGCGTCCGATGTGGCGGAAGAGGTCCATCAGCCAGAGCCGGTCCTGACCGGCCGCGAAGCCGGCGCCGAACTCGGTTCCGTAGCGCGTGGTGCCCTTGATGTGCGGGACGCCCGACACCTTGTCCCGGGTGATCGTGACGTCGTCGCGGGGCGAGGTGACGGACTCGACCTGGTCCTTCGCGACGCCGAAGGAGGCGTCGTTGAAGAAGTCGTTCAGCTTCTGGTCGGTGAGCGCCGTGTGCCCGGCCACCAGGCCGTCGTACCGGTCGAGCTGGTCGTCGCTGTGCGCGGGATGGGTGCCGAACGCCTTGTTGCCGAGGATCTCGACGAGGGTGGCGTTGCCGTTCTCGCCGGGCGGCAGGATGTCGTCGCACTGCCCCTGGCAGTAGTCGACGACCGGTACGGGGTCGGGTTCGGCGGCGCCCGCATGAGGTGCGGAGGCCAGCAGGGACGTGCCGAGGGCGAGAACGGCCGCGACGGTGGCGGCTCGTGTCCTGCCGGTGCGTACGGACATGCGGGTGCGTGGGGGCATGCGTGCTCCTCGGAGAGGCCGGTGCGCCGGAGGTTACCGACGGTATGACCCGTCGGTAAGGTGAACATCGGTCACCTTTTCCGAATCGCCACACACCGCCACATGACGAGCCGTCATCTCGCCAGATGGACCAACTCGCCATGAGAGGGAGCCGATCCGGGCACTCGTACGTCCACTCATTGACGCCGAAGTACGGGCGACGGAGTACGAGCGACGGAGGTGGCGGCGCGATGGCCGGTTTCCGGAGTCTTGCGAGACAGGTCCGCGATCCGCGGAGCGATCTGGCGCTGCGGCGGTATTCGCTGCGCAAATGCCTGGAACGCTTCGCACCGTACGGTCACCGGGCGACCTGGGCCCACCTGTGCGCCCGGCACGGGATGGGCCCCGAGGACCGGGCGCCCGACCCGGTGCGGCTGATGCGCGCACTGGAGGAACTGGAGAAGGCCCGGGCGGTCTGGCTCGGTTACGAGGCGGGGTTCGCCGAGCGCCGCAGGCGGGAGAAGCACGAGGGGCTGCGCCGGCCGGCCGCGTTCGACGACTGGCACCGGTGCACCTGGGGCGGGAACGGCGTGGCGCGGTGCGAGGACCCGGCCCTGCACCCGGCGGCGCCGCTCGCGGACGTGCTGAGCCGGCTGATCTCGGCCCTGGAGTCGGAGCCGGGCACCGGCTGCCCTGTGTGCGCACAGGCCCGCATCGTGTGGCGGCAGGACCTGCACAGCGAGCCGTGGTCCGGGCCGGTGTGCACCGGGTGCGGCATCGTGGTTCCGGAGCCCGTGCTCACCCCGGACGCGCTGGCGAAGGCCCGGCGGACCCGGCTCGGACCTCTCGCGGCGACCGGCTGAGGGCCGGAGCGGCCCGTCCGGCGCCGGCAGCCGCCGGACGGGGCCACTTCCTCGTGCTCACGCCTTGCCAGCGCCCCTGCCCTCCGGCATCAGGCGCGAGCCGCTCATCCGCTCGCCGGAGACGTCGTCCGGGTTGGAGAGCACGCACGTCTCCAGCGACAGACAGCCGCAGCCGATGCAGTCGGTGAGGTGGTCGCGCAGCCTGGCCAGCTGCCGGATCCGCTCGTCCAGCTCCGAGCGCCAGGCCGCGGAGAGCCGGGCCCAGTCCTCCCGGTTCGGGGTGCGCTCCTCCGGCAGCTCGGCCAGGGCGTCGCGGATCGTGGCCAGCGGGATGCCGACCCGCTGCGCCGCCCGGACGAAGGCGACCCGGCGCAGCGCGTCCCTGGTGTAGCGGCGCTGGTTGCCGCTGGTGCGCCGGCTGCTGATCAGGCCCTTGGCCTCGTAGAAGTGCAGGGCCGAGACCGCGGCCCCGCTGCGCGCGGAGAGCTGGCCGACCGTGAGTTCGTGGAGTGTCTGTGGGATCTGGGGCACTCATCGAACCCTACGTGGCCCGCTCCCGGGTGGTCCGTCGTTGACAGGAAAGCGCCTGCCCACCATGCTGAGCAAGCGCTTAGGTCGACCGGCAATTGGGGGGTGGGTGAAGGAGCGGGGCTGGGGGCGTGCAGCTGCAAGGCGGAGGATTGAGCCATGGCGGAGCCCTGGTGATCGACGACAACGCCGCAGATGAGCGTGCCCAGCCCCGCGACGCCGCCACCCAATTGCCGGTCGGCCCCAGACAGCGCCGGTACGGGACGGTCGAGAGCGGGAAGGCAGGGACCAGGAACATGGCAGAGCCGAGGATCTTCACGTCCGCGCAGGAGCTGCGCGACGGCGTGGGCGAGCAGCTGGGGCACAGTGACTGGCTGGAGGTCGACCAGAAGAGGATCGACCTCTTCGCCGAGGCCACCGGCGACCACCAGTGGATCCATGTCGACCCGGAGCGCGCCGCGGCTGGGCCGTTCGGCACGACGATCGCGCACGGCTACCTCACGCTCTCGCTGCTGCCGGCGTTCGTACCGCAGGTCATGCGGGTCGAGAACGCGAAGATGGGCATCAACTACGGGACCAACAAGGTCCGCTTCCCGTCCACCGTGCCCGTGGGCTCGCGGCTGCGGGCGACGGCCGTCCTGAAGAGTGTCGAGGAGGCGGGCGGCGGCGTGCAGGTCACGGCCGTCGTCACGGTCGAGCGCGAGGGCGGCGAGAAGCCGGCGTGCGTGGCGGAGTCGGTGTCGCGCTTCTACTTCTGAGCCTGACGGGTGTGGCCCGGGCCTCGTGGAGGTCCGGGCCACACCGCGTGCCGCGTCAGCGCTTCGCCGCGACCATCCGCAGGACGAGACCGGCGTACAGCTCGCCCACCTCGTCGGGGGTGCGGCTGCCCTGCGCGTTGAACCACCGCGCCACGTCGATGCAGAGCGAGAGCACGGCGAGCGCGGTGCCCGGCACGTCGGGCACGTCGAACTCCCCGGCCGTCACGCCCTCGCCGATGATCCGGCGCACCGCCGCGTCGCTCCTGCGGCGCAGCTCGACGATCTCGGTGCGGTGCTCCTCACCGAGCGCGTCGAGCTCGTACTGGACCACACGCGCGGTGGTGTGCCGCTCGGCGTGCCAGCGGACGAAGGCCCGCACGGCCCCGGCGAGCCGCTCGGTGGCGGTGCCCTCGCCGTCGGCCGCCGACTCCAGCAGGGTCAGGGCCCTGTCGTGGCCGATCCTGCTGATCCGGTGGAGCAGCTCTTCCTTGGTCTTGTAGTGGATGTAGAGCGCGGCGGGGCTCATGCCGGCGCGGCCCGCGATGTCGCGGGTGGTGGTCGCGTGATACCCGCGCTCGGCGAAGGCGTCGACGGCCGCGACGAGGAGCCGCCGGGCGGCCTCGGGCGTCACTTCGGCCCACGGCGTGTTCTCGCCGTCGGTCTCCTGCGCCGTGCTCATCCTCGGTCGCCCCTCTCAGTCAGCAGGACGAACACCATACCCCGATCCTGAGCAAGCGCTTAGGAGTCCGGGTAGTGAGATCGTCACGAGATCTGTCAGAGCTTCTGGAACGGGTCGTGCTCGGCGAGGATCTTCTCCAGGCGGGCCTGGTCGACCCGGCTGACGATCTGTCCGGCCTCCTGCCGGTCGCGGATCACCTTGGCCAGCGTGAAGGCGGACGTGACGAGGTAGAGAACGCCGATGGCGAGGAACCCGCGCACCCAGCCGTCGGCGTCGAGGGAGTAGATGCCGAGGGCGACCGCCCCCATCGCCACCCCGAAGGAAGCGACGGCCTGACCGTAGAAGGCGGCAGTGCTCTGCTGCTTGACCGATGTCGTCCCACTCATGCCACCCAGCATCGGGCCGCGTGAGGCGTACCACATCCGCCCCCGTACTCAGACCGGTACTCAGACGCCCGTTCGGGTCACTCGCGGCCCGGAAGGCGCCGGGGCACTCGCGGCTCAGAAGGCGGAGACCCCGGTCAGGGCGCGGCCGATGATCAGCTTCTGGATCTGGCTGGTGCCCTCGTACAGCGTCATCACCCGGGCGTCGCGCAGCAGCTTGCCGACCGGGTACTCGTCGATGTAGCCGTAGCCGCCGAAGACCTGGACGGCGTTGTTCGCGGCGCGGACGGCGGCCTCGGAGGCGAAGAGTTTCGCCTGGGAGGCGGCGGTGGCGAAGGGTTCGCCCCGGTCGATCAGGTCGGCCACCCGCCAGGTCAGCAGGCGGGCCGCGTCGACGTCCACGGAGATGTCGCTGATGAGTTCCTGGACGAGTTGGTAGCTCGCGATGGACTTGCCGAACTGCTCGCGCTCGCCCGCGTATCCGACGGCCGCGTCCAGGGCTGCCTGCGCGATGCCGACACAGCCGGCGGCGACCGACATCCGCCCCTTGGCCAGCGCGGACATGGCTATGGAGAAGCCCTTGCCCTCGGGGCCCATGAGGGCGGCGGCGGGGACGCGGACGTCCTCGAGGACCAGTTCGGCGGTCGCCTGGCCGCGCAGGCCGAGCTTGCCGTGGATGGTGCGGCGGGTGAGGCCGGGGGTGTCGGTGGGCACCAGGAAGGCGGACACGCCCTTGTGGCCGGGGGTGTCGTTGGTGCGGGCGAAGAGCAGCACCACATCGGCCCAGGTGCCGTTGGTGATGAACATCTTGCTGCCGTTGATGACGTAGTCACCGCCGTCCCGGACGGCCCTCGTCGAAAGATTCCCGGCGTCCGACCCCGTACCCGGTTCGGTGAGGCCGAAGCAGCCGACCGCGTCACCGGAGGTCAGCCGCGGCAGCCACTGCCGCTTCTGGTCCTCGTCGCCCCAGGCGGCGAGGGTCTTGGCGACCAGCCCCAGCGAGACGGAGACGATGCCGCGGACCGAGGAGTCGCCGCGGCCCAGCTCCTCGGTGACCAGGCAGTACGTGAGGTGGTCACCGCCCGATCCGCCGTACTCCTCGGGGACCGTCAGTCCGAGGAAGCCGAGGGAGCCCAGCTTCTTCACGATCGACTTGTCGACGCTCTCGGCCCGGTCCCACTCGACCACGTGCGGGGCGATGTCCCGGGCCACGAAGTCCTTGGCGAGCCGCCGGACGGCGTCCTGCTCCTCACTGAGCTCCAGGTTCATCCTTGACTCTCCACGTCCGCGTTAATTAGCACTGCTAGTTTTAGAGGTGCAGGGCCTACTATGTGCCGCATGGCCCGCCCGCGCAAGCCCCTCCTCAGCAGAGACCGCATCGTCGAGACGGCGAGCGCACTCGTGGACGCCGAGGGCCTGGACGCGGTCTCCACCCGCCGTCTCGCGGCCGAACTCGGGGTCAGCGGGCCGTCGCTCTACAACCACTTCCGCAACAAGGACGAGATCCTGGACGCGGTCGCCGACTCCGTCTCCGCACAGGTCGATCTGTCGATGTTCGACGAGTCCGACACCCGCGACTGGCGGGCCGCACTGCACGACTGGGCTGTCTCCTACCGGGCGGCGCTCGCCGCACACCCGCACATCGTCCCGGTGCTCGCCCAGGGCCCCGGCCGCCGCCCGGCCGGTCTGCGGGTCGCCGACGCGGTGTTCGGCGCCATGGTCCGCGCGGGCTGGCCGCCCGCCCAGGCCACCTCCATCGGCGCCCTGATGCGCTACTTCATCACCGGCTCGGCCCTCGGCTCGTTCGCCCGAGGTTTCGTGGACGACGAGACGGCGTACGACCCTGCCGACTATCCCCACCTCGGCCAGGCGCATCTGCTGGCGGAACGCCGACAGCAGGTCGACGAGGGGGCCTTCGAGACGGGACTGCGGGCGCTGATCGACGGACTCGCCCTTCAGTACGCCCCTCCGGCGCGGCGGCTGCGGTAGCGCGCTGCACCGCGTATCTGGTTGGGGCTGCTGTGGTTCGGCCTGTACATGGCAGTGCTCAACCGGGGTGAGCGGCAGGTGCGCTGCGGCGCAGAAGAGTCCGGCCCCCGCGGTGGAAGGACCGCCTCGTGAGGCGGAGTGTGAGGCGCCGGACCGGCCGTGGGCCCTGCCGCTCACCGCAGAAGGAGAGCAGGCCGGGCCCACGGGTGACGGCTAGAACACCACCAGGGCCCGGCCGCCCTTGCCGGCGATCATGTTGTCGAAGGCCGCCGGGATGCCGTCCAGCGCGATCCGTTCGGTGACCATCATCGACAGGTCGAAGCGGCCCGCCCGGATGTGGTCGGCCAGCACCGGCAGATCCCGGGCCGGGTCGCTGTTGCCGTATACACAGCCGGTCAGGGACCTGCCCCAGTGGAAGATCTCCAGGGCGTTGAACGTCACCTGCTGGTCCTTGCCGCCGATGCCGACGACCGTGGCGCGGCCGCCGCGGCGGGTGGACTCCCAGGCGGCACGGATGGTGGCTGCCCGGCCGACGCACTCGACGGCCACGTCCGCGCCCTGCCCGCCGGTGAGCTTCCGGATCTCGCGGGGCGTGGTCGCGGAGGCGATCACGTAGTCCGTGGCACCGGCCCGGCGGGCGAGGTCCTCCTTCTCCGGGGAGACGTCCACCGCGATGATCTGCGAGGCGCCGGCGATCCGGGCGGCCTGGAGCACGGCGAGGCCGACGCCGCCGATGCCGAAGACGACGACGGACTCGCCGGCGCGGACCCGGGCGCTGTGGTGGACCGCGCCGTACCCGGTCAGCACCGCGCAGCCGAGCAGGGCCGCGTCGGTGAGCGGGATGCCGTCGGGCGCGGGCAGGACACAGTTCGCGGCGACCACGGTCTCCTGCGCGAAGGCGGCGACGTTCAGCCCGGGGTGCAGTTCCGTGCCGTCCGCGGTACGGGCGTGGACGTTCGCCGCGCCGGCCAGGGCGTTGACGCAGAGCCAGACCTCGCCGATGCCGCAGTGGTGGCAGTTGCCGCAGGACGGGGCCCAGTTGAGGACCACGCCGTCGCCGGGGGCGAGATGGCCGACGTCCTCGCCCACGGAGACGACGGTGCCCGCGCCCTCGTGGCCGAGGACGGCCGGGACGGGCAGCCGCATGGTGCCGTTGGACAGGGAGAGGTCGGAGTGGCAGACGCCGGCGGCGGCGAGCCGGACCCGGACCTGACCGGGGCCGGGCTCGGGCAGGGTGATGTCGGTGATCTCCAGCGGAGCTCCGACGGCGGACAGTACGGCGGCGCGGACCACGGACTGGCTCCTTGCTGATCGGGGACGCGGACTCGGCGGATTCAAGGGCCGGTTCAGAACTGGAGGGACTTGGTCTGGAGGTACTCGGCGAGACCGTGCGCACCGAGCTCGCGGCCGACGCCCGACTGCTTGTAACCGCCGAAGGGAGCGAGCGGGTTGAAGCGGCCGCCGTTGATGTCGACCTGCCCGGTGTCCATCCGGCGGGCGAACGCGACGGCCTCCTCGTCGTCGGCGGCCCAGACGGCGCCCGCCAGTCCGTACACCGTGCCGTTGGCGATGCGGAGCGCGTCGGCCTCGTCCTCGTACTTCAGGATCGAGACGACCGGGCCGAAGATCTCCTCCTGGGCGATGGTCATCTCCGGGGTGACGTCGGCGAACACGGTGGGGCTGACGTAGTACCCGGTGGCGAGCGGCGCCTCGGGGCCGCCGGCGACGACGCGGGCGCCCTCCTCGATGCCCTTCTCGATGTAACCGCGCACGCGAGCCTGCTGCTTGGCGTTGACGACCGGACCGACCCGCTCTCCGGGTACGTACTTGGCGACGGCCTTCGCCGCGAGGGCGACGGCCTCCTCGTACCGCTCGGCGTCCACGAGCATCCGCGTCCAGGCGCTGCACGTCTGGCCGGAGTTGGACATCACGTTGGCGATGCCGACGTTGACGGCCTTGGCCAGATCGGCCGAGGGCAGGATGACGTTGGCGGACTTGCCGCCGAGCTCCAGCGCGACGCGCTTGACCGCGCCGCCTGCCGTCGCGCCGATCTGCCTGCCGACCGCGGTGGAGCCGGTGAAGGAGACCAGGTCGACGTCCTCGTGCTCGGCGAGCGCCTGCCCGGCGACCGGGCCCAGGCCGGTGACCAGATTGAAGACGCCGGCGGGCAGACCGGCCTCCTCGGTGGCCTCGGCGAAGAGCTGCGCGGTGAGCGGGGTGTCCTCGGCGGGCTTGAGGACGACCGTGCAGCCGGCGGCGAGCGCGGGAGCCACCTTGGCGACGATCTGGTGCAGCGGATAGTTCCACGGGGTGATCGCGCCGACGACGCCGAGGGGCTCCAGGAACACGGTGGAGTTGCCGTGCCGCTCCTCGAAGGCGTACGTGGCGGCCAGTTCCGCGTACGAACCGGCGACGAGCACCGGCACGCTCGCGTGCACCATCTGGGACAGCGGCAGCGGCGAGCCCAGTTCCGCGGTGACCGTCGCGGCGATCTCGTCCTTGCGGGCGGCGAGCACATCGCGCAGCGCGCCGATCCTGGCGGCCCGCTCGGCGGGCGGGGTCGCGGCCCAGCCGGGGAACGCGGCACGCGCGGCGCGTACCGCGGCGTCGACGTCCTCGGCGGTGCCCGCCG
Organism: Streptomyces sp. NPDC096323; assembly: GCF_040302845.1. NCBI lineage: Bacteria > Bacillati > Actinomycetota > Actinomycetes > Kitasatosporales > Streptomycetaceae > Streptomyces > Streptomyces sp. NPDC096323. The sequence continues at coordinate 399,336 of NZ_JBEOSI010000006.1, forward strand.
GGACGTGCGCGATGACCTGTTCGTCCGCCGGGTTCACCACCGCGATGGTGTCCGTCCCGGCGGCGGGCCGCCATGCGCCGCCGATGTACATACCGTCATGGGCCTTCATGGCTGTTCCTCCCGGACGCGGTGGCGGACGAGGTCGTCCGCGACCTAAACTAGCGCCGTTAGTTTTCTGGCGCCAGAGACGTCGGTCACGTGCCGGGGCCCGTCCGCCGCCGACGGCCTCGGTGAGGCGGTCGGGGAGGGGCGGCGGACGGGCCCGGTGCCGCCGCTTCACACCTCCAGGCCGGGGACCACCTTCGGGAGGGGACAGATCCGGCGGCCCTGGTGGTCGAAGACGTACAGATGGGCCAGGTCGACCAGGAGGGGAACCTGGCCGCCGGTGCGCAGCCGCATGTCCGGACCGGTACGGACGACGAGGTCGCTGGAGGTGACCGCGGGGCGGTCGGGGCTGTGGACGCCCGGCGGGAGCGGCTCGATGCCCGGTTCGTCGAGGACGGCGACGGATCCGCCGGCATGTCCGGTGGCGCGCTCCTTGAGGCGTTCCAGGACGCCGACCCCTCCTCCGCCGCCGCGGCGCCTGCGCAGGGTGCCGCGGTCGGGGCGGGCCGATTCCAGGTCCGGCACCACGGCCGGCTGCGATCCGGTGTTGAGGTGGACCAGCGCCTCGTGCCCCTGGTACTCGACGTGCTCGACGATGCCGCTGAGGGCGACCTCACCGGGGCGGGCCTGGCTGGGCGGGGCGATCCGGACCGCCTCGGAGCGCAGTCCCACGATGATGCGCCGGCCCTGCTGGATGCGCAGCAACTGGTGGTCGGGGCTCAGGGGTTCGGGCAGGGGGAGGCGCTGGCGGCCGAGGTCGATCGACATCCGCCCCTCCAGGGGTGCGTGGACGACGGCCTGCAGCAGGTTGATCCGCGGGGTGCCGATGAACGCGGCGACGAACACGTTCTCCGGCAGCGAGTACACCTCGCGCGGCGGACTCACCTGCTGGAGCACTCCCCCTCGCATGACGGCGACCCGGTGGCCCAGCGACATGGCTTCGGCCTGGTCGTGTGTCACGTAGACCGTGGTGACGCCGAGTTCCTTGGTGAGCTGGGATATCTCGGCGCGCAGGTGGTTGCGGAGCTTCGCGTCGAGGTTGGAGAGCGGCTCGTCCATGAGGAAGGCCGAGGGCTGGCGCGAGATCGCCCGGCCCATCGCGACGCGCTGGCGCTCGCCACCGGAGAGCTGGCCGGGGAAGCGGTCCAGGACGCTCTCGATGCCGAGCATCCTGGCCGTGTTCTCGATGTGCTCGTTGTGGTCCTGGCGCGGGTTCTCCAGCTTCAGCGGGAAACCGATGTTGGCCCGGTTGGTCATGTTCGGGTAGAGGGCGAAGTTCTGGAAGACCATGGCCATGCCGCGTTCGCGGGGGGTCAGGTGGTTGGCCTCTTCGCCGTCGAGCAGGATCTCGCCCTCGGTGACGTCCTCGAGCCCGGCGATCATGCGGAGCACGGTCGACTTGCCGCACCCCGAAGGGCCGAGCAGGACGACGAACTCGCCCGGGTCGATGGACAGCGAGAGGCGGTCGACGGCGCGCGAGGAACGCCCGTAGGTCTTGCTGACATTGTTCAGAATGATGGCGCGAGTCATGTGGTTCCGCCCGGGAGGATGAAGATGGTGCGGTGGGGAGCGGCAGCAGTGGCCTGAAATTAGCCCACTGCGGAGCGTGAGGGAACGACTCGTGCAAATCTTGCGGCGTACGGGTAGTGCGGAGACACAAGTGTCAGGTGGGATTCCGGTTAAGACCGGCCCGCGCCGGGCCGTTGTCCGGAACGGCAGGATCCGGTTGCGGGGCGCGGTCCCCGCGTGAGGGGCGCTCGTCCTTGCCGCGTGAGCCGAGGCCGGCCGCGGCGATCAGCAGCACGCCGAGCATGACGAACGGGGCCGCGGTACCCGCCACTCCGGCGACGAGCCCCGCGGCGGCGGGGGTCGCCACCTGACCCAGCCGGTTGCCGGTCAGCCGCAGGGCGAGAGCGGTGGAGCGGGCCGCCGCGGGGGCCGCCTGGACGACGGTGGTCATCGACAGGGGCTGGCCGGCCCCGAGGCAGAATCCGAGGACGGCGAGCATCACGGCCAGGGCAGGGACGGGGACGGGCAGCGCGATGCCGGCGCAGAGGAGACCGGCCAGCAGGCAGGTGGAGGCGAGCAGGGCCGCCCGGCCCAGCACCCGGAGCATCGGTGTCATCACCAGCCGGCACGCGATGGTGGCGGCGGCCCGCAGGCTCAGCAGCAGCCCGACGGTGGCGGGGGCGATGCCGCGGTGTTCCCCCACGACGGGCAGGTAGGCGGTGAGGATGTCGGTCGCGGAGAGCACGGCGAGGCTGATGAAGATCCCGGCGGGTACGCCCCGGGCGCGCAGAATGCTGCCGACGGGCACCTTGGCGGCCGGCGCCTTGTCGCGACGTACGGAAGTGGTCCGGTGCTCGATGCGCCACAGGGAGCCGAGGGAGACGGCGGCGACCGCCGCCGAGACGGTCAGCGCGAGGGCGCTGGTACGTCCCATGGCGCCGTCGCGCTCGGAGATCAGGTACCCGGCGGCGATCGGGCCGATGAGCTGGCCGAGGGAGGCGCCGATGGTGAAATGGCCGAAGTTGCGGTCCTGTTCGGCCGGGGCGGACTGGCGGGCGACGATGGACTGGGCGCCGATCACGAAGCAGAGGTGACCGAGCCCCATGACCCCGCTCCAGGCCGCCATCGCGGTGAGCGAGCCCGCCCGGCCGCTGAGGGAGCAGCCGCCGGCGATCAGGGCGACTCCCAGGGGCAGCAGCGGTGCGCATCGGCCGTGGTCCGTCCGGCGCCCCAGCGGAACGGCGGCGAAGAGCGGCAGGAGCGCGTACACGCCGGTGATGACGCCGATCGCCCGCTCGTCCGCACCGAGCGCCAGGGCCCGGTAGGAGACGGCGGGCCGCGCCATCGACACCGCCCCCTGCGCGAAGGCGAAGGCGATGACGAGGCGCAGCAGCCAGCTCCGGCCGGGCCCGGGGGTGGTGGTCATGAATCAGATGATCCCGAACAGGAGTCCGGCGCCGAGTACCACCAGGGAGGTGAGGGCGGCCCACTTGACGGTGAAGCGGGTGTGGTCTCCGAACTCGACCTTGGCCATACCGACAAGGACGTAGACGGCGGGCACCAGCGGGGACGACATGTGCAGGGGCTGGCCGACCAGGGAGGCGCGGGCGATCTCCAGCGGGGAGACGCCGTGCGCGGCTCCGGCCTCGGCGAGCACGGGCACGACTCCGAAGTAGAAGCCGTCGTTGGACATGAAGTACGTGAGCGGGATGCTCAGCACGCCGGTGACGAGAGCCATGTGCGGGCCCATGCCCTCGGGGATCGCGCCGACCAGCCAGTCGGCCATGTGGTCGACCATGCCGGTGCCGGTGAGTACGCCGGTGAAGACGGCGGCGGCGAAGACCATGCCGGAGACGTTGAGGACGTTGTCGGCGTGGGCGGCGATCCTCGCCCGCTGGTCGGGCATGTGCGGGAAGTTGACCGTGAGGGCGAGGGCCGCGCCGAGGAGGAAGAGCACCGGGATCGGCATCAGTTCCATGATCATCGCGGTGAGCAGGGCGATGGTGAGGCCCGCGTTGAACCAGTAGAGCTTCGGCCGCAGGGTGGCGCGGTGGGGGTCGAGGCCCTTGAAGCCGTCGCCGGCCTCCTCGGATGCCCCGGGTTCCGTGCCGCCCGTGCCGGCTCCGCCGGTGCTCTTGCGCAGCCGGTCGCTGCCGCCGCCGGCGGCGACGAGGACCGTCTCGGTCTCCGTGACCGCGGGGGCGCCCAGCGCGTCGTCGATGCTGAGCGTGCCGAGCCGCTTGCGCTCGCGCCGGCCGAGGACGACGGCCAGCAGGATGACCGCGAGCAGTCCGACGCCGAGCGCCGGGATCATGGGGACGAAGATGTCCCCGGCGTCCAGCTTGAGGGCGGTGGCGGCGCGGGCGGTGGGGCCGCCCCAGGGCAGGGTGTTCATGACGCCGTTCGCCGTGGCGGCGACGCCGGTCATGACGACCAGGCTCATCTTCAGGCGCTTGTAGAGCGGATACATGGCCGAGACGGTGATCATGAAGGTGGTGGAGCCGTCACCGTCGAGCGAGACGATGGCGGCGAGCACCGCCGTACCCACGACGATCCGCATCGGGTCGGCCTTGCAGAAGCGCAGGATGCCCCGGACGATCGGGTCGAAGAGGCCGACGTCGATCATCACCCCGAAGTAGACGATCGCGAACATCAGCATGGCGGCGGTCGGGGCCAGATTGCCGACGCCCTCGATGACGTAGTCACCGAGTTTCGCGCCCTTCCCCACGGCCACGCAGAACAGCGCGGGGATCAGCACGAGCGCCGCGATCGGCGACATCTTCTTCATCATGATCAGGACCAGGAAGGTCGCGATCATGGCAAAGCCGAGGATGGTCAGCATATGGATACCTATCGTTCACCCTTGAACTCCCACCGGAGCCGGCGGTGCGGATGACGTTAGGGCGCGCCATATGGCGTTAACAAGACGTTGACATGTGAGCAATACGAGCAAAACCCCAGGTCAACGCGAGGGTGCCACCGTGACCGGGATTCCGTTGAGCACGGCGGTGCCGGAGAGCGGGTCGAGGCGGCTGCCGTCGAGGAGCTGGTTGACGTTGACGCCGGGCTGCTCGGCGGCGACGGACATCCGGGTGCCGGGGCGGTCGTGCCCCCAGCCGTGCGGAAGGCTCACCACTCCGGTGCGTACGCCGTCGGTGACCTCGACCGGGACCGTGAGCTCGCCGCCGTCCGCGGTGATCGTGGCGGGCGCTCCGTCGGTGAGTCCGAGGCGCGCGGCGTCCTCGGGGTGAATCTGGAGGGTGCAGACGTTGGAGCCGCCGCGGAGTGCGGCGACGTTGTGCAGCCAGCTGTTGTTGGACCGCAGATGGCGGCGGCCGATGAGGACGAGCGCCTCGGGGTCGGCGCGGCCGTCGAGGGCCCGGCGCAGTCTTGGCAGATCGGCGGCGATCGGGGCGGGGAACAGCTCGACGCGCCCGCTGCGGGTGGTGAGGACCGTCGGGATGCGAGGGGCGAGGGGGCCGAGGTCGATGCCGTGCGGGTGGGCGAGCAGCCGCTCCAGGCTGAGCCCGTCGGGGGCGGCACCTTCGCCGGACGGGCCAAAGCCTTCGCCGGACGCGCCGAAGCCCTCGCCGTACGGGCCGAAGCCCTCGCCGTACGGGCCGAGGCGGAGCATCAGGTCGAGGCGCCGCTCGGCCCCGGTGCGGCCGGTGAGCGCGGCGGCGAGCTCGGCGGGGTCCCGGCCGTGTACGGGCGAGAGCGGGTCGGCGACCGCCTTGCCCAGGGCCCGGTCGATGATCATGGCATCCACGGCGTCCGGCTCCGCGCCGTGCATACCGGAGACGGCGAGGACGAGCCGGGCGAGGATCTCCGCCTCGTCCATGCGATCGGCGTCCAGGGGCAGGGCGGGGCGGGTGTAGCGGACCTGGTTGCGCACGGCCAGGGCGTTGAACGCGAAGTCGAAGTGGGCGCTCTGCGAGGGCGGCGGCGGGGGCAGCACGACATCCGCGTGGCGGGAGGTCTCGTTGAGATAGGGGTCGACGCTCACCATGAAGTCGAGCCCGTCGGCCAGTGCGGCGTCGAGCCGGTCGCCGTCGGGCGCGGAGAGGACCGGGTTGGCGGCCAGCACGATCAGGGCACGGATCCGCCCCTCGCCCGGCGTCGCGATCTCCTCGGCCAGTGCGGAGAGGGGCAGTTCACCCTTGGCCTCGGGGTGGCCGGAGACCCGGCTCGCCCAGCGGCCGAGGGCGAACCCCCTGCCGGGGCCGGCGGGGCGCGGGGCGCGGGCGGTCGCGGAGAGGGGGAAGAGGGCGCCGCCGGGTCGGTCGAGGTTGCCGGTGAGGACGTTGAGGACGTCGACGAGCCAGCTGGCGAGGGTGCCGTGTTCGACGGTGCAGCTGCCGATGCGGCCGTATACGGCGGCGGTGCGGGCGGCCGCGAGCTCCCGGGCGAGGGTACGGATGGTGCCGGCGTCCACGTCGCAGGCCGCGGCGACGGCCTCCGGCGTGAAGTCACGTACCGCTTCGGCGACTTCACCGAGCCCTTCGACGTGGTCCGCGAGCGCGCCGGGGTCGGTGAGCTTCTCCTCGAACAGGACGTGCGCCATCGCGGCCAGCAGGAGGGCGTCCGTTCCGGGCCGGATGGCCACGTGCCGGTCGGCGAGGCGGGCGGTGCGGGTGCGGCGCGGGTCGACGACGGTGAGGGTGCCGCCGCGGCGGCGCAGCGCCTTGAGCCTGCCGGGGAAGTCGGGGGCGGTGCACAGGCTGCCGTTGGATTCGAGGGGGTTGGCGCCCAGCATCAGCAGGTGGTCGGTGCGGTCGAGGTCCGGCACGGGGATGGCGTTCGGGTCGCCGAAGAGCAGTCCGCTGGAGACGTGCTTGGGCATCTGGTCCAGGGTGCTCGCGGTGAACAGGGCCCGGGTCCGCAGGGCGGCGAGCAGGGCGGGCGGGTAGAGGGCGCCGGCCATGGTGTGCACGTTGGGGTTGCCGAGGACGACGCCGACGGCCTGTGGCCCGTGTTCCCGGGAGACGGCCGGCAGTGCGTGGGCGATCGCGTCGAACGCCTCGCTCCAGCTCGCCTCCGTCAGGACGCCGTCCTTGCGGACGAGGGGGGTGCGCAGCCGGTCGGGATCCTCGTCGAGTCCGCCGATCGACGCGCCCTTGGGGCAGATGAAGCCCTTGCTGAACACGTCCTCCCGGTCGCCGCGCGCTCCGGTGACCCTGGTCCCCTCGATGGTGAGGGTGAGCCCGCAGGTGGCTTCGCAGAGCGGGCAGATGCGCAGGGCGGTACGGGAGCTGCTGGGGTCGTGCGGCATGGGGCCCTCCCGGGGCGGCGGCAGCGGTGGCGCGCGGACATGCGTGAGCACGGCCGAGCATACCGACCGGTACGCATGCTGGGGAGGTGTGCGGAGAAGAAGGTGACGGGGTCGGTGCGCTCGGGATCAGTCCAGCACCCGCGCGAGGTAGGCCTGGAGCAGCACGCGCGTCTCGGCGACGATCGCCCGGTCGCCGGACGGGTCGGTACGGAAGGCGAGTTGGAGCAGGGCGTCCGCGGCTTCCACGCAGACCAGGATGGAGCGCAGGAGGGCGTCGTCGGCCTCGCGGCCCAGATGGCCGGAGAGCAGCTCCACGAGCCGGCCGGCCACGCGCAGGTTGGCGTCGTCGGCCGGGTCGTCGACGGGTGCGGGGGCGCCGAAGTCGATGAGGGAGAAGCCGGGGACGGAGGTCTTCATCGCCAGGTACTCGTCGAGCACGGCGTCGATGGCAGGCCGCCAGTCGGCGGCCGGGATGGTGACCAGCCGGGCGGTGATCCGCTCGGCGTAGCTGTCCAGGTTACGGCGGGCCAGGGCGTCGGCGAGAGCCCGCTTGTTGGAGAAGAAGCGGTAGACGGAACCGATGGGGACCCCGGCGCGTACGGCCACGGCCCGGGTGGAGAGCTGCTCGTAGCCGGTCTCGTCGAGGAGTTCGGCACAGGCGTCGAGTATCCGGGTGAGGCGCTCGGCACTGCGCTGCTGCACGGGGGCGCGGCGGAGGTTCGTGTTCGCAGGGGGCACGGGTTCCATGATGCCGTGGGGATCCCGCGGCCTGGGCGCGGTCCGGCTCGACGTGGGGCCTGCGGGGGCCCTCGGCCTCAGGCGATGAGCAGGGCCAGTCCGCCGGTCGTGTACGCGACCATCAGGACCAGGAGCGGAAGCTGGCCGGCGACGGCACGGCCGGGCGGGAAGAGCCGGACGGAGCGGTCGTGGGCGGCGACGACGCCGAGGACATGACCGAGAACGATCGCGGCGACCTGGAGCGTGGCGATGCCGCCCGGGCCGAGGAACGGTTCGGGTGGAGCGGGATTGTCAGTGCCGAGTGCCACCATGACGGTGTGTGGGCCTTCGGTGACGAAGAGTGTGAAGTAGTGGGCCACGAGATAGCCGAGGGCGATCGGGACGAGGGAGTGCGCGAAGGCGGTGAGGGGGTGCGGCAGTTGGCCGGAGAGGAGCCGGACGGCCCCGGCGCAGAGGGCGTAGAGGGTGGCGACGAGGGCGACGGCGGCCAGCAGACCGAGGGTGGCGGTGGTGGTACGGCCCAGGGCCGAGGTCTGGACGGTGGTGATCCAGGAGGGGGCGTCGGAGAAGCCGTCGTACGCCGTGGAGCCGAGCAGCACGCACACCGTGACGACGAGCCCGGGCAGTTGGGGCGTGGCGTCAAGTCCGTTGAAGGGGGAGCGCAGGACGAGGCGGTGGTCGGCGGGGCGGCGGCCGAGCGGCGAGAGCCGGGCGAGGAGACCCGAATAGGCCTCGAAGGCGTCGGCCTGGTCGAACCAGCGGGCTCCGTAGTGGCAGGCGCCCGCGAGCTGGGCGAGGGAGTAGAGGGCGAGGAAGAGGAGGAGCGCGGTGGGTGAGGCGGGGTCGGGGGCGACGAGTTCGAGCCAGGTGAAGGCGAGGAGCCCGGCCGCGGCGGGCCACATTCCGAGGCGCGGGGGCAGGGGGCTGCCGGCAGCCGGGTCGCGTCCGAGCGCGCGGCAGCCGAGGAGGTGGAGGGTGCGCAGCGGGTTGAGCAGCCGCCAGACGGGCCCGAGCAGCAGCGAGGCCGGGAGGAGCCCGACCCAGAGGATTACGTAGACGGCGCCGGGGGCGGGATTCCGGTCCGGGTCGGCCGGGCCGAGGAGGAGGTGAAGGACGACCAGGAGCGCGGCGGCCAGGCCGAGCGCGCGGGCCGCGATGCGGGTGGGCCGGGCGTCGGCGGCGCGCTGGACGGCGTCCGGCAGCGGGCGGCCGGCCCGGTCGCCCCGGAATCGGGAGGCGGACCAGAGCAGACCGAGGGCGAGAAAGGAGACGAACAGCGCGGCGAACGCTCCCGCGAAGGCGTAGAAGGGCGAGAGGGGCAGGTCGTGCTGGGCGCCGATGCCGTGGGCGAGGACGCTCACGATCCCGGTGTCGGGGCCGGCATCGGCACCGGGATCGCCGAGGGCCGTCACCGTACGACGAGTTGGGTCAGGAGCAGGTCGGACTCGTGCGTCTCGACCTCGAAGAGCCCGGTGCGGTCGGCGGTGAAGATGAGGGTGACGGTCCGGCCGGCGGGCAGCCGCGTCTCCTTGTCGTAGCCGTGGACGTGAAGGGTGTCCTCGCGGTCGCTGCGGACCACGAGGCGCACGGTCCGGCCCTTCCTGACCTCGGTGCGCCCGGGAGCGGGGTTGACCTTGCCGTCGCGGACCGAGATGTCCACGGTGGTGCCGGGGGTGGGAGTGGGAGTAGGGGCGGGAGTGGCGGTGGGTGTCGAAGTGGCCTCGCCGAGCGTGGCGCCGGCCTGGACGGGGGCGGCGCCGACCGCCCAGGCGGTGTGGTCGTCGGCGTAGAGGCGAGCCGTCAGCCGGGTGCCGCCCCCGGCGGCGCGCAGCAGTGACTCCGGGAGGTGGAACCAGGTGCCGTAGACACGGGCGAGGGGGTGGCCGTCGAGGAAGAGCCGGGCGTGGCCGCGCCCCAGGAGTGCGGCGCCGCCGACGCTGTCCGGGGTGAACCGGAAGTGCCCCACCGTGAGGTGGACGTTCCAGCCGTCCTCCGAGTCCGGCCGTACGGACACGGCGACCTCGGGCGCGCCCTGGGCGTCGACCTGGCGCAGCCGGTGGCCGGAGCCGTCCTCCTCGGTCAGGAGCCGGCCGTTGCTGCCGGTGGCCTGCTCGTGGCTGGTGCCCGGCTTGTGGTGGGTGGTGGCCCGCCCCCCGCAGCCGGCCGCGCCGAGCAGGAGGGCGGCGACGAGCAGGGCGGCGGCGGACCTGCGCGCGCGGGTCGGCGCCCCGGCCCGGTCCGGCGCGCCCGTCCGGTTCGGCGCCCCCGTCCGGTTCGGCGCCCCCGTCCGGTTCGGCGCCCAGGTCCGGTCCATGTGGCGGTCCGGCTGGCGATCGCGGCGGTCGGGAGGCCGGTTCGGGTGGCGGTCCGGACACTTCAGGTGGCGGTCCGGGAGCCGATTCGGGTGTCGGCCCAGGAGCCGACTCAGGTGTCGGCCCAGGCGGCGGTTCACGACGGTTCCCCGTCCGGTTCGGCGGCCGGCGCGGTGCGAGAGGCGGAACGCCCGGGTTGCGCCAGGGCCTGCGCCCCGTCGGCGCCTCGGGCGCCGTCGGAGCCGGTGGCCGGTTCCGCGCCGAGGCCCTCGCCGCCTCCCGCACCCGCCTCCGCTTCTGGCACCCCCTTCGAGGGCGCTCCGTGGCGGGCGGCGGCCACGACGGCCCACACCACCCAGACCAAGCCGAGCAGCCCCCGTACCCAGGCGGGGCTCAGCGGAATCCACGGGATCATGAACACGCCCTTGTCCAGCGCGTCGAGCAGCGTGAGACCGCCCAGCGCCACCGTGATCCAGCCCAGCCCGGGCCGCCCCCGCCGCAGCACCAGCCCGATGCCCGTCCACCAGAGCCCGGTCAGCAGCAGTGAGAGGGCGGGCACATAAGTGGAGGCGAGGCCCATGGTCGAGCCGGCCACGTCCAGGCCGAGGCCGATGAGTCCGAGGAGCGTGGCGGCTGTGGCGAGCCTGCTGGACCGCAGCCGGCGCCACCACAACACTCCGCCGACCAGCACGAGCACCACCGCGATGCCCAGGGCCGCCTGCACCTCGACGCGTTCGATGCCGCGCGCCCCGTACCAGTCGCAGCCGGCCGGCAGTCGGCGCGCCTGCACGTTGTAGTCGGCACAGACCAGCAGTTGGGCCAGCTTCACGGGCTCTCCCACCAGCCGGTCGGTGCTGCCGGAGACTGATCCCCGCCCGGCCCCGCAGGCGGGCAGGGAGCGCGGGGTGGAGGCGCCCGTGTCCGACTGCCAGCAGTTGCCCGCCCCCTGGCCGTCCCACCACACATCGGTGCCGTTGGGACGCGACCTGCCCTGCTTGTCGGTGCCGAGGTGGTTGTTCGCGTACCGGTTGTGGTGGGAGGTGTCGGTCTGCTTGCCGAGGGCGTCCTCGCCGCGGATGAAGGCGGGGACCGCGCTCAGGAAGAAGGCGGCGCGCTGCTGCCCGTAGACCCAGTTGTCCTCGTAGAGGTTCCAGTTGCCGCCCGCGGTGATGATGCCCGTGCCCGGGGGCATGGAGATCTGCGGGCAGACCACCCCGTCCTCGTAACCGCGCTCGACGGGCGGCTTGGCGCAGGTGCCGTCGGCGACGTACGGGTAGTAGTCGGCGTTGTTGTCGTGGATCAGGTTGCGCTCGAAGCGGGCGTGGTTCTGCGGCAGGCCGGGGTGGCCGGGGAAGGCGCTGTCCATCGAGGCGCCGCCCATGTTGTGGTCGAACTCGTTGTCGTGGACGTAGACGGAGTCGCCCGCGGTGCCGGAGTAGCCGACCATGTTGTGGTGGCTGCGGCAGCCGGTGATCTCGATCGAGTAGCGCGGCACCTCGTAGCCGTGGGCGTCGTTGATGTCGGACGCGCTGCCCGGGTAGATGCCGGAGTCGCCGTTGCCGTACGACTCGCAGTTCTTGTACATGCCGTGGTCGCTCGCGAAGGTGAGGAAGCCGTACTCGTCGTTCCACCGCGTGAGGACGTCGTCGATGACGAAGCCGTCCTGGGCCAGCACGTAGAGCGAGTTGAAGGTGGTGCGCTGGGCGGTGAAGTTCTTGAAGTAGACGCCGTCGGAGCCGTCCGCACGGACCGCGTTGAGCTTCTGGTACTTGGCGTCGATGACGACGTCCGTGCGCGCGGCGCCGGTGCCCTCGATCTGAAGGTCCTTCTTTCCGAGGATCGCCACCAGGTTCTGGTTGTGCGGGCACTTCGCCTGCTGGGCATAGCTCAGGATCTGGTAGCCGAGCTGGGAGTTGGGGGCCTTCAGACGGGCGCACTCCCCCCTCGGCGCGGGCAGCGAGGGCTCCTCCTCGTAGAGGCCGGGCAGGATCGCGATGTTCTTCCCGGGCCCGGTGACCGCGTCGACGGCCTGCTGGAGATGGCGGTAGCCGGACTTCCGGCACCGCTCGAAGAGCGCCAGGTTCCTGGCCCGCAGGGCGTCCGGGAATCCGGAGATCCGGCGCTCGAAGTCCGCCCGGTCGCTCTTGCAGACCAGGAGATCGGGCTCCCCCGCCCGGTACACCGGCACGCTGCCGGTGCCGTCGGGCAGGGTCACCGGCCGCTCCTCGTGCGCCTGGGCGGTCGGGGCCGCGAGAAGGGCGGCCGCGAGCGCCGCCAGGACCACCAGAAGTCTTCGTGTCCACGACATGTGCGCGAGAGTAGAGCATTGTTCATGTTCTGGAACCCCCCGTGCCGCACGAATGCCGTTGACTCTCCTCGCTCCGATTCCTACGGTTGACCATAGGATTCCACGATTCCTCAGGCACCGGGAGCACACATGAGCGGCATCGAGCAGGCGCGGAAGACGGCGGAAGGGCTCGCGCACTCCGCCGGATTCGGCAATCAGCACAGCTCGGAAGCGGTGCCGGGGGCGCTGCCGCACGGCCGCAACTCCCCGCAGCGCGCACCGCTGGGGCTCTACGCCGAGCAGCTGAGCGGTTCGGCCTTCACCGAGCCGCGCGTCCACAACCGCCGCTCCTGGCTCTACCGGATCCGCCCCTCCGCGGCCCATCCCCCGTTCGTCCGCGTCGACAACGGCACCCTGCGCACGGCCCCGTTCACCGATTCCGTCCCCGACCCCAACCGGCTGCGCTGGGACCCGCTCCCGGAGCCCGCGCCCGGCACGGACTTCCTGTCCGGCCTGTGGACGCTGGGGGGCAATGGGGACGCCGCGCAGCGCACCGGCATGGCCGTGCACCTCTATGCCGCCGACACCGCCATGACCGACCGGGTCTTCAGTGACAGCGACGGCGAACTGCTGATCGTCCCGGAGCACGGCGGACTGCTGCTGCGCACCGAACTGGGCCTGCTGCGCGCGGAACCCGGCCACGTCGCCCTGATCCCGCGCGGTGTCCGCTTCCGGGTCGAACTGCTCGACGCGACCGCCCGCGGCTATGTCTGCGAGAACTACGGCCAGCCGTTCGTCCTCCCCGACCTCGGCCCGATCGGCGCCAACGGCCTCGCGAACGCGCGGGACTTCCTCGCCCCGGTCGCCGCGTACGAGGACGTGGAGCGCCCGGTGGAGGTGGTCAACAAGTACTGCGGCAACCTCTGGTCGGCGACGTACGATCACTCGCCGCTCGATGTGGTCGCGTGGCACGGCAACCACACCCCGTACGTCTACGACCTGCGCAGGTTCAACGTCATGGGCTCGATCAGCTACGACCACCCGGACCCGTCGATCTTCACGGTGCTGACCTCGCCCACGGACACCCCTGGTCTCGCCGGGGTCGACTTCGTGGTGTTCGCGCCGCGCTGGCTGGTCGGCGAGGACACCTTCCGGCCGCCGTACTTCCACCGCAACGTCATGAGCGAGTACATGGGTCTGATCGAGGGCGCGTACGACGCGAAGACGGCCGGCAAGGGGGGCTTCGTGCCCGGCGGCGGCTCCCTGCACAACATGATGTCGGCGCACGGCCCGGACCGGGAGACCTTCGAGCGGGCGAGCGCCGCGGAGCTGAAGCCGCAGAAGATCGACGACGGTCTGGCCTTCATGTTCGAGACCCGCTGGCCCGTCACCGCGACCGGACAGGCGGCGACGGCCGGCCATCTCCAGCAGGGCTACGACGACGTGTGGCAGGGTCTGAGCCGCGACTTCAGGCCATAACGACCCCCGTGAGCAGCGACGACGAACGCAGGTGACCCAGGTGCCGACGCCCCCTCCGAAGCCCCCCACGGCCCCGGGGGCCGCCTTCGCGCCCGACTCCCTGGTCCTGAACCGCAAGCTCCCGCTCTGGTATCAGGTCTCGCAGTCGTTGCGGGCCTCGATACTGGGCCGCACCGCGGACGCCACCCTGCGGCTGCCGACCGAGGAGCAGCTCGCCGCGCACTACGGCGTCAGCGTCCTCACCATGCGCCAGGCGCTGAAGGAACTGGAGGCGGAGGGACTGATCAGCCGGCACCGGCGGCGCGGCACCTTCATCGAGCCGCGCGCACGCCGGGTGTCGCCGGTGCGGCTGCTCGGCTCGATCGACGCGATCGTCGCCCAGCAGTCGGGCGAGCGGACCACCGTCCTCGACCACGGCCCGTCCCCGGTGCCGGGCGAGGTCGCGGAGTTCTTCCCCGGCTGCCCGGAGGTCACCGGCTACCGGCGGCTGCGGTGCGAGGAGGACACCGGGGAGCCGACCAACTGGGCGCAGAACTGGGTCCATCCGGAGGCCGCGGCCGGGCTCGACCCCGCCGACCTCGAACGCTGGCCGATGACCAAGGTGCTGCGCGACCGTGTCGGTGTCCCGATCGCCCGGATCACCGACACGGTCGAGGCCCGGCTCGCCGACCCGGCCACCGCCGAACTGCTCCGGGTCCCGCTGCTCAGTCCGATCCTCTACTACACGGGCGTGACCTACGACGAGAGCGGCCGGGTGGTCGATGTGGCGCAGATCCGCTACCGGGGCGACCGGTTCTCCTTCTCGGTCACGGTGGAGGCGCACTGACGGCCTCGGCCGCAGGACCGGGCAGGCACCCTGCCGGTACCCGCGGCCCCGCCGTTACGATGCCCGGGAAGGCGGCAGACGTGGCGACGGGGAGGACGACACGGTGGCAGCACCGGCAGCGGCCGGATCCGGCGAGGACCCGCGCGGCCCGCTCCTCGACGACCTCATGCCCTGGTCCGTACGGCCACTCAGGACCGGGCGCCCCTGGGTGACCGCTCCCGACCCCGCCTCGCTGCGCGCCCGCTGGGAGCGGCTCGTACGCGCCCCGGGCACCGAGCGCGAACGGCTGTTCATGCCCACCCGTGCGCGTACGCCGCAGACCGCGGTGGCGGCGCTGCCCGGGCAGTCCACCGGCACGGGCCGGTTCGCCCGTGAGCCGGGGCCGTATCCGGAGCCGGTACGGATCCTGCACGGGCCGTTCGACGAGCAGTGGCTGCTTCCCGACCACCGTCTGATCGACGTGGCCCGGCCCGAGCTGTGGCGGGTCGCCGACGGTCACCAGCTCTTCGTCGTCGAGCACGGCCGGGTGCCCCAGGACACGGGGCCCGCCCTCTCGGTGACCGCGCTGCTTCCCGACGGCCACTCCCCCGCGGGGCGGCCGGGCCGGATCCGTCCGCTGTTCCGGCGCCCCGGCGGGGCCGAGCCCAATCTGGCCCCCGGCCTGCTCGGTCTGCTCCGCGCCCGCCACGGGGACGCGGTCACGGCCGATTCGGTGCTGGCCTGGATCCTCGCGGCGGCCCGGCAGACCCCGGCGGGCTGCGTGGTGCCGCTGCCCGCGGACACCGCGCGCTGGTCGGCGGGGGTGGAGCTCGGGCGCGAACTGGTGCGGATCCAGCTGCGCGGGGCGCGGGGCGGCGAGCGCCCCCGGCTGCCGGGCGGGCGCCGCCCCTATGTGCGGGCCGCCGTGCCGCCCGCCCCGGCGGAGCTGTCCTACGACCCCGAGGAGCAGGTGCTGGGGATCGGTACGGGCCGCATCGCGCCGGTGCCCGTCGGTGCGTGGGAGTTCCGGGTGGGCGGTGTGCGCATGCTGGAGCTGTGGTTCGGGCGCCGGGCGGCGGCCCCCGCCGCCGAGGGCCTGGCGGCCGTACGCCCCCCCGCCTGGCCGCAGGAGTGGACGTCGGAGCTGCTGGAGCTGATCACGCTGCTCGCCCTGCTCGCCGAACTGCGGCCCCGCCAGGAGGAGCTGGCGCGGGGCCCGGAGATCGGCGGGCACGAACTGCGGGAGGCGGGCGTACTGCCGGTGCCGGCGGCCGCCCGGCGGCCCGCATCGGTGCTGGATCACCAGGAAGAGGGCCCGGACGGCCAGTTCGCCCTGCTGTGACCTGGCCGGACCGGCCCTCCCCGCGGCCGAACGAGTCCAGCACCGGTCAGCGCGGCCGGCCGGTCCAGGGCGCCGAGCAGCGCGACGAAGCCCGACTCCAGGAAGGCGCCGAGCTCGTCGAGGGCCTCCGGCTCGTCCAGCGGCCAGCTGGTGACCGCCTCTTCGGCGAAGGCCATCCAGGCCCGCGTGGCGACGGACAGCCGGGGCGAGTCCGGCATCCCGAGCCGCCGGTGCCCCTCCTCCAGCCGCCGGGCCACGGCGGTGCGGGTGGACTCGACGATGTCCTCCACGGCGGGATGGCTGCCGGCGGCGCCCCGGACCAGGGCGAGATAGATCCTGCGGTGCTCCGTGACGTACGCCGCGAACCCGGCGATGAACGACCGCAGCCAGGGGACGGGCTCCAGCGAGGGGTCCGGTTCCATGGCTGCGGCGAATTCGTCGCACTCCCGCTGCACCATGGAGCGGTAGAAGTCGCGCTTGGAGTCGAAGTAGTGGAAGAGCAGCCCCCGGGAGATCCCGGCGCGGCGCGCCACATCGTCGGTGGAGAGCTCGTCCAGCGAGCGATCGGAGAGCATGTCCACGCCAATCGCGACCAATTGCGCCCTTCGCTCATCGGGGCTCAGGCGCGCGGCTCGCTTCTCGGGCATGCGGACAGTGTAGAAGTATTTCGACACCGAATTACCTCGGCACCCAGCCACCCCGACGCGAGAGGGTCGCGGACATGGCGACGCGCCACTGCCGGCTCCGGGGATGACGGAAGAGCGGGCAGCAGCGCGATGCCGGGACCGGGGCGTCGGGTCAGCGGCGGCTGCCGAAGAGCGAGCGCCGCAGCCGCCGCAGCGGGGCGAAGAGCGAGACCCTCGCGCTCCTGCTCCGGCGGGTGTGCGCGGCGTCGCGCGAGGTGAGCTCGAGCATCAGCAGCGTCGCCTCGGCGGACTCACGCTGCGGGACGGCGGGGCCGCCCAGCACTGCGAGATGGCGGTCGAGGCGCGAACTCGTCGCACCGCTCCCGCATGTGATGGCAGGCACACGCGGCCTGCTGCGCATCGTTATCTGTTCCATGTCACTCCCCACCCGTACGAGGGCACCCGGCCCGGGCAGGTTAACCCTATCGCCCCGCGGCGACACGCGTGTATCCCGGGCACAGGATTGGGCACACACATACGGAGGTTGACGACCAGTCTGCGAATCCGCCCGATTCCAGGGCGAGTTGGACAGTTCGTCAACCCCCGGGCGGCGCGGGTCCGTCGGGCCTGCCCATCGGAGAAGGCCCTGACCTGCAGAGCTCTCGACAGGCGGTCCGACGGGGCGCCGCACGGAGGTGCGAACAGAGGTCGGCGCCGGTCAGTCGAGCGAATTGAGAACGGGCAGATAGCCACCGGACTGCCCTGCGGCGAAGGGGTGGTACGACTCGCCGATGTTCAACCAGTTGAGACTGTGCAGCCAGGCACTCCCGGAGCAGATCTCGTGCCCGGTGAACGTCCCGGCGACATCACCGAAGGTGAAGCCGTGGTCGGCGGCACGCTTGGCGGTTGCCGCGTTGAGGTAGTCGGATGCGCCGTTGATGGCGGTGCGGACCTTGTCGCTCAGGCCGACGACGCAACTGCCGCCGATCTTGTAGAAGCGCGGGTAGCCGAGCACGACGACGTGGGCCGACGGGGCCTTGGCGCTGATCGCCGAGTACACCGAGTCGAGCCGGCCGGGCAGCGTGGAGTCCACGTAGGCGCGGGCGGTGGCGATCCGGTTGAGGCAGGTCGCCTCCGACTGCAGGACACAGGTCGTCATGACATCGGCGAAACCCGCGTCGTTGCCGCCGATGGAGATCGAGACCAGGTCGGTCGACGAGCTGAGCGGCCCGAGCTGGCTCGCGGTCACGTCGTTGGTGCGGGCGCCCGAGCAGGCGGTGAAGGCGAACGACGCGGGTGAGTTGGCGGCCGCCCAGAGCGAGGGATAGGCGAGGGTGCTGCGCTTGCAGTCACCGCTGGAGCCGATGTAACTGCCGGAGCCGACCCCCGAGGAGTAGGAGTCGCCCAG
Source organism: Streptomyces sp. NPDC096323 (assembly GCF_040302845.1). Taxonomy (NCBI): domain Bacteria; kingdom Bacillati; phylum Actinomycetota; class Actinomycetes; order Kitasatosporales; family Streptomycetaceae; genus Streptomyces; species Streptomyces sp. NPDC096323. Next base: position 417,219 of record NZ_JBEOSI010000006.1, read on the forward strand.
CGCGACGTAGTCGACGGCTTGGAGGGACGGTGCGGCGTTGGCGGTGGCTGCCCCGGTCAGGGCGATGACGGCGCCGAGCAGGAGTGAGGACGAGAACGCCATGAGTCTGGATATCTTCATGGAACCTCCCTTGGACCGACCAGCAGGATCTCTGCCTACTCAGTGGTAGCAGCAGCGAAGCCGCTCTGGAAGTGTTCATGCCAAATCGATCGGACGGCCTTTCGCCGACGGCTCCCTGAGTTCGTGTCATACGGTGCGCAACGCACCCCGGGGCGGGCTGAGGCAGGTGACGAAACCTGGGTGCGCCAGGTGCCTCCGTGCCGGATCATGGGCCGCATGTCAGCCACCCCCGAGTCCGCTCTGCCGATCCGGCTCAACGTCGACGACAGCGACTCCCCGTCCGACGTCGTCGACGCGCTGTTCCTCGGCCGCTTCGCGACGGGCGAGCAGCCGTACTCGCACAGCTCCTCGCTCGACCGGGTCAGGAAGAGCGCCACGCTGCTGCCCAAGGGGGCGAAGGTGCTGCGCGCCGCCCGCGACGACGACCGCAGCGCCACCCTGGCCGAGGGCGACGGCTGGACGCTGCTGATCTCGCGGTGGAACCGGGGCGCCGATGTCACGGTCACCGCGACCACCGCCGAGCTGGCACACAAGGTGCTCGAAGAGGCGACGGATGGCGCCCAGGACGAGCCGGAGCCGCAGCCCGAGAACGTGACGATGGGCTTCTGGTACGTCTCGCCGCGCCGGGGCCCGTACCGCACCACCCGTCAGATCGCGGCGGGCACCTGGGACGAGGTCCGGTCCAACTACACCGCTCCCGTGGCCGATGCGATGGACCGGCTGATGAAGGTCACCCCGGACGACATCGCGGGCCGGCTGCTCCTGCTGCACGGCCCTCCCGGGACCGGCAAGACGTCAGCCCTGCGCACGCTGGCGCGGTCCTGGCGCGACTGGTGCCAGGTCGACTGCGTACTCGACCCCGAACGGCTCTTCAACGACGTCGGCTATCTGATGGACATCGCGATCGGCGAGGACGACGGGAGCGCGAAGGGCCGCTGGCGCCTGCTGCTCCTGGAGGACTGCGACGAGTTGATCCGCGGCGAGGCCAAACACACGGCCGGCCAGGCGCTGTCGCGCCTGCTGAACCTCACGGACGGACTGCTGGGCCAGGGCCGCAACGTGCTGGTCGGGGTGACGACCAACGAGGACCTGGAACGGCTCCACCCGGCGGTCGTCAGGCCCGGCCGCTGCCTGGCCCGGATCGAGGTGGGCCCGCTGACCCGCAAGGAGTCGACGGCCTGGCTCGGTACGGAGGAGGGCCTGGGCCGGGACGTGACCCGCGAGGGCACGACCCTGGCGGAGTTGTACGCGCTGCGCCGCGGCACCGGCCCCGCGTCGGTGCCCAAGCAGGACTCGGGGGCGGACGCGGGCCTGTACCTCTGAGCCGCGGCGCGGACGGGCCGCTGGCCACGCGACGCGCGGACGGGCCCGCAGTCACGGGCCGCTGCGACACGCCGCGCCCGCGCGCCCCTCGGCTCAGTCCGCGTACACCGCCCGCACCGCGTCCTCGGCCAGCTCCAGGGCCCGCGCCCGGGACATCCCCAGCCGGCGGGCGTGCTCCGCGTACTCCCGCGCCGCGGCGCCCGCGTGGCGGTCGGCCGCGTCGCCCGCCGCGGCGACGAACGTGCCGTTGCGCCCCCGCGTCTCGATCACCCCGTCCGCCTCCAGCGCGCGGTAGGCCTTGGCGACGGTGTTGGCAGCGAGGCCCAGCTCCTCGGCGAAGCCACGTACGGTGGGAAGTCTGTAGCCGACCGGCAGCGCCCCCGAGCGGGCCAGTTCGGAGATCTGCGTGCGCAGCTGCTCGTACGGAGCGGTGCCGGCATCCGGGTCAACGGCGATCTTCAGAGTCACGGGCCGATTCTGCCCCACCGCCGGAAATTCGGGGGCGGCCGGGCCGGGCCCGCGGGTAGCGTCCGGCGCATGACTGTCATCGTGCGCGATTTCCGGCCCGCCGACGCCGAGGACTGGGTGCGGGTGCGGCGCGCTGCCCTCCCGTACATGGTCACCACGCCGGAGCAGGTCGTCTTCGACCTGGCCACCGCCCATCCGGACAAGCGCTACCGGCTGCTGGTCGCGGAGGAGGACGGCGAGGTCATCGGGACGGCCCAGGTGGGGCTGGCGTACGAGAGCCCCGAGCCGGGCCAGGCGTTCTGCAATCCGTACACCCACCCGGAGCGGACCGGCCGGGGAGCGGGCACGCTGCTGCTGCGCACGGCCGAGGAGTACCTGGCCCTGGCCGGTGCGACCTCGGTCTACACCTGGGTCCTGGACACCCCCGGCAACCGGGCGTTCGCCGGGAAGCACGACTATGCGCCGAGCCGGCCGGCGCACTTCCTCCATCTCGACCTCGCGGGCGGCACGCTGCCGCCCCGTCAGGAGCTCCCGGCCGGTGTCGAGCTGCGTACCGCCGCCGACTTCGCCGACGACCCGCGTCCGCTCTTCGAGGCGGATGCCGAGACCACCGCGGACGAGCCCAGCGACACCCCCACCCAGCTGACGGACTACGAGGAGTGGCTCGGCGAGACCTGGGGCAATCCCGGTCTCGACCACCACCTCACCTCGGTCGTGGTGGCCGACGGCGAGGTGGCGGCGTTCAGCGCGGCGGAGACCGACGGTGCGAACCGCTACTGGTCGGGGATGACCGGCACCCGGCGGGCCCACCGCAACCGCGGGCTGGCAAAGCTCGCCAAGAACGACTCGCTGCACCGGGCGCGCGCCGCCGGGTACACCGACGCCTACACCGGCAACGACGCCGACAACGCTCCGATGCTGGCGATCAACCGCTGGTTCGGCTACGAGATCTGTGCCACGGAGGTACGCCATGTCCGCAGGATCGTCTGACGCCGGGCTGACCGTCGTCCTGGTCAAGGCCGGAAAGACCAAGATCCGCTACCCCGCCGCCCTGGTCGCCGACGACGACACCCGGGTGACGGTGCGGGCCCCCTGGGCCGCCCCGGGTGTACGCGACTTCGGTTTCGTGCGCTTCGAGCCGGGCGACATCTTCACCGAGTACTACTGGCGTGACGCCTGGTTCGCGGTGAAGGAGGTCCGCACGGGTGCGGGCGAACTCAAGGGCTGGTACTGCGATGTGACGCGTCCGGCCGTGCTGCGGGACGGCGAGCTGCTCGTCGAGGACCTGGATCTCGATCTGTGGGTGTCGGCGGACCGCACCGCCGTACTGCGGCTCGACGAGGACGAGTTCGAGGAGAGCGGACTGGCCGGCCGCGACCCGGAGGCGGCCGGTGCGGCCGTGGCGGCCCTGGACGAGCTGGAACGGCTCGCCCGCACGGAGGAGGGGCTCGCGAGCCTGCTGGGCTGAACCGCCGCCCGGCGGCCCGCCGCCCCGCGGCCCGCCGCTCCGGCGGCCCAGGGGCCGGTAGGGCTGGCGGCCCGGGGGCCCGGCGGCCTGGAGCCCAGGGGCCTCAGCTCACCACCAGCTCCACCTCGTACCCCGCCGCGTCCTCCAGATACGCGGCCACATGCCCGTCTCCGCCCGCGCGCGGATGGCGGTCGCCGAAGAGCAGCCGCCAGCCGTGCTCCGGGGCCCGGGCCACCAGTGCGTCGAGAGTGGCCCGGTCCTCGACGTGGAACGCCAGGTGGTTGAGCCCGGGCCGGCGTCGTTCGTGCGCGCCGGGGGCCAGGTCGGGCGACTGCTCGATCACCACGTAACTGTCACCCCGCCGCCAGCTGCGCCCGTGCGCCCATTGCTGGTACGGGGCATGGCCCAGCTCGCCCAGGAGCCAGCCCCAGCCGGATGCGGCGGCCGCCAGATCGGGCACCCACAGCTCGATGTGGTGGAGCAGCCCGGTACGGACCCCGCCGGCCGGCAGGGGAACGGCCCGCCGGACGCCCCCCGGTTCGAACGCGACGGTGTCGCCGTCCTCGTGCCAGTGGACCAGGAAGTGTTCCCCGCTCCGGTAGCCGTCGAGGCCGGCGCGGCAGTACGCGACCATGTCGTCGGGCAGGGCGTCCAGCGGGAACCATTGCAGCTCGGAGCACTTGTCCGGTTCCCGGTTGTACGGCGGCCTGTCGGGGTCGTACGCCGCCTCGAAGAACCAGCCCGTCCTGGGTTTGCCGCCCGGTCCCCGGTGCTGCATGACCAGGGCCACGCGCAGCTCCTCCGGCTGGAGCTCCACCCCGATCTCCTCGGCCGTCTCGCGGATCATCGCCGCGCGGACGTCCTCGCCGTCCTCCACGTGCCCGGACGGGGCGTGCAGCAGCCCGTCCGCGTATCCCGTGCCGGCCCGCCGGGCGAGCAGGACGTCGGAGCCCCGGCGGAGGATCAGATGCACATCGACGACCTCGGTGTGCCGACGCGGGGGTTCGGCACGCGCGACCAGCGCGTAGCGTTCGTCGTCGACCTCCTTGCCCCAGAGATCCCGGTCGCCGGAGAGCGGCTCGTGATGAACGCGCTCGGTGAAGGGGCTGAGCAGCGCGGTGAGTTGCACGGCCGACAGACCGACCCCGTTCCACACGCCTTCGACCAGGACCAGTCGGCCGCCGGGCCGCAGCAGCCCGAACCAGTGGCGCAGCACCCGGGCCGGATCGGGGAGCAGCCACACCACGTGCCGGGCCAGGATCACGTCGAACCGCTGCTTGCCGACGGGTGGTGCGGCCGCGTCCCCTGCCAGCACCTCGGTGCCCGTGCCGGCCAGTTTGGCGCGCGCCTGCTCGACCATGCGGGGCGAGCGGTCCACGGCGGTGACCCGGTGGCCCTGCCCGGCGACGAGCAGTGCCAGACTTCCGGTGCCGCACCCGAGGTCGAGCACCTCGGAACGCTCCCGGGGCAGCCAGCTCTCCAGACGCCGCGCCCAGGCGTGCCGGACCACGGGGTCGAGCAGGCCGTGGTCCGGCTCGTCGTCGAAGGTACCGGCGGCTGAATCCCAGTCGATCGTCGTCATGAACCGATCGTGCCAGCTGCCACTGACAACGGGGCAGGTGCCGGCAGGTCCGCGGGCGGCCGGTCCCTCTTGACGTTCTTAAGCGGTCTTGAGTGGCCCCTTAAGCGCGTCATAACGATCGCCACCAGCCCGTTCTCCGGGCTTGTCCGGGGTCGGGCGCGGGCTAGCTTGCTGTTCCCGGGACGCCCCGCACACCGCCGTGGACCGCTGAAGGAGTACGTCACCATGCCCGCCATCTCCCCCTCCCGTCGCAGGACCGCCGCCGTCGCCACGCTCGGTGCGACGCCGCTCGTACTCGCCGTTCTGACCGCTGTTCCGGCCTCGGCGCACGGCTCGCTGACGGATCCGGTCAGCCGGGTCTCGGCCTGTTTCGCCGAGGGGCCCGAGCACCCGCGGTCAGCCGCGTGCGTGGCCGCTGTCGCGGCCGGCGGCACGCAGGCGCTGTACGACTGGAACGGCGTCAACATCGCCAATGCTGCCGGACAGCACCGGCAGTTGATTCCGGACGGCAAGCTGTGCAGTGCGGGCAACGACAAGTTCGAGGGGCTCGACCTGCCGCGCGCCGACTGGCCGGCCACCGCTCTGAAGGCGGGCTCGCACACCTTCCGTTTCCGGGCCACCGCCCCGCACAAGGGTTCCTTCGCGCTGTATCTCACCAACGCCGGCTACGACCCGGCGAAGCCGCTGAAGTGGTCGGACCTGGAGGAGAAGCCGTTCGCCGAGGCCACCGACCCGGAGCTGGTGGACGGTTCGTACGTCTTCGGCGGCACCGTTCCCGAGCGCTCGGGGCGTCAGCTGATCTACACCGTCTGGCAGCGGTCGGACTCCCCCGAGGCGTTCTACGCGTGCTCCGACGTGGTCTTCGAGGGCACGAGCGGTGCGGACGGCAAGGATGCGAGCGGCAGCAACACGAACAGCAGCGGCACGAGCGGCAGCGGTTCGGTCGCCGCCGTGCCCGCCCCGTCCGCTTCGGCGCCCTCCGAGCAGGAGATCGCCGAGGGGGCGGAGAAGTCCTCGGTGGAGCACGGCGGCCACGGTGACGACGACGCCGGTACAGGCGCTGCCGTCACCGAGGCCGTCACCGAGGCCACGGGCGCGACGGCCGCTGCGGCCAATGCGCCGGAGCCGGACAGCGCCTCGGGCGACACCCCCGTCGCGGGCTCCGACAACCTCGCCGAGACAGGCGGCAGCGCCGCCACGAGCCGGGTGGCCATGGGCGGCGCGGCCGCGATCGCGCTGGGCGCGGCCGCGCTGCTGGTCTCGGTCCGTCGCCGGGCCGCCGCGGCGGCCCGGCGCGGACTCTGACGGATCCGGCCGGGGAACCGGTGCTTACCCGATGACCGAGGCGCAGGTGGTCGGGGTGGCGTGCGCCGGGTCCAGGGCGTTCGCCACCTCGTGGTAGGCGATCCGGTCGATGGTTCCGATCGCCACATGCTCGGACAGGTCGACCGGGCACAGGTTCTGGAGCAGGACGTTGCGTACGTCCGGCCCGTCCAGGAACTGGGTCCGGTACGGGGTCACGACCTCGTCGTACCTGGTCGCGATGACGGTGTAGTGCACACCGGGCACCGTGTCGGGAAGCGAGTTGAGCTTGGTGACGAAGGGCGATCCCGCCACCTGGTCGGCGAGTCCGGGCGTACCGGCATTGAGCAGGTCCTCGGCGCCGGGGAAGTACGGCAGCAGCTTCGTCAGGCCGAGGAGGGTGGTGCCGTGGTTGTCGGGGGCGAGCCCGACCAGGGCGTTCACCTTGGCTCCTCCGCCGAGGAACTTCAGGTAGTAGTTCGGCATCATGCCGCCCTGGGAGTGGCCGACGAGGTCGGCCTTGGGCGCCCCGGTGGAGGCGAGCACTTTGTCGACGAAGGCGGCGAGCTGTCCGGCCGACTTGTCGATCGGGCCGAGGCCGTTGAAGAACGGCACACCGGGGAGCTGCCCGTAGTCGAGCGAGTAGACGCAGTACCCCCGGTTGACCAGGTAGGGGGCGAGGACGAGCCAGTTGTCGACCGCGTTCCCGAAGGTCCCGTGGACCAGCACGACGGGGCGGGGGTGGGCGGCGGAGGGCTTGCAGGAGTAGTCGTTCCAGCCACGGGAGGTGACCGTGGCGGTGGTGGGGGCGGCTGCAGCGGCAGTGGCCGTGGGGGTGGCGACTGCGGCGACGGCGAGGAGCAGTGCGGCGAGGGTGGTCCGTGTACGTGGGGTACGCGGCGCACGGGTCCAGGGCAGCATCGGGTGGTCTCCTTGCGGCTCAAGGGAGTTGCGATGTCTGTGCAGGAGTTGCGTTGTCTGTGCACCCTGCGGTCCGGACCACAAGTTCTGAGACGTTCTACGTGCTCATGCCAAATTACGCATGAGTAAGGTGGAGGGGGAAGTTACGCGTCGGTAAAAACTGACGCGGGAGTAACCGTAGCTTCAGGACGGTTCCCGACGGGCGGCTCAGGCCGCGAGTCGCCCCGGCATCACGGCCCGGGGTCCGAACCGGTCCCGCAGCCGGTCCGCGACCGCCTCGATCCGCCGCGCCCGTTCGTCGACCGGGTCGAAGGTCAGCTGGTGCGCGGCCCGCCCGGCGTCACCGAGCCCCTCGGCGCGCAGCGCGATCCCCCGCACCCGGGCCCGCTGCAGGGCGAACGAGTCATGGATGCGGTAGGCGAGCGCGGTGAGTTCCGCGGAGTGCGCGGTGGGCTCGCGGAGCGTACGGCTGCGGGTCAGCGTCGCGTAACCGGTCCGGTCGGCATAGCGCACGGAGACCGCGAGCGAGCGGCACACCTGCCCCTCGCCGCGCATCCTCGCCCCCAGTTCCTCGGTGAGCGACATGAGCGCACGACGCTGCCGCTCCGGGTCCAGCTCGTCGCGGGGGAAGGTCCGTTCGGCGGCGAGCGAGCGGGCGGCGGCGTTCGTCACGACCGCCGTACGGTCGATGCCGTGCGCCCGCTCCCACAGGTCGCGTCCGGTCCGCACCCCGGTGATCCGTTGCAGGGTGCCGAGCGGGGCGGCCGCGATCCGGCCGACGGAGTCGAGCCCGTATCCGCACAGGGTGCGGGCCGTCGCCGCCCCCACGCCGTCCAGCGCGGCGGCCGGCCGGTCCGCGAGGAAGGCGGCGGCCCCGCCGACGGGCACCACGAAGGTCGTCCCCGGCGCGGCCTGCCGTGCCGCCATCCGGGCCAGCATCGGGTTCTCGGCGGCCCCGATCGCGCAGTCCGCACCGTGCAGGGCCAGGGCGCGGACCCGGATCACCGAGGCCAGCCCCGTCACGTCCTGCCCGAAGTAGCGCAGCGCGCCCCGGACGTCGGCGAGCGCCCCGTCGGGGGGCGCGGCCTCGACGACCGGGGTGAACGAACCGAGCAGGGCGAGCAGCCCCGCGTAGCCGGCGTCGTCCGGGAGGCCGCCGCCGACCCTGCGGAACCGCAGGCAGAGGATTCCGGGCTGCTCGCTCATCCCACTCACCTCATCCATCCCGCTCGCCCCGCTCATCCCGCGCTCCCCGGGCTCTGGTGCCACAGCTTCCTTCCGGTGGGTACGCCCTCGCCGGGCGGCTGGAGGTCGGACCAGGGGTTCATCTCGTAGCCGGTGGGCATCCGGATCCGGCGGCCGTCGTCGCCGACGGGCGCCTCCTCCTTCTCCGGAGCAGCCGCCTCCTTGTCCGGCGCAGCCGCCTCGGCGGGCACCTGCGCCAGCCGGGCCGCGACCGCGTCGAGTCCGCCGGTGCGCCGCAGTTCGGCCAGTTCGGCCAGGTTCCAGGCGGCCGAGCCGACCACGCTCAGGCTCCGCGGCCCGCGCCGCTGCACCACCCCGCGCACCAGCAGCAGCCAGGAGTGGAAGACGGTGTGCGCGCAGGCGGCGTGGCTGTCGTCGAAGAAGGCCAGGTCGACCAGGCCCGTGCCGTCGTCCAGGGTGGTGAAGACGACCCGGCGCCCGGAGCGGATGGGTGGGGTCTGGGTGGCGGCCTTGGCGCCCGCGACCAGCACGGTCTCCCCGTGCCGGGCCTCGCGCAGCCGCTTGGCCGACAGCGCGCCGAGCTCCTCCAGGAAGGCGTGGTGATCGCTCATCAGATGGCGTGAGACGTCCATGCTCAGCACCCCCAGCTCCGCGCTGAGCCGTTCCGCCTCGTTGAGGTCGGGCAGGCCGATGGAGCCGGTGCGGTGCCCGCCGCCGAGCGGGAGCTGGGCGCCGGAGCCGCCGGAGCCCGTGCCGCGCTGGGCGCGGTGGAGTTCGGACAGGTGGAGCAGCAGGTCGCGGCGGTTGGCGCCGAACGCGTCCAGCGCGCCGACCTGGGCGAGCCGTTCGGCGGCGGGCTTGCCCGGACGGGCCCGCTGCCAGAAGTCCAGCAGCGAGGTATAGGGCTGTCCGGCCTCGATCCGGGCGACCTCGGCCGTGCTGATCCCATGGACGTCCGAGAGCGCGAGCCGCAGCCCCCAGGACTCCCTCCCTCCCTCACCATCAGACACCAGTTCGATTCGATGAGTGGCCGCGGAGCGGTTCACATCCAGCGGCAGCACCGGTACCCCGCGCCGCCGCGCGTCCACGAGCAGCAGCCTCTTCGGGTACATCCCCGGGTCATGGGTGAGCAGACCGGCGTAGAAGGCCGCCGGGTGATGCACCTTCAGCCAGGCCGACTGGTACGTCGGCACGGCGAAGGCCACCGCGTGCGCCTTGCAGAAGCCGTAGCTCCCGAACGCCTCGATGATCTCCCAGGCGCGGGCGATCACATCCGCGCCGTACCCGCGCGCCGCCGCGTGCCGGCCGAACCAGGGCCTGATCAGGTCCTGCGACTCGGGGTCGGAGAGCCCGCGCCGGACCCGGTCCGCCTCGCCCCGGCCGCAGCCGGTCATGCGGTCGACCATCTCGATGATCTGCTCGTGGAAGACCACCACTCCGTACGTCTCGCGCAGCGGCCCCTCCAGGTCGGGGTGGGGATAGCGGACCGGCGCCCGGCCGTGCCGGGCCTCGATGAACGGGCGCACCATGTCGGCGGCGACCGGACCGGGCCGGAACAGCGAGATGTCGACCACCAGATCGTGGAAGGTGGCGGGCTGGAGCCTGCCGACGAGATCGCGCTGGCCGGGTGACTCGATCTGGAAGCAGCCGAGCGTCTCGGCGGACTTGATCAGCCGGTACGTCTCCGGGTCGTCCGGCTCCACGGCGTCCAGGTCCACCTCCTGCCCGGAGGCCCGCTTCACCTCCGCGACCGCGTGCGCCATCGCCGACTGCATCCGCACCCCGAGCACGTCGAGCTTGAGCAGCCCGAGGTCCTCCACGTCCTCCTTGTCGAACTGCGCCATGGGGAAGCCCTCGCCGCTGGTGGGCATGACGGGGGTGCGGCGCAGCAGCGAGGCGTCGGAGAGGAGGACCCCGCACGGGTGCATGGCGATGCCGCGCGGCAGCGCGTCCAGCGCCTCCACCAGCTCCCACAGCCGCCCGTACTTCTCCTTCGTCCTCGCCACTTCGCGCAGTTCGGGCAGTTCCTCCATGGCGGCGCGGGCGTCGCGGGCCCGGATGTGCGGGAAGGCCTTGGCGAGCCGGTCGGTCTCGGCCGGGTTCATGGAGAGCGCGGCGCCGACGTCGCGGATGGCGTGGCGCACCCGGTAGGTCTCGGGCATGGCGACGGTGGCGACCCGTTCGGCGCCGAAGCGGCCGATGATCGCGCGGTAGACGTCGAGGCGGCGGGCCGACTCGACGTCGATGTCGATGTCGGGCAGCACGAAGCGGCGCTTGGACAGGAACCGCTCCATCAGCAGCCCGTGCTCGACCGGGTCGGCGTGGGCGATGCCGAGGAGGTGGTTGACCAGGGAACCGGCCCCGGAGCCGCGCGCGGCCACCCGCACCTTCATCTCCCGTACGTCGTCCACGACCTGGGCGACCGTGAGGAAGTACGAGGCGAAGTTGTGGTGGGCGATGATGTCCAGCTCGTGGTGCATCCGGTCCCAGTACGCGCGCCTGCGGTCGTAGCCGCGCAGCACCATGCCCGCGGCGGCGCGGGAGGCCAGCACCCGCTGGGCGGTGCGCCGGTCCGCGCCGACGAGGTGCGGTTCGGGGAAGTGGACGGAGCCGAGGCCGAGGTCGCCCCGGGGGTCGACCACGCAGGCGTCGGCGGTGCGCCGGGTCTCCGCGAGCAGCCGCGCCCCGGCGCCGGGGCCGAGGCCTGCGGCGGAGGTGATCCGCTCGGCGGTCTCCGCCATGGCGCGGGCGTCCTTGAGCCAGCGCTCACCGCTGTCGAGCGGGGCGCGGCGCGGGTCGACGGGGACGAGCCTGCGGGCGGAGTCGAGCACGTCGGCGACCGGGCCCTGACCCGGGTCCGCGTACCGGACGGCGTTGGTCAGCACGGCCCGTGTCCCCTGCTCGGCGGCGAATCCGACGGTACGGGCGGCGAGCCGCAGCGAACCGGGGCCGGTGCCGTCACGGCCGTGGTGGACGGCTTCGAGCCGCAGGTCGTCGCCGTACATCTCCCGCCAGGGCGCGAGCAGGGCGGCGGCCCGGTCGGGGCGGCCGGCGGTCAGCGCCCTGCCCACCTCGGACGCGGGGCCGAGCAGCACGGTGAGCCCTTCGGCGGGCAGTGCGGAGCGGTCGAGAAGGGGCCGGCCACCGTCGGGCACGGCCGCGTGGGCGGCGGTGACGAGGCGGCACAGTTCGGCCCAGCCCTGCGCGCCGTCGCGGGCGAGGAAGGTGACCCGGGGTGCGGATTCATCGACAAAGGCACCCCCGCGGGCGGGGGTCCGCAGCCGTTGCGTACGCCCTTCGCCCTCCACGCGTCCGGCGAGTGCGGGGGCCACGGCGAGTTCCACCCCGAAGAGCGGCCGCACCCCGGCCCGCTCACAGGCCTTGGCGAACCGGACCGTACCCGCCAGGGTGTCGCGGTCGGTCAGCGCGAGGGCGTCCATCCCCCGCTCCTCGGCGCGCTCCACCAGCCGCTCCGGGTGCGAGGCCCCGTACCGCAGGGAGAACCCGGAAACGGTATGCAGATGCGTGAACCCGGGCACCCGCACCTCCTGAACCGATCCGCACTCACCACCCCCTCGCTCTCCACGATAGACCATGTTTCGAACATTCGTACGATAGTCGGGGTGGGGGCCACCCCTTCTGCCCCCTTCTGCCGTTCGACTCCTCCGTTCCACCATTCGGCCCGGTCCCGACTGCGTGGGCGCCGGGCAGCCCGGACCGTGGGGGCATGACTTTCGCTGACGAGGTGAAGAACGCCGTCACCCCACGGGCCGCGCTGCTCGTCATCGGCGTGCTGGCGCTGCAGCTGCTGTTCATCGCGTCCTATATCGGAGCACTCCACAACCCGAAGCCCACGGACGTCCCCTTCGGCGTCGTCGCACCCCAGCAGGTCTCCTCCCGGCTCGTCACCGAACTGAAGAGCCTCCCCGGCGACCCCCTGGCCCCCCGCACGGTCACCGACGCGGCCACCGCCCGGCGGCAGATCCTCGACCGCGAGATCGACGGCGCCCTGATCGTCAACCCCAGGGGCACGACCGACACCGTGCTGGTCGCCTCCGGCGGAGGCACCGTCCTGGCCACCACACTGACGAAGATCATCAAGGAGGCCGACTTCGCCGAGCACCGCACGGCCCGCGCGGTGGACGTGGCCCCGGCCTCGAAGCAGGACTTCGACGGGCTCTCCTCGTTCTACCTGGCCGTGGGCTGGTGCGTGGGCGGCTACCTCTGCGCCTCGATCCTGGCGATCAGCGCGGGCAGCCGCCCCGCCAACCGGCAGCGCGCGGCGATCCGGACCGGCGTCATGGCGCTGTACTCGATCGCGGGCGGGATCGGCGGCGCGATCATCATCGGCCCGATCCTCGGCGCCCTGCCCGGATCCTTCTGGGGCATGTCGGGCCTGGGCGCCCTGACCGTCTTCGCGGTCGGCATGATCACGCTCGCCCTGCAGGCGCTCACCGGCATCGTCGGCATCGGCCTGGCCGTCCTGATCGTGGTGATCGCGGGCAACCCGAGCGCGGGCGGCGCCTTCCCGCTCCCGATGCTCCCGGACTTCTGGCGGGCGATCGGCCCCGCCCTGCCGCCGGGCGCCTCCACCTGGACGGCACGCTCGATCGCGTACTTCAGGGGCAACGCGGTGACCGGTCCGCTGCTGGTGCTCTCCGCGTGGGCGGTGGTGGGCACGGTCATCACCCTGCTGATGGCGATGCGGAAGAAGCCGGAGGCGGCGGACGCCCCGGCCGCGGGGGCGACGGGCGGGGGCTCGACACTGGCCTGAAAGGCTGTCCCGCAATTCCTGGTGGATCAGCGCGCGGCGTCAGATGCGGTGCGTCGCAAGGCGGAGAGGCGCCCGCATACTGGATGTATTCGGGCGTTCAGACAACGCGGCGAGGTGCCGTAGCTGTCGTCGTGCGCCCGCCAGGAATTGCGGGGACAGCCCTTAGCGGGGGGCGGAGGCCTCTCTCCCTTCTCCACCCCGCTCAGATGCAGATCTGCGAGGTGCTGGACTGGTTCTCCTCACAGCAGCGCTGGACCTGGCCCGGAGGTCCTGAGCCGGGTGGTCCGTGTGCGCGCGGCCCTGAGTATCTGCTCCGACGACGTGGCCCGGTTGCCCGGGCCGGCAGGCACCCCGTCCCGGCTCAGTAGTCGCGCCACTCGTCCAGAACGTATTCGAGCACCGCGGGATCCATCAGCGTGCTCGGCCGTACGTCGGTGCGGCGGCGGTCGACGGGGAAGACGGTGGCCGCCTTCAGCACCGCCTCGTCCAGGTAGCGGAGCTTCGGCGCGTCCGGGGCGAGCCTAAGCGGCGGGGCCTCGGTGCCGGGGGTGGCGAGGACGAAACCCCAGTTGCCGAAGCTCGGGACGTCGATCTGGAACTCCGTCGTCGCGTACCCGGCTGTCTCGATGGTCTTCTCGATCGACCAGTAGGTCTTGGGGGCGAAGAACGGCGATCCGCTCTGGACCACGACCTGGCCGTGCGGCGCCAGCACCCGGCCGAGCAGATCGTAGAACTCCACCGAGTACAGCTTCGCCAGCGACGCCGAGTCCGGGTCAGGAAAGTCGATGATCACCGCGTCGTACCGCTGCCGGGCCTCGCGCAGCCAGGTGAAGGCGTCCGCGTTGACGACCTGGGCCCGCGGATCGTCCAGCGAACCGTGATTGAGCCCCTGCAGCGGCTCGAACGTGCGCGCCAACCGGGTCATCGCCGGGTCCAGCTCGACCAGCGTGACATGCCGGACGTCCTCGTAGCGCAGCACCTCGCGCAGCGCGAGGCCGTCACCACCACCCAGGATCAGCACGTTGGACCGGCGGCCGGACAGCGCGGGATGGACCAGCGACTCGTGGTAGCGGTACTCGTCGACCGAGCTGAACTGAAGGTCGCCGTTGAGGAAGAGCCGTACGTCGGGCTTCCCGGTGAAGGCGGTGGAGCGGGTGACCACGATGTCCTGGTACGGGGTGGTCTCGGAGTGGATGATCGGATCCGCGTACATGTGCTGCCGTGCGGTGACCTCCAGGTCGTCCGCCAGCACATACGTGGCGCCGAGGACGGCGAGCACCACGGTGACGCCGGCCAGCAGCCCGGCCTTGGCCAACCGGCCGGTCTGGCGGCGGAAGATGAACACCACGACGATGACCCCGGCGACCGCGTTGACCCCGCCGACCACCAGCGCGCCCTTCAACTGGCCGAAGGTCGGCAGCAGGAACAGAGGGAAGCCCAGGCCGCCGACGAGGGCGCCGATGTAGTCGACGGCGAACATGTCGGCGACGGCACTGCTCGCCTCCTGTTTGCGGATGCGCTGGAGCAGCGTCATCAGCAGCGGGATCTCGGCGCCGATGAGCAGGCCCACCACCAGGGACACCACGATCATCGCGGGCATGTAGAGCTGGAGCCAGGCGAAGGCCGCGTACAGGATCAGGACCGACAGGCCGCCGACCAGTGCCAGCACCCCCTCCACCACCGCGAAGGCGACGACGGGACGGCGGCGCAGCGGTTTGGCGGCCAGCGAGCCCACTCCCATCGCGAAGACCATCACGGAGATGACCACGGAGGTCTGGAGCACCGAGTTGCCGATGAGGTAGCTGCCCAGCGCGGTCAGCGCCAGTTCGTAGACGAGGCCGCAGGCGGCGCAGAGGAAGACGGCGAGCAGCAGCAGGAACCGCGCCCCCGGCGTGTGGCGGTCGGCCGGGGGACGCGGAGGCGTCGCGGTGGCACGGTCGTCCAGGGTGGAGCTCATCGGATGGTCCTCGTGGTGGTCCTAGGAGAGGGCCGCGCCGACCATGACGGCGGTGCCCAGGTACATGCCGGCCTGGACCCAGGCGGCGGGGTGCGGGCGGCGGTCGTCGCCGTCGTCGAGGGCCACCGCGCCCATCTGACCCGGCGTCAGCACGCCGATGACGATGCCGACCAGCGTCATCACCAGCACCCCGGCCAGACCGTAGAGGAGAGTGCTGAACAGGCCGTATCCCAGGCCCTCTTCGGACTCGCTGGCCCGGATGGCCGACATGATGACCAGCCCGACCGCGATGGACTGGCTGCCGAGGAGCACGGCCGCGCCGCGGTTGCGGTCCCGCCACACCACGTGGAAGAGCTTGCCGGGCGTGACGAGGTCGAGGGCGACGAAGCCGACGGCCATCACGGCGAGGCCCACGATCCCGTAGAGCAGGGCCTGCCCGGCCGACTCGAAGATCTCGGTCACTGCATTGCCTTTCTGGAGGGCGTCGTCAGGGCCGGAGGGCGCCGGACGTCACTTGCCGGAGCCGGGGCCGCCGCCGCGGAAACTGCTCGGGTTGGGCCAGTAGGTGAGGTGCTGGTGATGCCGGCGGTAGCCGTTGCGGTAGTCCTCGATCTCGATCGTGCTGCCGCTCCGGTACGGCGAAACGGTCACCATGTCGTCGCCGTAGCGCAGGAACTCCATGCCGCCGCCGGTCGTCCGGTCGAGGGCGTCGCGGTGGCCGTCGATCGCGTCGGCGACCTTGGCCGGCGGGCTGTTCTGGTCGAGCCACCCGCTCCCGCCGGCGGAGTACGTCTTGCCGATCCAGCTGCGCGGGACGCCGTCCTCCCCGTCGCTGGAGCAGGCGGAGAGCAGGGCCGTGACCAGCACGGCCGCCACCGCCCCGCGTAGGAGTCTGGTGCTGTTCATCGAGCCTCCAGCCGGCTGTGGGTCGATACGATGTACCCGTCCTGCGGGTAGCTGTGCCAGGTACGCCAGGCCAGCCCCGCGCCGGACCGCTCGTCGCAGGCCTCGACGACCACCGCAGTCACCGCTTCCGGGGACCCGGGGAAGACCCCGCACAGGCTGTGCTCCGCCTCGTCCGCGCGGCTCAGGGCGTCCGCGACCCGGTCACTGAACTCCCCGGGCCCGAAGCATGCCGTGGTGGCACTGAAGTCGTACGTCCACCCCGCGAACCGCCGGGTGTGCGTGGCCGGCAGTCCCCTGACCGCTTCCGGCAGGCACGCCACGGTCTCCCGTACCGGGCCTGCGAAGACCTGATGGGACGCGCCGAGCAGCCTCAGTCGCACGGCGAGCCCTCCCACGGACACCTCATGTTCGGCAAGCGCCGGCCGTTCGGTCAGGTCCAGAGAGAAGCAGAGCTGATCCGCGGCCGTATCCAGGTAAGGGGCCTGCAGAGATACGGCGTGCACGCGGCCCCCGGTCCGATATTGCTATGAGCGGCGCCGAGTATGACACATGCGTCAACCATGGCTGGAAAGCGGCCCCTGGAAGACCGCGGGATGGCGGCTCCGGTCTAGTCATGACAGGTACATGACGGCATGCTGTAGCGACCTCGTGCCACCCACGGGGCGGAAGCCGCCTCACATCCCCGCCACCCCACGGAGGTTGCTCATGCGTCGCCGTTTCGCCACCCTCTTCGCCGCAGTCACCCTGTCGCTCCCCCTCGCCCTGCTGCCCGCCGCCTCGGCGTCGGCGGCCCCGGCGGACAAGCCCCAGGTCCTCAGCTCCTGGACCCAGACCAGCGCCTCCAGCTACAACGCCTGGAAGGCCGCCCGCGGCAACCAGGGGGCATGGGCCGCGTACGGCTTCGACTGGTCGACGGACTACTGCAGCACCTCGCCCGACAACCCGTTCGGCTTCCCCTTCCAGATGTCCTGCGCCCGCCACGACTTCGGTTACCGCAACTACAAGGCCGCCGGAACGTTCTCCGCCAACAAGGCCCGCCTCGACAACGCCCTCTACGCGGACCTCAAGCGCGTGTGCGCCGCCTACTCCGGTGCCTCACGGACCTCGTGCGACGCCACTGCCTGGACGTACTACCACGCAGTGGACATCTTCGGCGTCGCACCGGCGAAGGCGGGCGCCGGCAGAGCACCTCAGCCGTCCTGACCAGCCCGAGCACCGGGCGGCCCCGGCCACGTTGTGGCTTGGGCCTCCCGGTGACCGGTGACCCGGTCCGATGGTCAGTGGCCGCCGCTGGGGCGGTCGCACGCCGAGTGGTCGGGATAGCCGCCGAAGGCGTCCGCTTCGGTGGTCGCGCTGTTCATCGTCCCCTCCACGCACACCAGCGGGGAGTCATCTGCGTAGATGAGGAATCCGACCCCGGTGGGGCCGCTCTGGTGCGCCTCCACGGCCCCGGGGGCGTAGCCGAGGCCCGTGAGGACGTCACGGGCGTGCTCCGGAGTGAAGTCCCCGCGCTCACGCAGCGGTTCCAGTGCCTTCTGCACGCGCGCAACCACCGCGATCCCGTCGCAGCGGCTCTGGCCGTGCAGCGGGAACGGGTCCTGGAACCCGTGATTCTCGGCGTAATGGTCGGTGGGTGGCACGGCCGGGCCCGAGGACGGTGCGGTCGGTGTCGGATCCGGTGAGACGCTCTCGCCGGGACACCGGAAGTCCGCAGGCGCACTGGGCCTCGATATCCCGGTGGGCGTGGGATACGCGCTCCGGTACATGTCGCCGGCGTCCCCGGCCCGCTGCGTCCCGCATCCGCCTGCCGTCAGCACGGCCACCGCCGCCAACGCCGACATCACGAACTTGGCCCCTGTCACTCCGGTCGTCGTCATGCGTCGATCCTCCCCCGTATGGGGCCGACATGGGCCCCGGCCTCGCACTTCTCCATGAGGCACCCGCCCCCGGCGTGATCGCCGGGAGGCCGCGCCACTTCAGCCGCTCCCACCTCTCATGGGACACCCCCGGTCCACGTCCTAAGCGACGTCAGGCCGGGTCATCAGCGGTGACCGCAAGTGCAGTTCCAGGTCGGGGCCGGTGAGCGGCAGGGTGCTCCACAGCGCCGTGGCGGTCCCGGCGCCGGAGTCGATGACCAGCCGCACGCGGTGCGGGGCGGTGATGACGTAGAGATCGGCTACGAACAAGTCGCCCTGCCAGGCTCCGACCGCGACGACGGGCCGCCCGAGCGGCGAGCTCTCCCGCCAGTCGCCGTGGCCCACCTCGACGTCGAAGAGTGACTCGAACCGTACGAGCCACCCACCATCGGCGGGATCGACGGTCACCGTCGTTCCGTCGGGCAGGGCCGATTCCTCGGCCGAGGAGTCGATTCGCGCGTCGGCCGAACGCCCCGGGTCGGCCGAGCCCGGCACGAGCGGCAGCGACATACGGCGCAGCCGCTCGGCAAGGAGCGCGTCGTCCTGAACGCTTCCCCTCTGGTCCACGCCGGGCAGCAGGCACTCCCACATGGCGTCGAGCACTTCCTGAGACTCCCCCTGGGCGGTCACGGCGACCACGAGGTCGTGCGACGGAACCACCACACACTGCTGTCCAAAGGCCCCATGGCCGTGGTATCCGTGCCGCGACATCCAGAACTGGTAGCCGTATCCGCAGGAGAAGTCGGCGTCGACCGACCCGACTTCGAACGGCAGGCAGTCGGTGTGCCGCCCGGTCGCGAGCTCCACCCACTCGCGCGGAACCAGTTGCTGGTCGCCCCAGGCACCACCACGCAGCAGCAGTTCACCGAAGGCGGCGACGGCCTCGGTCGTCAGGTGCAGGCCATGAAATCCGAAGGCGGCCCCGCTCGCCACCCGGTCCCACTCGGCGTGATCGATGCCCATCGGCTTGAAGAGGCGCTCGTCGAGGAACTCCGGAAGGCCCCGGTTCGTGACACGTTCCACCATTCTGGCCAGGATGAACGTGGTCGAGTTGTCGTAGACGTGCCGCGTTCCCTCCGCCACGGCGAACGGCAGACGCAGGAAACCCTTCACCAAGTCGCCGGGCTCCAGCTCCCACGCCTCGCCGAGGCTGTCCGTGGGGTGCCCGGCCGTCATGGACAGCAGGTGGTGAACGGTGATGCGGCTCCCCTGCTCCGAGATGTCGGGCGGGACATGGTCGGGCAACACGTCCACCACTCGGTCGGCCGGCGAGAGCAGCCCGTCGGTGACCGCGAGCCCCACGGCGATCGACGTGAACGACTTGGTCAGCGAGTAGAGCAGGTGGGGGCGCTCGGCCGAGTACGGAGCCCACCAGCCTTCGGCAACGACGTGACCGCGGTGCACGACCATGATCGAGTGACACTCGACGGATCGCTCTTCGAGCCGGTCCAGCAGCAGGGCGATCGACCGGGACGATATCCCGGAGGTGGCCGGTGCCGAACGTGGAAGCAGGTGGCGCCCAGAAGACATTCAGACTTTCTAACAGGCCCACGCGGACCGGCGCGAGCGAGTTGTGGACGTGGGCAGGCGACGGGCACGGAACAGAGCGGTCACCCCACACCCGCAGCAGCCTCAGAACGATGCGTAACGCAACCCTCGCGTCGATGTCCGCCGCCTGATGGCGCTCCAGTTGCCCCAGGAGGAGCAGGCACTCCATGCCGAAACCTTCCGCCGCCTCACGACCTTCGAGTCCCTGCTGGCCCGGACGGCGGGAACCGGACGCGGCCTGGTCGACGACGTGCGCGACCGGCTGGCGGCGGGCGGACTGACCGGCTGAACGTGCCTGGTCCGCGGAAGTGGCCCCCGGCCGGCTTCTCCGGGGGCCATGCGTCACCGCGCGGAACCGGTCAGCCGATCTCCGCCCCGAACGCCGACAGCGCCTCCGGCACCGGCTGGAAGAACGTCTCGCCGCCCGAGGAGCAGTCGCCGCTGCCGCCCGAGGTCAGGCCGATCGCCGTGTCACCGGCGAAGAGCGAGCCGCCGCTGTCGCCGGGCTCGGCGCAGACCGTCGTCTGGATGAGGCCGTTGACGATGTCGCCGTTGCCGTAGTTGACCGTGGCGTCCAGCCCGGTCACCTCGCCGTCGTGCACCTGGGTGGTGGAGCCGCTGCGCGTCACCGTCATTCCGACGGTCGCCTCGCCCGCCTTGGTGATCGGCTGGGCGGAGCCGTTGTAGAGGTCGACCTCGCTGGGGTGCGCGGTGTCGGAGGTGTACTTCACCAGGCCGTAGTCGTTGTCGGGGAACGACGAGCCCGCGTTCGTCCCGATCTCCGCGCCGCCCTGGGAGTCCGACCAGCTGGAGATCGCCTCGGTGCAGTGCCCGGCGGTCAGGAAGTACGGTTCGCCGTCCTTGACCACGTTGAAGCCGAGCGAGCAGCGCCCGCCGTTGCCCCAGATCGCGTCGCCGCCCGCGATGAACGGCTTGAACTCCCCGCCGGAACGCTTGAGTTCGGCCTTGCCGCCCAGCTCCTCGACCACCGAGCTGAGCTTCTGCCAGGCAGCGCCCTCGACCGTGCGGTCCGCGGTGACGACCACCTTGTTGCTGACCGGGTCGACGGCCCACGAGGTGCCGGGGATCGTGGCCTTGCCGGTCAGGGTCTGCCGGGCCGACTTCAGCTCGGCGAGCGAGTTCCGCACGATTCTCGCCTTGCCGCCCGCCTGACGCACCTGCTCGGCGGCGGCCTCGTCGACCACGTTCATCACCAGGCTCTTCGACGTGGCGTCGTAGTACGCGCCGGCCGCGTCCGCGCCCAGGTCCGCGTCCAGAGCGGTGGCCAGCTCTCCGGCCGCCACCGCGTCGAGCGTCCGGGCGGTGAACTGCGGCACGTCCTCACTGGCGTTCGCGCTCTGGAACGTCACTCCGGCTGCGACCAGGGCGACCACGGCCGACCCGGCCAGCACTGCGCGCTTCCTGGATATGCGTCGATGCTTCAACTTCGACCTCCTGTGGGGCCGCGCACGAATGATGTGGGGTCGCCCGTGCGCGGAGGATGGGGCGCCCACTATTCCGACCGGCCGGTTCGCACACAAGGTCGGCTTCAGGACGCACACACGACACCACCGGTTCGGGCGCGCCATGTTCACCGCCGGAGGCCGGGGCTCACCCGCCGTCCGGATTCTCCCCACGCGCCATGCCGGGATCGCCTCCGATGGGTCATCATCAAAGGGTGCGGGGAAAGCCGGGCACGTCGTGTCCGCAGGAATCGCGAGGAGGCACGGAGTGCGCAGTCGGGTGCGCGCGGCCGACGGACGGCAGCTGGTGGTGGAGCGTCTGGGGGATCCTCGCGGCAGACCGGTCTTCCTGCTGCACGGGATGCCCGGCAGCAGGCTCGGTCCGGCGCCGCGGGGCATGGTGCTGTACCAGCGCAAGACACAGCTGATCACCTACGACCGGCCGGGATACGGCGACTCCGACCGGCTGCCGGGCAGATGCGTCGCCGACGCCGTCCAGGACGTCCGGGCCATCGCGGACCACATCGGGCTCGACCGGTTCGCCGTGGTGGGCCGGTCCGGTGGCGCCTCGCACGCTCTGGCCTGCGCCGCGCTGATGCCCGAGCGAGTCACCCGGACCGCCGCCCTGGTCGGGCTGGCCCCCCGGGACGCCGACGGTCTCGACTGGTTCGAGGGAATGGCCCCCTCCAATGTGCTGGCCTACACCGCGGCGCGGTCCGATCCGGACGGGCTGGCGAAGTCGTTCATCTCACGGTCCGCGGTGATCCGGAAGAACCCGGTGCGGCTGATCGACGATCTGCGCCGGGAGCTGACCGACTCCGACCGGATGGTGGTCAACGACGCCGGCGTCCGCACCATGCTGCTGCGCAACTACCGTGAAGGGCTGCGCACTTCGGCGTACGGCTGGATCGACGACGCGCTCGCCTTCTGCCGGCCGTGGGGGTTCGACCCGGCCGCCATCACCGGTCCGGTGCTGCTGTGGCACGGCGAGAAGGACGTGTTCTCACCGGTCGGGCACACCCGCTGGCTGGCGAGCCGCATACCGGGCGCCACCGTCGTGGTGGAACCGGCGGCCGCGCACTTCGACGCGCTGCACGCGCTCCCCCGCATCCTCAACTGGCTGCTGGACACGTCCGGAGACCGAGCCGCGGGAGCATCGGAAGCGCCCGGAGACTGAGCCGCGGGAGCCGCGGGAGCGTCCGGCCACCGGCCGGGCGCTCCCGCACGCGTCACACCGCCTGGGGCTCCAGTTCGCGCTGGAACCGGCCGTCGTTCCGGGCGATCCGGGTGAGCGGATGCTCGTCACCGAGCTGCCGGGACAGCTCGTCGACCGTCTCCGCCCTGACGTGCGCCGCCTCGTCCTCGCGCCCCATCGCTTCGAGAGTGACCGCCATGTTCGACTTCATGGCCAGCGTCTCCGGATGGTGCGCGCCCAGCGCTTCCCGGAACTGCACCGCCAGGCTCCGCTCCGTCTTCAGCACCAGATCGAGGTCGCCCCGCTCCGCCGTGGCGTTGGCCAGGTTCATCACGCTGAACAGCGTGTTGGGGTGCTCCCGCCCGTACACCTCCCGCATCGAGGCGACCACCTTCGTCAGCACCTGCTCCGCCTCCTCGGACGCGCCGGTCCCCCAGAGATAGACGCCCAGGTTGTTCAGGGCTGCCAGCGTGTACGGGTGCTTCTCGCCCGGCACCTTCATGTACTGGTCGACCACCTCCTGGGCGGCGTCCCGGGCCTCCGTCGCCTCGCCGGCCGCGAACAGGTCGGCCGCCATGTTGAGGTCGCAGGCCAGCCACTCCGGGTTGGCGGAGGTGTACTTGGCCCGGTAGCGGGCCCGGGTCGCGACCGTGAGCCGGCGGGCGTCCTCCAGTCTGCCGGCCCGGCGCAGCGAGACCGCGAGGCTCTTGGCCGCGCTGAGCGTGCCGGGGAAGGACCGGCCGAGCGTGGCCTTGTAGCTGTCGTACGTACGGCTGAGGATGCCGACCGAGTCCTCGTACCGTCCGACGTCCCGCAGGTCACGGGCGAGGTTCATGGCCGAGGAGAGGCTGTACGGGTGTTCCTCGCCGAGCACCTCGCGGCGCCGGTCGAAGACGTCCTGGTCGATCTCGCGGGCCTTGGCGTACTGGCCGATCGACCGCAGGGTGAACGCCAGGTTGTTGGCCGCCGCCAGGGCCCTGGGGTGCGAGTCGTGGAAGATCTGGTTGAACCCGTCGGTGGCCTCGGTCGCCAGCTGGATGGCCCTGGTGTACTCGCCGAGCGTGCCGAGGTCCGTGGCCAGGCTGCTGGTGCTCATGTACGTGTGCGGGTGCTCCGGGCCCAGCACCTCCCGCTGGGTGGCCAGGGTGATCTCGTCGAGGTCCTTCGCCTCCACGTAACGGCCGCGCGAGCGGTAGATGTTGGACAGGTGGAAGCAGAGGTAGAGGTACTGGATGTCCCGCTCCCCCAGCGTCTCGCGCCAGA
Organism: Streptomyces sp. NPDC096323; assembly: GCF_040302845.1. Taxonomy (NCBI): domain Bacteria; kingdom Bacillati; phylum Actinomycetota; class Actinomycetes; order Kitasatosporales; family Streptomycetaceae; genus Streptomyces; species Streptomyces sp. NPDC096323. Next base: position 440,631 of record NZ_JBEOSI010000006.1, read on the forward strand.
TCTCGCGCAGCTCCTCGCAGAGCGTGGTGGCCGTCCGGAAGTCACCGCGCTTCCAGAGGTAGCGGACCCGGTCGATCAGGAGCCTGCGGGCCTCGGGCTCCTTGCAGTTGCGGGCGTCGGACGGGCCCAGGTGCGGCCATATCGTGGCGAACTGAGGCCAGTTGGCCGGGTTGTCGATCGGCTCGTCGTCATCGGGCCTGGCGCCCGCCAGGATGCGGTGGACGGCGTGCCGGGCGTCCCGCTGCTCCTGCTCGGTGAGCTGGGCGCGGATGACCGCCTGGACGAGCCGGTGCACCTGGATGGAGTTGGAGACCTGGTCGACCTTGGCGAGGGCGAACCGGCCGATCTCCCGGATGACGCGGCCCAGCACGAGCTTCTCCTGGAGCGAGGCGTCGTACGGCTTCAGTGCCTCGATCATCTCCTTGCTGTACAGCAGGTTCCCCGAGATCGGCTCGGGGGCGAAGAAGGCGCAGAGCTGGAGGAGGCGCACCGCGGCGGGTGAGCGTTCCTTGAGACGCTGGATGGAGATGTTCCAGGTCGCGGCGACCGGTTCCGGGTAGCCGGCCGGCTGGTTGAGCGCCAGGACCTCGGGGGCCTGCTGGGCCAGCTGTTCCAGGTAGGTGTCGATCGGGGTGGCGGTCTCCGCGATCCACGCCGCCGCCTGTTCGACGGCGAGCGGCAGGTCGCCGACCGCGGTGGCGACCTGGGCGGCGTCCTCGTCGCTCAGCCCGGGTGCGCGGCGCTGGAGGTGCTCGATGGACTCCTCGCGCAGGAAGACGTCGACCGGGAGCGCGTCGCCGTGCTGGGACCAGGCCTGGTTGCGGGAGGTGACCAGGATGTGGCCGGAGCCGCCCTGCGGGAAGTAGCGCCGGAGCCGTTCGGGGTCGTCGGCGTTGTCGAAGACCAGCAGCCAGCGGTCCGACGGCACGCCGCGGCGCAGCAGGTCGACGGCCTCCTGGGAGGCGGCGGCCATGTCGTCGCCGCCCTGGGCGCCGAGCCGGACGGCGAGTTCGGCGAGCCCCGCGACCACGTCGTCGGTCTGCTCGGACGATATCCACCAGACCAGGTCGTAGTCGGCCATGAACCGGTGGACGTACTCCAGGGCGACCTGGGTCTTGCCGACGCCGCCGAGTCCGTACAGAGTCTGCGGCTGCGGCAGGACGACGGCCATGCCGCCGCCGAGCTGGTCGCGCATCCGCTCCAGGACGAGGGAGCGGCCGGTGAAGCCGGGGTTGCGCGGCGGCGCGTTCCAGATCCGGGGGACGGTGCCGGGGAAGCGCGGTCCCGGCGAAACCGCGTCGGTGAGCTGGACGGGCCGGTCCAGGGCGCGTAACAGGGCGGCGGTGGCGTGCACCTCGTCGAGCCGGAACAGGTCGACGGGGTTGCGGTCGATGAAGGCCGCGGACAGCCGTACGTCACCGACCCTGAGCGGCAGCAGTTGGCGCCGCCCGCCGCCCGGGTCCTCGGCGACGGCCCGGTCCCAGAGGTTCACCGCGCGTTGCGACTTGAGGTACGCGCTGGAGAGCAGGACCACGGTCCGCACCGCGTTCTCCGGGGTGCCGGGCGTCTGGTCCTGGGGTCCGCGCTCGGCGGACACGTCGCGGGGCACGACGCGGAAGCCGGCCCGGGTGAGCACGGACTCGATCCAGTCGGCCCACATCCGGTTCTCCGCCACATAGCTGAGGAAGAGATCGGCGGGCAGCGCGGGCCGGCGCCGGGTGAACGCGTCACGGATGCGCAGCCGCACCTCTTCCCCGACCGGGGGCATCGAGGTGATCTCCCGGTCCGTGATGACGGAGGTGAGTCGTTCGAAGGCGGAGAGGAGGGAGTTGGTGAGCCCCGCCTCGTCCCCGAAGGTGGCCAGCGTCTCCTCGTACGCGTAGTAGGGGCGGTAGGGAATCTCCACCGCGCCCCAGTAGGCGGTGAGTTCGTCGCCCGACAGGTCGCGGGGCAGCCGGTCGAACTTCAGCCGGGCCAGGGCCCGTCCGGCGTCGGCCTTCTCCTTCTCGCCCTCGTCGATCCGCATCGGGACGGGGAAGATGGAGATGGGGCGGCCGGTGTAGCGCTCGGAGATCTGCCGGGCGACCGAGGCGGCGCCGTCGATGGACTGGTCGCTGAGGGTGAAGCAGTCGACGAGCACGTCGGGCAGGTGGACGGTGCAGATGTCGGCGATGTCGCTGAGGCCGGTGCGGCTGTCGATGAGGACATAGTCGTAGTTGGCCTTCATATCGTCGCGCAGGGCGTCGAAGAAGTGGCCACCGCCGAGCCGGTCGTAGAAGTTGTCCCAGTCGAAGGTGGAGACGGTCGCGGAGTATTCGCGGTTCTGGCGTCCGGCGGAGACGAAGTCGAGCGTGCCGCCGTGCGGGAACTCCCAGCCGAGGGCCTCGGGCGTGAGCGAGACCGCGTGCGGCTGGATCCGCGCGTAGTCCCGGTGCCAGTCGTCGGCCCGTTGCACGGGGCTGGTCGCGGCCCAGGCGTACTCGGTGATCAGGTCGATGACACCGGTGGTGGCGCCGAGCGTCGACGGGTCGAGGAACGGATGGAAGAACCGGTGCAGTCCGGGGGCCTCCAGGTCCCAGTCGACGGCCAGTACCCGTTTGCCGTTGGCGGCGAGAATCCAGGCGGTGTTGGCCAGGGCCATGGTGCGCCCCGTACCACCCTTGTACGAGTAGAAGGTGACGATGCGCCCGTCACGACTGGCCGTCATCCGTGTCCTCCGCATCCGTCGAAGCGTCATGTGTCCCGGGGATGTACTGGGTCTGCGCCATGGGTCCCATCAGGCGAGTCCGTTCGGTGGGTCCTCCGCCGCCGGTGGCAGGCAGATAGACGGCCGCGTGTCTCAGGTACTGCTGGGCGGCCACCTCGACCACCTGGGGCAGGATCTGTCCGAAGGCCTCCATGCTCGGTACGCCCTTGGCGGCGGCGCGGCAGTAGGCGCGGCCCTGGCGCATCTTGGCCGGCATGGTCCGCTCGAGTTTGGCGGTGAGCTCGGCCTCGGCGGCTCTGCTCTCGTGGTCGTCCCGGTTCCAGGGGACGACCATCGTCACCCAGGGGCGGTTCTCCGCGTCGAAGGCGGCGAGCCGCCGGCACCGGTCCTCGTCCTGGAGCGCCCAACGGTCGACGAGGAGGATCTCCGGCGTGGTCGGGCCCTGTTTGCCGGCCGGGAGGCCCGCGTCCTCGTCGAAGGAGGCGATGGTCGCCTGGTAGTTGAGGGAGCGCACCAGGTCCTCGGCGACATAGGCCAGGGGCCGTGCCGCGTCCGGGTGGTAGGGGTTCCAGTCCTGCGGGTTGTCGCCGTAGTAGTCGGCGTTGCGCCCCTCGGGCAGGTCGTGGCGGGTGGCGGCTGCGATGGTCACCTGCATGGGGCGTGGGCCGCCCGTTCCGCTGCCCGCCGAGCCGAAGGCGCTGGGGGCCAGCCGGTAGTCGACGGGCCGGCCGGTGCCGATCCGTACGGTGTCGGCGACGCTGACGATGCGTTTGGCGAGCTCGTACACCGCGCGCTCGTACTCCTCGTTGAAGAGTTTGAGCTTGATCAGTCCGTACAGTCCGTCACTGACGTAACGGTCCCCGAAATCGCGGTGGTTGAACTGTAATCGCTCGGCCGGTCCGGGCAGCTGGCTGGGCGGGACCGGCACCCAGAGCGCCGGGACGATCGCCTCGGCCGGCTGGTTGGAGCGGGCCCGGTGGTGGATGGCCCGCTGGGCGAACGCGTACCACTCCTTGCCGCACATCTCGCTGGCGAAATAGCGCGGCGAGAACAGCGGGACGAACACCCGGCAGGTGGCAAGCACTTCGCCGAGCCGTTCCGACCAGCCCTCGCCGGAACGTATCTCGCGGTCGATGAACCCGGCGGGCGCGCCCGCGGGGAGGTCGGTCATGGCCATCACATGGCCACAGAGGTCCTGGAAGAGCCGCTCGACCCACATGTCGGGGTCCGTGCCACCGCCGTACCCCGGTGTGTGGGCATAACTCAAGAAGAAGTACGGCCGATGGTCCGCCGCTCGCTGCTGCGTCGTCGCGTGCACACGACCCCCGTCCTGTGTGAGCACCCGCACCCGAGGAGTGAAGAGAATGCGAGCGAATTCATCATTCCGGAGCGGACCTTGCTCCACCCCCATGACGTTCGGTCAATCAACGCCGCTTTTCAGTCATCTGTTCCCACGCTCCGTCGATCACACTCCTGCGCGTATGCGTTCTGCGGTTGTTCCTCCCGGTTGTCCCGGAGGTCTGCTCCCTCCGCGTCGAACCGGAATCCGGGATTCAGAATTCTTTTCGCATCCGCGTCAGGAGCCGTTTTCCGCCGATGGTGAGTTCGGCGGCCCCTTCCAGCGTGTCGAGCGCCTGCGGCAGACCATCCCGGTACCGGGGATCGAATGCCGCGAGCGCCAGCCGTTCATAGGCAGCTTCCAGCAGCCGGGAAAACGGAATCAATTCGTCCTTCCAGGGCATTCGATGTTCCCAGGCGCCGTCCGCCGCGTAAAGATCCGTGACGTCCACGAATGCCCGGAATCTCGCCCGCCGCACGCCCCGCAGCAGCGTGAGCGCCAGCGTGCCGGCGTCCTGGTCCGCCCCGATGCCGAGCGCGCCGTAGCCGTGCCGCCCCACCGACGGCTCGCTCGGTTGCAGGCCGGTGAGCGGGGTGACGGTGAGCGGACCGTCGAGGGACCCCGCGCCATAGGCGGGAGCCCGCTCCCCGATCAGCGCCCATGCCTCGGTGAGCGCGTCGCCCAGACGCCCGGCGGCCGCCGGGCCGAGCGTGGCCGCGGCGGGCGCGCCGAAGCAGTCGCGGTACCGGTCGAGGTCGTCGATCACGAAGCCGTGGTCCGGGAACGGGCTGCCCGGCAGCGGGAACGCGCGCACCGGCAGCCAGCCCGGCTCCGCCGCGTCGTACCGCCGGATCCGCCGCTCGGGTCCGCCGGCCGGCCCGGCCAGGAAGCCGTTCCCCGCCGCGCGTACCAGCACGGTGCCGCGCTCCCCCGGCCCGGCGACCGTCAGCCGGCCCAGCGTCGGCAGGACAAGCTCACCGTCCCGGTAGGGCGCAGGCGCACGCAGGTCGAGGCCGGCCCGCACGGCGGCCGCGGCGAGGAGGGTCTGCAGACCGTCCGCGGCCCCGGAAGCCGCCTCCGGGCGGTCCTCGTGCAGGGCGGCCAGCGCGTCGAGCAGCCAGGTGCGCGTGTACGGATGGGCGAGTACGCCGTCCAGCCCCCGGGCCCCTTCCTCCGAGCCCTCCAGGGCGGCCGCCAGCTCCCACGCCCGCGCCCACCGCTCGCCGCCCCTGCCGTCCAGGTCGGCGTGCAGCCGCGCCAGCAGGGTGCGGGTGAGGTCCTCCTGGGCCGCGAGCAGTCCGTCCGCTCCGGCCACCGCTGGCGCCACGGTGTCCGCGGGCGTCCGGGCCTCGATGCCGTGCACCAGGGCAGCGAGGTCGTGGCAGTACACGGACGGGTTGTCGAAGCCCGCGCCGTCGGGCGAGGAGCGGTAGCGGTGGGTGTACAGGCCTCCCCCGCACGAACGTACGACGGGGCAGCGGCGGCACGTCTCACTGACCCCCTCCAGGCCGAGCTGCCTGGCCCGTACCCCCGGGTGCGCCGCGACCTCGTCGAAGCTGTGCGCGAAGACGTCGAACCCGGTGGCCGCCGCACCCTCGTAGGCGCTCTTCAGTGAATCGACCTGCTCCAGCCGTCCGTCGGTCTCGACGACGACGAGGTCGGTCGGCGCGAGGCCCAGCGACTCGGTGAGGCTGGGCCCGCCGCTCAGCGTGGAGGCGACCGAGGAGAAGATCCGCACCGGCACCGGGCGCCCCTGCTCCTGCCAGCGGTCGAAGACCGCGAGGAGCCAGTCGGCGTAGGCGGTGGGCGATCCGTCCGGCCGAGGCGGCGGGTCGTCCCAGGTGGCGTGGGGAAGCAGGAAGTCGATCAGCGGCGGTTCGAGCTCCGTGAGCGCGTCGAGGACCGCGACGGGGTCGTTCTCGATGTCGATGGTGCACAGGAGACCGAGGTTGAGATGGCGGTAGCGCTCCTGCCGGAGCAGCTCGACGGCCTTGAGTACGAGGGGGTGGCTGCTGCGCCCGTCGGCGAAGCGGCGGTGCCGGTCGTTGGCCGCGCGGTCGCCGTCGAGGGAGATGCCCACCTTGACGTCGTACTCGCTGAAGAGGTCGAGATAGCGCGGGCTGAGCTGCAGGCCGTTGGTGTGGATCCGGAGATCGAGGGCGGCGATGCCGTCGAAGGCGGAGGTCAGCTCTTCGCAGATGCGCCGCAGCCGGGCGGGGCCCGCCAGCAGAGGCTCCCCTCCGTGCAGGATTACTGACACGGAGGGCAGTGCGTGTGTCTTGGCATGCTCAGCCAGGCGCTGAGCAGTCCGGAAAATGACTTCGTCAGAGATTGTTTTCGGACGGGTTCGCCAGCTCTGATCGGCATGTTCGTAGACATAGCAATGGTCACAGGCAAGATCACACCTGCTGTGAACCTTGAGGACTACTTCACGGAAAGGGACCAGGGGTCCTGTCATTCCAACAGTCTAGCCAGCCCGGAAGGGTGATCCGGCAGACCGGCCGTCCCGGAGGAGTGGCCCGTGAAAGAGGATCAGAGGGAGGAGTTGAAGGTGGATGCCTGGGTGGGGCGACCGGCGGAGGCGACATGCACTCGACCGAGCTTCCTGGCTGCTTCGCCACCACGCGCGTCGATCGCGGCGAGCGGCACACGGCTCTTCTTCGCAACGGCGAAGGAGAGGGAGGATTCAGTGGTCTTCACGGCCGTCCTTGAGGGGATTCGTTCCGATGGAATGGTTCCGGACAGGAGACCAGCGTTGGTACCTGCACCATTGCAGTGTCCGGCGGCACGACTTTACTCTCATGACCTCGGTTGGCAACTGAGGACGCCCACTTGGAACACGAGCGTCACACGGGACCGGCCCGGTTCGAGCGGAAGACGAGATTCCGCCATCCGGGTGACCACATAACCGCAGACGGGAGTGAACATGACGGCGATTCCCGGACCACTGCAGAGCATGGTCTTCAGGAACGCTGATCTGCCGGAGCTCTTTCACCACACGGACGCCATTGCGGTCGCCCGCCAGCGGGAGGCGGTGAATACGACCCGGTGGCAGCTCATCCTGCTGGTCGCGGGCACGGTGCCGGCCGCGCTGCCCTGGCGCGCGGAGCTCGCCGGATCGCTTCAACTCACGGACTGCGCGGCCGTGTTGGCATACCTCGGCGTCCTGGTCACCACCTACCTGACCTCCCGGCGGAAAGCAAAGTCGCATTGGCAACTCAATCGGTCCGCGGCAGAGTTCATCAAATCGATGTGCTGGCGTTACTCGGTGCACGGCTCACCTTTCGACACCGGCACACAGCACCCCGAGGCGGTGTTCGCCAACCGGCTCGAAGAGGGGCTTCAGGAGCTCCGCAAGGTGGGCTGGACGGACCCCCGCGACCGGACGGCCGATTCCGGCGGACTGATCACCGATTCCATGCGCGCATTACGGGACAAGGCATTCACCGTGCGCAAGGAGACCTATGTACGTGACCGGCTGATCGAACAGCGCAGCTGGTACCGCAGACGCCAGGAGGTGTCCCGGCGGGCCACCCTCGTCTGGTCGACCACCATCGCCGCACTGACGGCACTCGCGCTGCTCCTCGCCGTGCTCAGGGCTTTCTCGGCCGGCCAGTCCTTCGCGCTGACCGGAGTGCTCTCCGCGGCGGCCGCCGCCTGTCTCGCCTGGGCCGAGATGCGCCGGCACCATCCGCTGATATCGGCCCACTCCCTGGTGGAGAAGGACCTGGAGTCGATGCAGATAGCGATGGAGACCACCCTGAACGAGCGCCAGTGGCCGCGGGCGGTGTTCGAGACCGAGCGCATCGTCTCCCCCCAGCACACGGACTGGCTCGCCCGGCACCAGATGTAAGGGCGAGCCCGCACCCGCACTGCGCGCCGAGGTACACGACGGCGTGCTCAGCCGCGCTCGACCCCCTCGCGCCAGATCACCGTCACCGGGCGGCCGAGCCCGCGGGCGTAGCTCACGATGTCCCCCGTGCCGCCGAGGCCGCGCGCGGGGCGGCCGTCCCATACGGCGATCAGCCGGTCGCAGTGGTCGGCGATGTACGCGCCGGCGGCGTAGTACGCCTCGTCGGTGGAGTGCGGGTAGTCCAGCCTGACCTCACGGACGGCGCGTGCCTTGAGGGCCCGGTAGCGGGCGAGTTCGGCCCCGTCGGCGAAGCAGGCCTCGTAGTCGCCGCTGGGGATGACCACGGTCAGTTCGGCGCCGTGGGCGAGGGCGAGGTCGGCGAAGAGCTGGTCCGCGCCGACGGCCAGGCTGGACAGCGCCTCCACCGAGCCGTCGCACCCGCGGAACGCCGCTCGCATCGACGCCAGCACATGGGCGTGGGCCTCCCGCGGAATGCTGCGGTGACCGGTCACTCCGATGCGTTTCACGGAACTGGAACCCCCTGGGGTGTCTGCCGGGGGTTCCCGGAGGGCATCCCTCCGGGAGGCGCAGCATCCGCCCCCGTTGCTCCTGCGTGACCGTCCTGTGCCACATCCTCTCAAAAGCCGCGGGGTCAGCGGGAGCCCCCGCCCGCAATTCGGGCGGGGGCTCGGCGTGTTCGACGTGCGCTTTCGAGGGAGGGGCCGGTTCCGGGGGACAGAACCGGCCACCCGGCGCGTCAGTAGACGCTGACGCCGTATGCGCTGAGTGCCTCGGTGACCGGCTGGAAGAAGGTCGTCCCACCGGAGCTGCAGTTGCCGCTGCCGCCCGAGGTGAGACCGATCGCCCTGGAGCCGGAGTAGAGCGGACCGCCGGAGTCACCGGGCTCCGCGCACACATTCGTCTTGATCATGCCGTAGACGATGTCGCCGTTGCCGTAGTTGACCGTGGCGTTGAGCGCCGAGACGGTGCCGCTGTGGATGCCGGTGGTGGAGCCGCGGCGGGTGACGGACATCCCGACCGTGGCGTTGGCCGCACTGGTGATGTCGACGCTGCCGACGGTGCCGGCGTGGGCGACGGAGGCGTTGTCGTAGCGGACCAGGCCGTAGTCGTTGGTCGGGAAGCTGGATCCGACCGTCGGACCGATGCTCGTGGTGTGCGAGGAGTTGGTGTACCAGGGCGGGTTGCCGTCGGTGCAGTGACCGGCGGTCAGGAAGTAGTAGGTGCTGCCGCTGCGGACGTTGAATCCGAGGGAGCAGCGCCAGCTCGGTGCGTAGATGGCGTCGCCGCCGGAGATCAGCTTGCTGAACTTTCCGGAGGTGTGCTCGATGCGCAGGGCGCCCGCGTTGGCTCCCGCGGAGTCCTTGATCTGCTGGATCTCCGAGGCGGAGACCGTGCTGTCGACGGTGACCACGAGCTTCTTCGTCACGGGGTCGACGTTCCAGGCCGTGCCGGCCACGTCGGCGCCGAGGACGGCTTCGCTCGCGGCGGAGAGCTGGTTCGCGCTGTACGTTCCGGTGGAGCTGGCCTGGGCGCTGGGGATGGTGAGTGCGGCGACCGCCACAAGACCTGCGGCGATGCCGACGGCCCTGCTGCGTCTCGCGGTGCTGCCGAGGGGGGTGGTGCGCTTGATCCTCACTTGTTTCCCTCCCGAGGGGGGTCGGGGGTCCGCCTGTGGGGTGGTCGGACCCGTGAGGCGCAGTCATGGGCCCGGCCATCCGTCCGCATTGCGGATATGCCGTGCCCCTGACAAGCGCTGCTCGGGAGTATTCAAGGCGTCAACTTCCGGCGCAAGGGCGCCTTTTGGCCTGAGCTTTGCGGATCACACGCTCCCGCACCCGGCGTCCGGCCCCGGCGGCCGAGGTCTGCCGGGGCCGGACTCGGGTGGTCGGCGAAGGCGCCGGTTCAGCCGTCGGTCCGCTTCCGCTCCCCCGCCTCGACGGCAACGGAGAGGGTGTTGCCGGGCGGCGGGAACGGGCAGATGAAGTGGTCCGCGAAGGCGCAGGGCGGCAGCAGCGCCCTATTGAGGTCCACGGTCACCGATCCGTCGGCGGCCGGTGCGGCGGGACGCAGGAACCGGAAGCGGTAGCTGGTGTTCCCGCTGGTGGCGTCGGCGAAGACCGCCCAGAGCGAGCCGTCGTCCTCGACGGCGACCTTAAGGGTGTGCTCGACGCCGTCCAACTCGAAGGCGATCTCCCCGCCGAGCCCGAGCCCGCGCTCGACACCGTCGGCGTTCTCCACCCGGACGGTGCGCGAGACGCCGTACGGGCGAAAGGTCCCCGGCACGGCCCAGCGCGGGTCGTACGGCGTGGCCTCGATGGCGCGGAAGGCGCGCCGCGCCGGGGAGTCCGGGTCGAAGTCCCGTACCGCCCAGAGGCCTTCGCGGCTCAGCACCACGAGCCGACGCCCGCCGTGCGCCACCCGCGAGTCACCGATGGGCCCGCGGTCGGCGCCGAGCCGGACCTGACCGGTGAAGGGCTTCCCGTCGACGCTCAGCCCGTCCTCGGGGCCGGCGGTGAGCACCACCTCGTCACCGTCCTCGCGCCACTGCCCCGGGACGGCCGGAATTCGCCCTTCCGGGTAGTCGGAGAGCCAGTGGGTACCGGTGAGGGAGAGCGGCCCGTACGGTGCGGCGACCGTGGCGGTCCGCTCCTGGCGCCAGTGGTCCCAGTCCCGCGCCGCCTGCTGTTGTGCGTCCGTGCTCATGTGGTCAACCTTTCCATACCGGCTCGGCGAGTCCGAGGTGCGACCGCAGCGTGGAGCCGGTGTACGCGGTGCGGAACATCCCCCGTTCCTGGAGGAGCGGGACGACCCGGTCGACGAAGTCGTCGAGGCCGCCGGGGGTGGGAGGCGGAACGATCACGAAGCCGTCCGCGGCTCCCGTGGCGACGCGGTGGGCCATCTCCGCGGCCACGCTTTCCGGGGTGCCGACGAACGGCTGACAGCCCGTCTCCTCGGTGACGCGCTGCCGGAAGGTGCCCTTCGCCCGGGCCGGCTCGCGCCGGAGTGCGGCCGCCCGCTCCCGCGCCTCGGCGTCGGTGTCGCCCAGCACCACGCCGGCGCGGGGCATCACCGTGAGTGCGCCGGGCTCCCTGCCGTACGCGGCGAGCCTCCCCCCGACGACGGCGCGGAAGGCACGCCCTGCCTCCGGGGTGCCGTGCCGGGTGAGGACGACGTCGGCGTCGTACGCGGCGCACTCGCGGTCCTGCGCGCGGTCTCCTGTCCGGATGACGACGGGGTGCCCCTGCGGGGAGCGCGGGACGGTGAACTCGCCCTCGACCGAGAAGTGCCGGCCGTGGTGGGCGAAGGGGCGCGGGTCCCCGCCGGGGGTCCAGGAGTCCCACAGCTCACGGGCGGTGGCGACGAACTCGGCGGTACGGCCGTGTTCACCGTCCCGGTCGAGGCGGCCGCCGCGCCGGAAGTTCTCGGCTGCCCGGGCGTCGGCCGAGGCGGCGACGTTCCAGGCGGCGCGGCCCGCGCTGAGGTGGTCGAGGGTCGCGAACCGGCGGGCCACCTCGTAGGGCTCGTTGAAGGTGGTGCTCACGGTGGCGGCGAGACCGATCCGGTCGGTGACCGCCGCCAGTGCGGCCAGCACGGTGAGGGGTTCGAGGCAGCCGGCCGCGTCCGGATCGTCGGCCGGGCCGCCCGGCTCGCGCGGCGGCAGCGCGTCGTCGAGGAGGAGGAAGTCGAACAGCCCGCGCTCGGCGGTCCGCGCGAGGTGTTCGAAGGAGGAGAACGCGATCTCGCTGCCGGAGCGCGGGTCGCTCCGCACGGCCCGGTCGTCCACCGGGAAGTGCGCGGCAAGACGCATCCGTCCGGGGGCAGCCGCCTGTTGGGGGGCGGCCGTCATACCCGTGCTCCTCGGAGGGCGTACCGGTTGGCCGGGCGGGCCAGGCCCAGGTGCTCGCGGAGGGTGCCGCCGGGGTAGAAGGTGCGGAACAGGCTGCGGTGCTGGAGCAGGGCCACCGTGCCGTTGACGATCCGTTCGAGGTCGCGCTCGGGTGTGATCGGGGTGAGGTGGAAGCCGTCGACGGCTCCGGACCGGTGCCACTGGGTGATCAGGTCGGCGAGGTCGACCGGGCCGCCGCGGTAGTACGTGCCGTGCCCGGCGAGCGGTGGTCCGCTCTCCAGGCCCGGCTCCGGGGCCGATTCGGCGTCGCCGAGGTCGACGGTGAGCGCGGCGAGCACCCGCAGCGTCGCGGGGTCGCGCCCGTGGGCGGCCGCGCGGCTCAGTACGTCGTCGCGGATCCCGGCGGCCCGCTCGGGTGTGCCGGCCCGTACGAGCACCACGTCGGCGTGGCGGGCGGCGGTCTCCCGGGCCGGATCCGCGGTGCCGTCGACGACCGTGACCGGGTGGCCCTGCGGGGGCCGGGGCACTGCGGCGGGTCCCCGGACGCTGAAGGCGGCGCCCTCGAAGTCGGTGCGGTGAACCTTGCCGCCGCCGGGGAGACGTCCGGTGGCGGCGTCCCGGATCCCGGCGTCGTCCTCCCGGCTGTCCCAGAGCCGCGCTGCCACGTCGGCGGCCTCGCCGGCCTCCCGCCACAGTTCGGCGGCGGGCGCGGCGGGGCGGCGCCCGAACAGCCGGGCCTCGGCGCCGGTCGTCGACACGTCCGCCCACCAGCCGGCCCGGCCGCGGCTGACCCAGTCCAGCGTGGCCACGGCGGCCGACACGTGGAAGGGCTCGGTGTGGGTGGTCGTCACCGTCGGGACGAGACCGATCCTGCGGGTTGCGGGCGCGATGCGGGAGAGCACGGTGAGCGCGTCCGGTCCCGGCCGGGCGAACGAGTCGCCCAGGGTGACGAAGTCGAGGGTGCCGTGCTCGGCGAGCCGGGCGAGGCCGGTGTAGTGCGCGGGGTCGTAGCGGGGCGGGCCGCCGATCCCGGCGGCGAGGTGGAGCGGGCGGAGAGCTGACATGGGCGAGCCCTTTCGGAGGGTGCGGACGTGGCTCGGGGCTGCGGAGTGCCGGGTCACAGCACCTTGGAGAGGAAGGCGCGCGTCCGTGCGTGGCGCGGCCGGTCGAGTACCTCGGCGGGCGGGCCCTGCTCGACGATCCGTCCCTCGTCCATGAAGACGACGGTGTCGGCGACCTCGCGGGCGAAGCCGATCTCGTGCGTGACGACGATCATCGTGGTGCCCTGCTGCGCGAGGTCCTTGATGACGTCGAGGACCTCGCCGACCAGTTCGGGGTCGAGCGCGGAGGTGGGCTCGTCGAAGAGCAGCAGCTTCGGTTCGAGGGCGAGGGCCCGGGCGATGGCGACGCGCTGCTGCTGGCCGCCGGAGAGCTGTCGCGGGTACGCGGCCGCCTTGTCGTCCAGCCCCACCCGGGCCAGCAGCCGGTGCGCGGTGGCGTTGGCCTGCTGCTTCGTACGGCCGAGGGCGGCGACGGGGGCCTCGGTGACGTTCTCCAGGACGGTCAGGTGCGGGAAGAGGTGGAAGTTCTGGAAGACGAAGCCGATCCGGGTGCGGCGGCGCAGGACCTCGCGCTCGGGGAGTTCGTACAGCTTGTCGCCCTTCCTGCGGTACCCGACGAAGTCCCCGTCGACGGTGATCGAGCCGCGGTCCGCCTTCTCCAGGTGGTTGACGGTGCGCAGCAGGGTGGACTTCCCGGACCCGGAGGGACCGAGGATCACGGTCACTTCGCCGGGGCGGACGGACAGGTCGACGCCGCGCAGGACGTCGAGGGAGCCGAAGCTCTTGTGTACCCCCCGGATCTCGACCATGGGGGCGGCGGGGGCGGGTGCCGGCCGGCTTCGCGGGGGACGGCTGGTCGTCTTCATGGGCGTGTCCTCGGATGGTACGGATCGGAGTGCGGGCCGGTCAGCCATCGGCTTGGCCGAGGCCGCGCAGGAAGGTGAGGGCGGCACGGGCGGTGGCGTCGTTCTGCCCGAAGGCCGGGCCGCCGGTGCGTGGCCGGGTGAAGGCGCCGCTCGTGCGGGCGGCCGTGTGCGGGCCGAGCGCGAAGCGGCGGGGGTGCGGGAGGCCGTCGCGGTCCAGGATCCGGCCGTCGCCGGGGTCGACCGCCAGCAGCCCGGTGACGGTGGCGGCGGCCCCGTCCTCGTACAGCCCCCGGAGCAGGGTGCTGCGGGTGCGTCCCGGCGAGGGGTCGGGCAGCCGGGCCTCGACGAGGGCGCGGGCCTCGATCCGCTCCCCGGGCACGGTGGCGCCGGCCGCCCGGAACAGGCCCCGCTCCTCGTCGGCCTCGACCGTCGTCCCGGCGCCGAGGAAGCGGACGACACCGGCCCGGGAGAGCGCGAGCAGCTGCCGCAGCCGGGGGCCGGGCGGTCCGGAGGCGAGGTAGCTGAAGAAGCCGTGCCACCCGTCACCGATGTCGGGGAACCGGACCAACTGGCCGTATACGGAGAGCAGTCCGAGGAAGACGGCGAGGTCCTCGCTGTGCGAGGGGTCGTGCCGGCGGTCCAGGTCCGCGGTGATGTAGGCGCGCGTCGCCTCCTGGAAGGAGGCGGCCGAGGCGTGGCGCACGCCGTCCAGGGGGTGATCGAGCGCCGCCAGGTCGAGCCGGTCGGCCGGGTCGGGGACGGCTGCGGCGATCACGGCCCGCAGATCGGCGCTCCCCGGGTCGGCGGCCGCGTACTTCTCCTCGAAGACCGCCCAGTCGGCCGTGGTGCGCTCCGGGTGGGCGGCGAAGAGCCGGTGGTAATGGGCGTAGCCGAGCTCTTTGTCGACATGGGGCCATATGTCGCAACGGAAGTCGAGCGGTTCCGGTCGTTTCAGCAGCTCGTCGGCCAGGTCCGGACCGAAGAAGCGCGGCAGCGGAGGCCGCTCGCCGGGCCGGACGTACCCGATCTTGGAGTGGTACGGGACGCCGCGCCGCGATCCGACGTACAGCACGGGCTCCTTGCCGGAGGGCAGGTAGGCGCCGTTCTCGTGGCGTCCGCCGCGGCCCTCGGTGAGCAGCACCATCAGGTCGATGAAGGCGAGCCCGAAGCCCCGGACGATGACGGGTTCGCCGGCGGGCAGGGCGCTCAGGTCGCTGTCGGCGGTGAAGTCGGGCGGCAGATGGACGAGGCCGTGCCGGTCCGCGAAGCGGGACAGCCGCCGCTGTTCGTCCTCCGGTTCGGCGTCGAGGTGGCCGAGGGTGAGGACCACGAGGTCGGCGGTGAGCGGTTCGGCGCGACCCTCCAGGTGGACGGACTGGCGGCCGTCGCGGGGGCCGGTGACGCGCAGGGCCCGGCGGCGGTGTTCGTGGACGGTGACGGTGGGCGGGAGCGCGGCCACCGACTGCTCGTACACCCAGCGCAGATAGGCGCCCTGCAGCCGCCGGCTCGGGAAGTCTCCCCCCGTCAACGCGTCGATCTCGGCGCGGAGCCCGGGTTCACGGGCGACGTCCGGGCCGGGTTCGGTCCGTCCCTCGCGCACGTCGGCCGCCCAGGCGTGGAGCGCCGGGCCCGGCCGTACGGGGCCTTCCAGGCGGACGGTGTCGTCGGTGAACATGGTGACGTCCTCGGCCATGGAGTTCATCCACAGCAGCGGCGACTGGTCGTGGCGCCAGATCCGGCCGCCGCCGGGCGGGAACGGGTCGACGAGATGGATGTCCAGCGGCCGGCCGTCGTACAGCGAGGGGGCGTTGGCGGCGATGCGCTCGATGACGCCCGTGCCCCGCGGCCCCGCCCCTATGACGACCAGCGTCGCCGCGGCACTCACCGGGCGTCCCCGGTGCCGCGCGCGTAGTACCGCTCGACGTAGTGCTGGCCGACGCTGAGCAGCGAGGTCACGGCGACGTACCAGAGGGTGGCGACGAGCAGCAGCGGGATGACCTGGTAGGTGCGGTGGTAGACCAGCTGGACCGAGTACAGCAGGTCCTGTACGGCGATGATGCTGACGATCGAGGTGCCCTTGAGGGTGCCGATCAGCATGTTCCCGGCGGGCGGCACGATGGAGCGCATCGCCTGCGGCAGCACGATCCTGCGCAGCCGCCGCCACGGGCCGAGGCCGAGGGACTGGGCGGCCTCCAGCTGTCCGCGTTCCACGGAGAGGATGCCGCCGCGGACGACTTCCGCCGCGTACGCGGCCTCGTGGAGCGTCAGTCCGACGACGGCGACGGTGACGGGGCCGAGGAGGTTCACGGTCCGGACGCCGAGGATCTCCGGGTAGAGCGCGCCGATGTTGAACCAGAACAGCAACTGGACGAGGATCGGCGTGGACCGGAAGAGCCATACGTACCCCCAGCCGACGGCCTGGAGCACGCGGTTGGCGGAGAGTCTGAGGACCGCGAGCAGCGTCCCGAGCGCGAAGCCGAGCGCCATCACGAGGGCGGTGAGCCAGAGGGTGAGCCCGAGACCGCGCAGCACCGCCGTGGTCATGAAGTAGTCGCCGACGACGTCCCATTGGAAGGCGTCGTTGCGGATGACGGAGTTCAGCGCGAGTGCGAGCAGGACCAGTACGGCGACGGCGGCGGTCCACTGGCCGGTCCGGCGCGCCGGGACGATCCGCAACGGGCCGGATCCGTCGTCCTTGAGGGGTCCGGCCGGGAGGGCCGGCGGGAGGGTGTCTGTCTGTGCGGACATGCGAGGGCTCCGTGGATGCGGCGATCGAACACGGGGCGCGCCCTCGGCACGGAACACAACGGTGGAACACAACGGGACCGGGCCCCTCAGCCCGATCCACGCTCCGAGGTAAACGCTGTAGACGGCCGCTTGTCAACCATGTCCACACTGTGAGCCGTACGTCTCACGTCAGTTGACGGACCAACGGATGCCTGTTCCACTGGGGCCATGCATTCGCAGCAGTGGCTGGTCAAGCGCTCCCACATCGACTTCGGTCGCGTGTGGTCCTGTTCCTGTTGAGCCGACGCCCTGCTCCCTCCCGCGTTCCCGCTCGCGCCGTGACCGGCGTCTGAGCTCTTCTCCCTGCGTGCCCTCGCGTACACAACGCCGCACCACCTCCCCTCGCACCGTTCCTTCCGTCGCCTTCCGCCTTTCCTCCGCCCCGTCCGCGGGCCGTCCCGCGCTGCCGCGCGCCCGCCCCCGGCCGACGAATCTGGAGAACCCTCTCTCATGCCCCGTACCCGGCACACCGCTGCCTTCGCGCTGATCACCGCCGCCACGCTCATGCTCACCGCGTGCGGGTCCGGCGATCCGGAGACCGCCCCCGCGGGCGCGGCCGGTTCCGCCGCCAAGGGGGCGGTCCCCACCACTGACGTCGTGTCGGGAGTGAGGAAGGACGCCGCCGCCGCGGCCCTGCTGCCCGCCGGGGTCCGCTCCTCCGGCACGCTGAGCATCGCCTCCAGTGTCGGCTCCCCGCCCAGCGCCACCTATCTCGCGGACGGTACGACCCTGGCCGGCGCCGACATCGATTTCGGGGACGCCGTGGCCCGGGTCCTCGGGCTGAAGCCGAAGCGGGAGGTCGCCGCGTTCGAGGCGATCCTGCCCGCGCTCGGCAGCGGGAAGTACGAGGTGGGCACCGGCAACTTCGGTGTGACCGACGAACGCAGACGGACCATCGACTTCGTCACCTATCTCAACGACGGCCAGGGCTTCGCGGTCCGCGACGACAGCGAGCTGTCCGGGATCACCGACCTCACCCAGTTGTGCGGCCTGACCGTCGGCACCGCGGCGGGCACCACGTTCGAGGTGACGCTGGAGGAGAACCGGCACCGGTGCTCCGAGGCCGGCAAGAAGGCGTACGACGTGAAGACGTACGCCGACGCGTCGGCTGTCTGGTCCTCGCTCCAGCAGGGGCGTACGGACGTGGTGATGTCGACCATCAACGGTTTGAGGTACGCCGTGGGACAGCAGGAGGGCGTGCGCTTCCTCAACGAGTTCAAGCGTCTCGACGTCGGTTTCGCCTTCAAGAAGGGCACCCCGCTGGCGCCCGCCTTCCAGGCCGCCGTCAACCGCCTCAAGGCGGACGGCACCTACGGCCGGATCCTGAAGAAGTGGGGGATCTCCGCCTCGGCCGTCAAGACCTCGCAGATCTCACCGCCCGACATCAAGTGACGCGACATCAGCAACGCGGAACGTGACGTGACGTCAGCAGCTGCAGTCGCACCCGCAGCAGTCGCAGCCGTCACAGCAGTCCCCGCAGTTGCTGCAGCAGTCGCAGGCGTCGCAGCAGTCACCGCAGTCGCATTTGCTGCACAGCCCTTCGCGCCGCTGATGACTCCACGGGTCGTCAAAGGTGCCGCAGCACATCTGGCAGGTGCAGGCGAGACCCGCCCACACGAGGCAGCCCACGATGAGCCCCCGCCGGTCGCGAGGGGGCTCCGGCGGCGGACCGAACGGGCCGGAGGGGCCCGTGGGGGCGTACGGATTGCCCGGTGGCGGCCCGAACGACCCCGTCGGCCGCCCTCCTGACGGATGGTCGGCTTCCGTCAGGAGCCCGCCGCCCCGATGGGAACAGACGTCCGCGGCGAACGCCCGGTCCACCGATCGCCGCAGTTCGTGCGCCAGCAGCACATGGGCGAGCTTGTCGTCGGCGAATTCGGCGTCGCGCAGCGCCAGCCGTACGCCCCGCAACGCGTCGTCGCACAGCCGCCGGGCCTCGGCACGCGAGGTGCCCGTCGCCGTGAGCGGGTTCCAGGCACCCGACGCGGCGTCAGCTTCCTGGTCCTCCACGGCGTCCAGCAGATGCGCGAGCCGCCCGAAGAGCCGTCCGGCCTCCGCCAGCGGCGCGGCGTTCTGCGGCTTGCCCGCGAGCACGGCGGTGTGGGCGAAGGCCGCCGCGGTGGCGGTCTCGGTGGGCTCGGTGACCGTCAGCAGCGGGGTTCCGGGCCCGGCGAGCAGCTCGATGCCCGTCTGCCGGTCGACGGCGTCGACGAGCAGCGCCGTGTCGAAGCCGAGCTGTGCGCCGGTGCGCGCTCCGGCCCGGTCCCAGCCGGCGGCCACCCGGCGCGCGGCGGCGGCCACCGGGCGGCGCGCCAACAGGCCGTCCCGGTCGGCCACGTGGTCGCGCACCTTGGCGGAGGCCAGCACCAGCGAGACGGCGGCCGCGAGCCTGGCGCCCTCGCCGCGCGCGACCGGGGCGGTGCGCATGGCGCGCAGCGGGCAGGGACCCGCCGTGCGCCGCTGCCCGGGGGTGCGCTCGGCCTGAGCCTCCGTCAGGACCGAGACGATCAGACCGTCGTAGTTCGTGACGATCCGGGCGAACTGCCCGTGATCGGAGCGAAGTGCCAGACAGAGCCCGCAGAGATGGGCCATCCACTCGGCCTTGAGCCCCTCCGACAAGCGGTGGGTGCAGGGCCTGACGATTCCGAACACGGCTATCCCCCGGTAGTCGTTCAGCTGTGCGCGGCGCTCGGGCGCGTGCGCGACGTGCATCGTATCGAGTGACCCGTTCACCCGTACGTCCCCCATGTCACCCGTACGGACGGGCGGAGCATATTTTCTTATCTCCAGGGCCCTTATGCAGGAGGAACCTTGACGAATCGCCACATCTTCTGCACCAGTACCGTCACGAATGCCCTGCGCGCCGCCTATCCCCTTGGCGCACGATCCGCATCATGGACGACCATAGGGATACGAAAGAGATGCGGAACGCCAAGGAACCGCGGTGAGAGGAGGCGTCCATGGGATCGGTGCGCAAGGCGAGTGCCTGGCTGGGCCTCGTAGAGGACAACAACGAGCGGTACTACGACGACGACGAGTACGCCGAGGGTGCACGGACAGGGACCGGTGGCCAGGCCTGGGTGACCGATCCGCGGGTGCGGGTGGTCTCGGAGGCGGCCGAGGAGACGGGCCGCCGGATCGCCACGGTGACCCCGGACAGTTTCCGGGACGCCCGGAGCATCGGCGAGCTGTTCCGGGACGGCGTCCCGGTGATCATGAACCTCACGTCCATGGACTCCGCCGACGCCAAGCGCGTGGTGGACTTCGCCGCGGGACTGATCTTCGGACTGCGCGGGTCGATCGACCGCGTGGCCACCCGGGTCTTCCTGCTGACCCCCGCCGACACCCAGGTCGTCAACGGCGAAGCCGTCGGCCGGCCGGCCGACGGCTTCTTCAACCAGAGCTGAGCGGGGCGCTCACCGGATCGGTCCGGCCGCGCCCTCCGACTACCGGAACGCGTCCAGGCCGGTGAGCGCCTTGCCCAGCACCAGCTGGTGCATCTCCACGGTTCCTTCGTAGGTGAGCACCGACTCCAGATTCGTCGCGTGGCGCATCACCGGGTACTCCAGCGAGATCCCGTTGGCGCCGAGGATCGTGCGCGAGGTGCGGCAGATCTCGATGGCCTCCCGCACGTTGTTCAGCTTTCCGAAACTGACCTGCTCCGGGCGGAGCCTGCCCGCGTCCATCCGGCGGCCGAGGTGGTGGGCGAGCAGGATGCCCTTGTGCAGTTCGACGGCCATGTCGGCGAGCTTGGCCTGGGTGAGCTGGAAGCCGCCGATCGGCTTCCCGAACTGCTCACGTGTCCTCGCGTAGTCGACGGCCGCCTCGAAGCTGGACCGGGCGGCGCCCATGGCTCCCCAGACGATGCCGTAGCGGGCATGGCTGAGGCAGCTGAGCGGGCCGCGCAGTCCGGTGACGCCCGGCAGCACGGCGTCGGCCGGCAGCCGTACCTCGTCGAGGATCAGCTCGCTGGTGACCGAGGCGCGCAGGGACCACTTGTGCCTGATCTCCGGCGCGGAGAAGCCGGGGGCGTCGGTGGGCACCACGAATCCGCGGATGCCGTTGCCCGCGGCGCCGTCGTCGGTCTGCGCCCAGACCACGGCGACGCCGGCGACCGAGCCGTTGGTGATCCACATCTTGCGCCCGCTGAGGACCCAGTCCTCACCGTCCCGCTTGGCGTACGTCCGCATGCCGGCCGGGTCGGAGCCGTGGTCCGGTTCGGTGAGCCCGAAGCAGCCGATGATCTCGCCGGCCGCCATGCCGGGCAGCCACTGCCGCTTCTGCTCCTCGGACCCGAAGCGGTGGATCGCGTACATGGCGAGTGAGCCCTGTACGGAGACGAGCGAGCGGATCCCGGAGTCGGCGGCCTCCAGCTCCAGGCAGGCCAGTCCGTACTGGACCGCGGTGGCGCCCGCGCAGCCGTACCCCTGGAGGGACATGCCGAGGGCCCCGAGCGAACCGAGTTCGCGGGCCAGCTCGCGGATGCCGGGCAGTTCGCCGTTCTCGTACCACTCGGCGATGTGCGGCAGGACCCGGTCGGCGGCCCAGACCCGGACGGTGTCGCGGATCGCGAGATCCTCGGGGCCCAGGAGGTCGTCGATGCCGATCGGGTCGCGGGGGTCGAAGGGCGGGAGTTTCGCGGACGGAGCGGTGGACATGAGGGGGTGCCTCCGGCGGCTCGCACGGTACCGATGTCGATGGGACGCCGAAAACTAGCACTGTTAGTTACGGCGTTGTGCCGACGTTACGACTCAGTGTGCCGCGCGTCCAGAGCCCGTCGCCTCGGCGGGCGTGCGCCGCGCGGGCAGCCGGAGCAGCACCTCGGGCCGCTCCTGGGCCGGCAGCCCGAGGGCCCCCGGCGGGGCCTGTCCGGCATCCGGCGCCACTACGGCGTCGTCCGCCGGTGCGCGGGCTTCGCAGAGCGGCGGCGGGCACTCCATCACGCGGGGCAGCCTCAGCGCGGCGAGCGCCCCGAGCAGCAGCAGACCCGCGCTGACCAGCAGGGTGAGGTGCAGCCCTCCGACGAAGGCGTCCCGGGCGGTGGAGCGCAGTACGGCGCCGGCCGGACCGCCCAGCTGCGTGGCGACCTGGTAGGCCTCGCCGAGCGAGTGCCCGGCGGCGGCGCTCGCCGAGGCGGGCACCCCCTTGTCGGGGAGCCCGGCCAGACCGGGGGCGTACGCGGCGTTCATCACGCTGCCGAGCAGGGCGATGCCCATGCCGGCGCCCAGCTGGTAGGAGGTCTCCCCTATCGCGGCGGCCCCGCCGGCCCGGTCGGCCGGTGCCTCGCTGAGCATGGACTCGTACGCGCCGAAGAGCGTGGACTGCAGACCGAAGCCCAGCAGGACGAAGGACACGGTCAGCAGGCCGGGCCGGTCGTGCAGGCCCATCGCGGTGAGCATCAGCACCGCCGCAGCCGTCAGGACGAAGCCCCAGCCGACCATCCGGCGCGGGCCGACCCGGCGCAGGGTGTGCGAGCCGGTGGCCCCCGCGGCCATGGCGGCGAAGGTGAGCGGCAGCAGTCGCAGACCGGTCTCCAGCGGGCTGAGGCCGAGGACCAGCTGGAGGTACTGGACGGCGATCAGCTCGAGGCCGACCAGGGCCAGCATGGCGAGGACGATGCAGCCCACCGCGGTGGTGAAGGCGGGCCTGGCGAACATCCCCATGTCGATCAGCGGATGCGTCCGGCGCCTCTGCCGGCGGACGAACGCGACCAGCAGCGCCGCCCCGGCCAGCAGCGGCACGAGCGTGCCCGGGCCGAGCAGCCCCTCGCCGGTTCCCGCGCGCTTCACGCCGAGGACGACCCCGAGGACACCGGCGGCGGCCATCAGCGCACCGAACACGTCCCAGGGGCCGTCGTTGCTGCCGCGGGACTCCGGGAGCAGCAGCCGGCCGAGCGGCAGGATCAGCGCCATCAGCGGGACGTTGATCAGGAAGACCGAGCCCCACCAGAAGTGCTCGACGAGGAAGCCGCCGATGACGGGGCCGGTGGCGGCGCCGACGGCGGCGACGGCGGTCCACACGCCGATGGCCATGGCCCGCTCACGGCGGTCGGGAAAGACCTGCCGGAGGATCGACAGGGTCGCCGGCATGATCATCGCGCCGCCGACGCCGAGCAGGGCCCGTGCCGCTATGAGCACGCCCGCGCTGTCGGCCAGCGCGGCGACGGCCGAGGCGGCACCGAACAGCGCGTAGCCGAGCAGCAGTACGCGCCGGCGTCCCCCGCGGTCACCGAGCGTGCCGAAGAGGATCAGCAGGGACGCGCAGACCAGCGGATAGACATCCACGATCCACAGCAGCCCGACGGCGCTGGGCCGCAGGTCCTCGGTGACGGCCGGCACGGCGACATGCAGCACGGTGGCGTCGAGCGCCACCAGCAGCAGACTGAGGCAGAGGACGACCAGGACGACCCATCGATTGGCCCCGTCGGCGGCTTCGCGCAGACGGGTTCGGGCTGTGGTCGTCCCGGACATGCATCTACCTCCCAAAAGGTCCCTCGCGCTCGGCAGGCCCCCCGGGGATTCAGCGTCCGCTGTCCCTCCGGGCCCGGCATCGACGGGCGAGTGATGCGTCAGCGTACGCGAGTTCGGCAGGGCCACACGTGGCCCATCTCATACCGGCCGACGCCGTCGAGTGTGGCGTACGCCACTGCGTCCGCCCGACCCGGCCCCCTCCAGGACGCCGCCCGGACCTGCGGCAACCGGCCGTTCCGCCGCGCGGGCGGCGGACCCGGGAGGCGGCGGGCCCCCTCCGGGGCGCACCGCCCGAGGGCATTCAGTAACCGGACCGACACCGTCCGTTCCCGCCCCGCTGCCGCCCGGCGTGAATGCACTCCGCCCTGCCGCGCACCATTCCGGCATTATCCGAATGCGTTTACGGAAAGCGTGTCCGCTGAATGGAACGGAAGGAACCAGGGCTCCCTGAAACTCAGAAAATCGGCTCGGCTGAGACATAGTCCACATCACATCGTCATCACAAACCGGCCGGATCGTCCGAGTCACCCACTCACTCGCTGTAACGTCGATTGGGTGCGTACCGACATCTTCGCCCGGCTGGACCGGGAGCCGGAACCGCCGAAGATAGAGACACCGCGGATGAGCCGTCACCGCATCGCTCTCTTCGGCGGGACGTTGGCGTTCTATCTGGCCATCGTCATTGCCGTGCTCATGTCGTCCTGGCTGGTGGCCCTGGACTGGAAGGTCATGCTCTTCCGGCCGTACCAGCAGTGGCCCGGCATCCACGCCTTCCTCGACTACTACGTCGTCCTCGGCCAGCGCGGCCCGACAGCGGTCATGGTCGCCTGCTGGCTGGGCTGGCGCTCCTGGCGGCAGCACACCCTGCGGCCGCTGCTGACGCTGGGCGCCTCGCTCCTGCTGCTCAACGTGACGGTGGGCGCGGTCAAGATCGGCCTCGGCCGGCTCGGCCCGCACTACGCGACGCAGATCGGGTCGGCGGAGCTCTTCGCCGGCGGCGATATATTTCCCTCCGGTCACACCGCCAATGCCGTCGTGACCTGGGGAATCCTCGCCTATCTGGCCGCCACTCCGCGCGCCAGGCGCTATCTGTCGGCCATGTCCGCGATCGTCTCCCTCGGGGTCGGTCTGACGACGGTCTACCTCGGCACGCACTGGCTCAGCGACGTGGTCCTCGGCTGGGCCGCGGGGCTGCTGATCCTGCTGGGCCTGCCCTGGGCCGAGCCGATGATCACCCGGGCGGAGAACTGGATCTTCGCGGCCCGCGAGTGGCTGAGCGCGCGCGGCAGGACCGCGGCACCGCAGCCGGCGGTGGCAGGTGCCCCCCGCCCCGCGCCGGCCCGGATTACGGCCGCGGGGGACGCGGCACAGAGCCCGGCCGGCACCGGCGGACACCAGACGACGGCGATCACGGCCACCGGCAGCCGTCCCCGGGCGCACAGCGCACCGCCCCCGCACCCCGGGCACGCCGTGCGCTCCGAGCGGACCCCGGTCACCCCGGCCGGCAGCCGGCGGCCGCCGCACGCGGACCGCACACCCCGTGGCGGCGCGACCCCGGCCCGGCCGGTGGCCGGCGGGTGACACAGCACCGCCTACGCCTGCATGACGGAAGGCCCCGGCTTCGGCCGGGGCCTTCCGTCATGCGCGGGCAGAGCGCGGGCGGCAGGGACCTCAGCCTGTCCAGCAGCGCCGGACGACGCCTCCGTCGACCTCGAAGTTGATCCGCCCGCTCCGGAACTCCATGGTGATGACGGTGCCCGGCGGCAGGGCTCTGACGGTGTCCCAGCCGCGCTCCCGGGCTCGCCGTTCTGCGGTCTCGGCGGCAAGGCCGACGTAGGCGCCGGGGGTGTCGTCGGGCTGGGCGGGAGGAGTCGGTACGGGTGCCATGCCTCTCACCGTAGGCGGCTCCCGGCCCCCACGGAAGCCGGGGCGCCACCCGGTTGCCACGCATCCTCACGTACCTCACCGGTCACACTTGTGTCACAGGATCACTACACGTGTTCCCCGTGAAGTCATCCGTTCGGGCGCACGATTCATGACGAGACGCACAGTAATCGCACAGGCCGGAAAACCATCACCGAAGCCGGCCGGAATGGTCCGGAATGGGGGTGGAATAACCACCGCCCGGCGACCTCGATTTCCCTCCGGAATGCCCGCTCGTCAATGAACGCACCACCAGGAATTCACCCCTCCTTATCGCACCCTTATCCGGACGTGACGATATCCACACCATCCCACCACGTCCCCTCCAGGCCCCCTTCCGCCCGTATAGCGGACGCCAGTGTCATCCGCACGACGACAGCGGATGGCCGGGCAGGCACCCGTAGCCGCTATGCCGTCCGACTCGCCCGGGCTCGCTCCCACAGGCCCTTCCGGCACGGTCGGGCCTGCCCGGGGCGGGGCCGCTCGCATGCATGAGGCACCTTTCCGTATACCGGCATTTTTCCGGGCGCAACCGGACAGGCCGCACCGCACGGTCCGATTCGGTGCCGATTCGGTGCCCCTTCCCGCGTGACCCCGGCAGCCGCTCGTCCGTTGTCTTCTTCATGAGCCGGGAACCGCCCGGCGCACGTACCGAGTCCGAGGAGCCACCCGTGCCGCGCATGCTCGACGTCAGCGAGGACGTACGCGCCGAGATCGGCGACGCCGAAGCCGACCGGCTGCTCGTCGGCGACAACGCCCCCGGCAGTTACGACTGCACCTCCTGCCGCACCCCCGGCGACTCCGAGCAGGAACGCACCAGCACGGTGCTGTTCGTCGGGGAGGAGACCGCCGTCCTCGCCTTCGCCCACGCGACCTGCATCCCCTCGCAGGTGGTCCAGGTCGCCGAGGAGCAGCTGCAGGGAGCCGTACGCAGCATCACCGGCAGCGAGCAGGAGACCCCGGACCGGCTGACACCCGAGCAGGCGGTGCTCGGCATCACCAGCGGCCTCGTCCTGATCGACGACGAACTCCACCCCGCCCTGGTCGTCGAGCCGACCGGGGCGATCGCCCGCCCGGGCACCGACGGCAGCGGCGGCGACGAGTTCCTCCAGCTGCTGCTGGAGCAGGGTTTCAGCCCGGTGCACCGGATGGACCAGGTTCCCGAGGTGCTGCACGGCTGGTCGGTCCTGCTCGCCATGGGGCAGTTGCACGCGGTGCTCCAGCCGGGCACGGGCGGCGGGGCGCAGGTGGCCTGGTGGCAGGCGCACGCGCCCCTCCAGGTCACCGAGGGCTGGCGGACCGCGGCCAACAAGTCCCAGACCGTGCTCGTCTACGCCGCCCCCGCCGGTTCGATCGGCCAGCAGCCCCGTGAGGACCTGCTGCGCGACGCGCTGGAGAAGGCCGCGGCTGGCGGACTCCTGGTCGCCGCCGCGATGCCGCTGGCCGGGACCTGATCATGGCCGTGCACTCCTCGCACCCGCGGCGAACAGCGATTTCTCCCGCGCGCCCGCATCCGACGGACGGCGGGGTCGTTGGCACATACGTGCACTCATACGACCCCTCCCACCAGCGTCCGAGCCCGATCCCTGCCATGCGCCCCTCGCAGGACCCATCGGGCAGCCCGTCCCAGACCCCGATCTACGACGCGCTGTACTCCGAGTACCGCAGGTCGTTCAGGGCGCTGCCGGGTGATCGGAGCGGCGAGGAGCATCTGGGTCTGCAGGGCCTCGGTGCCGGGTTCTTCGGCTCCCGCGCCCCGCTGAGCGTCCACTCCGGGCACACCGGAGGGGCCGCCGCCGGCACCACCGCCGGCACCACCGCCGGCACGGGCGGGCACGGCAGCGGCTCGAGCAGCCACACCGGGAGTCTCGGCTCCTGGCAGCGGGTCGGACGGCACGCGGGCCGGGTCCAGCCCGCCGCACTCCCGCCGGGCTCCCGGGGAGCCTGACCGCACGACGGAGCCCCGGACCACTCGCTCGGTGAGTGGCCCGGGGCTCCGTCGTGTTCAGGGCCTTGCCGTCGTGCCAGGGGCTACTTGTTGCGGCCGCGCTTCTCGCGGACCCGCACCGAGATGTGGATCGGCGTGCCCTCGAAGCCGAACTCCTCACGCAGCCGGCGCTCGACGAACCGGCGGTAGCCGTGCTCCAGGAAGCCGGAGGCGAAGAGCACGAAGCGCGGCGGCTTGGTGCCCGCCTGGGTCCCGAAGAGGATGCGGGGCTGCTTGCCGCCCCGGATCGGGTGCGGGTGGGAGGCGACGATCTCGCCGAGGAACGCGTTCAGCCGGCCCGTCGGGACACGGGTCTCCCAGCCGTCCAGCGCCGTCTCGATCGCCGGGACCAGCTTCTCCATGTGGCGGCCGGTGAGGGCCGAGACATTGACCCGCGGGGCCCACGCGACCTGCGCGAGCTCCGTCTCGATCTCGCGCTCCAGGTAGTAGCGACGCTCCTCGTCGAGGGTGTCCCACTTGTTGAAGGCCACAACGATCGCCCGCCCGGCCTCGACGGCCATGGTGACGATGCGCTGGTCCTGGACGCTGATCGACTCGCTGGAGTCGATCAGGATCACGGCGACCTCGGCCTTCTCCACCGCGGCCGCGGTACGCAGCGAGGCGTAGTAGTCCGCGCCCTCCTGGAGGTGGACGCGGCGGCGGATGCCGGCCGTGTCGATGAACTTCCAGGTGATGCCACCGAGGGTGATCAGCTCGTCGACCGGGTCGCGGGTCGTGCCCGCCAGCTCGTTGACGACGACGCGGTCCTCGTTGGCCACCTTGTTCAGGAGCGAGGACTTGCCGACGTTCGGACGGCCGATCAGCGCGATGCGGCGCGGGCCCCCGACCGCCGTGCCGAACGACTGCGCCGGGGCCTCGGGGAGCGCCTCCAGCACGGCGTCCAGCATGTCGCCGGTACCGCGGCCGTGCAGCGAGGAGACCGGGTGCGGCTGGCCGAGGCCGAGCGACCAGAGCGCGGTGGCGTCCGCCTCGCCGCTCTGTCCGTCGACCTTGTTGGCGCAGAGCACGACCGGCTTGCCGGACCGGCGCAGCAGCTTGACGACGGCCTCGTCGGTGTCGGTCGCGCCGACGGTGGAGTCGACCACGAAGACGACCGCGTCGGCCATCTCGATCGCGTACTCCGCCTGGGCGGCGACGGAGGCGTCAAGACCGAGCACGTCCTGCTCCCAGCCGCCGGTGTCGACGACCTTGAAGCGGCGGCCCGCCCATTCGGCCTCGTAGCTGACGCGGTCACGGGTGACGCCGGGCTTGTCCTGGACCACGGCCTCACGGCGGCCGATGATCCGGTTCACCAGCGTCGACTTGCCGACGTTGGGCCGGCCGACGATGGCGAGAGCGGGCAGCGGGCCGTGACCGGCCTCACCGATCGCGCCCTCGACGTCTTCGGGGTCGAACCCCTCCTGCGCGGCGAGCTCCATGAACTCCGCGTACTCGGCATCGCCAAGCGCTCCGTGCTCGTGGTCCGAGCCGCCGGAGTGAATCTGGTCGTTCATGAAGTCCGTTCCTCTTTGCATCATCATCGATGGACCACGCAGCACGCGGGGTCCACTACTCACGTCTTACCCGGTGCGCCCGGTGAGGCGCCCGGCCTGCTCCAGGTGGCCGGTCAGCCGTCCCTGGATGCGCAGCGTCGCCTCGTCCAGCGCCTTGCGCGTCCGCCGCCCGCTGCCATCGCCCGCGTCGAACGCTTCGCCGAAGACGACATCGACACGGCTGCGCAACGGCGGCAGTGCTGATATCAACCGTCCGCGGCGCTCGGTGCTTCCCAGTACGGCCACGGGCACGATCGGTGCCCCGCTGCGTACGGCGAAATACGCGAGTCCGGCGCGCAGCGAGGCGAAGTCTCCTTCGCCCCTGGTGCCCTCGGGGAAGATCCCGAGCACTCCGCCGTCCTCCAGCACGCCGAGGGCGTGGGTGATGGCGGTGCGGTCGACGGTCGAACGGTCCACCTTCAGCTGACCGATTCCACGCAGGAAGGGGTCGAGGGGGCCGACGAACGCCTCTTTCTTGATCAGGAAGTGGACGGGCCGGGGCGCGGTGCCCATCAGCATCGGCCCGTCGACGTTGTGCGAGTGGTTCACCGCGAGTATGACGGGTCCGGAGGCGGGGACCCGCCAGGCGCCGAGTACGCGGGGCCTGAAGAGCCCGTACATCAGCCCGATCCCGATGCCGCGCCCGACCGCCGCTCCGCGCAGCGTGGGCGCGCCCGTGGCAGGGGTCACCTGGCGGCCTGCTTCTCCCCGACGAGGGTGACGACGCACTCGATGACCTGCTGGAGGGTCAGCTCGGTGGTGTCCACCTCGACCGCGTCGTCCGCCTTGGCGAGCGGCGAGGTCTTGCGGCCGGAGTCGGCGGCGTCCCGCTTGATCAGCGCCTCCTTGGTGGCGGCCAGGTCGGAGCCCTTGACCTCGCCGCTGCGGCGGGCCGCGCGGGCCTCGGGCGACGCGGTCAGGAAGATCTTGATGTCGGCGTCGGGCAGCACGGTGGTGCCGATGTCGCGGCCCTCGACCACGATGCCCTTCTCCGCTCCGGCCGCGATGGTGCGCTGCAGTTCGGTGATCCGCGTGCGCACCTCGGGGACGGCGCTGACGGCGCTGACCTTGGAGGTGACCTCCTGCGTACGGATCGGGCCGGAGGCGTCCTCACCGTCGACGGTGATCGTCGGGCCGGTGGGGTCGGTGCCGGAGACGATGACCGGCTTGGCGGCGGCGGTCGCCACCTCCGCCGCGTCGTGCACGTCGATGCCGTTGTTCAGCATCCACCAGGTGATCGCCCGGTACTGGGCACCGGTGTCCAGGTAGCTCAGGCCGAGCTGGGCGGCGACGGCCTTGGACGTGCTCGACTTGCCGGTGCCGGAGGGGCCGTCGATGGCAACGATCACTGCGGCCGGGGCGGTCCGGGCGGCGGCGCTTACGGTTTCCACGGTGGTGGACACCTTCCTGGTACACGGGGCGGGCGGGACGGGACGCGTGAACCCGCCCCGCACAAGGTTACCGAGTGCCGGGGCGGGCCCGACCACCCCTGTGGAAAAGTGCCTCCCGGCCCGGTGTCCCAAGGGCTCGGGAGACCGGGGCGGCCGCTCCTGGTCCGCCTACTGCCGGATCGACCAGCCCCGCTCGCGCAGGGCGGCGCTCAGCGCCGGTGCGGCGCTCGGTTCGACTATGAGCTGGACGAGACCGGCCTGCTGGCCGGTGGCGTGCTCGATCCGCACGTCCTCGATGTTGACCCCAGCCCGGCCCGCGTCCGCGAAGATCCCGGCCAGCTCGCCGGGGCGGTCGCTGATGAGGACGGCCACGATCTCGTACGCGGAAGGGGCCGCGCCGTGCTTCCCGGGCACCCGGACCCGGCCCGCGTTGCCGCGGCGCAGCACGTCCTGGATGCCTTCCGTGCCCTCGCGCCGCTTGTCCTCGTCGGCGGACTGCAGCCCGCGCAGCGCCCGCACGGTCCCCTCCAGGTCGGCGGCGACCCCGGCGAGGACGTCGGCGACGGGGCCGGGGTTGGCGGACAGGATCTCCACCCACATCCGGGGGTCGGAGGCCGCGATCCGGGTGACGTCCCTGATGCCCTGCCCGCACAGGCGCACCGCGGTCTCGTCGGCCTCCTCCAGGCGGGCGGCGACCATCGCCGAGATCAGCTGCGGGGTGTGGGAGACGAGGGCGACGGCCCGGTCGTGGGCGTCGGCGTCCATGACGACCGGGACGGCGCGGCAGAGCGCGACCAGTTCGAGGGCGAGGTTGAGGACCTCGGTGTCGGTGTTCCGCGTGGGCGTGAGGACCCAGGGTCGGCCCTCGAACAGGTCGGCGGTGGCGGCGAGCGGGCCGGAGCGCTCCTTGCCGGCCATGGGGTGTGTACCGATGTAGGGGGCGAGGTCGATGCCGAGCGCCTCCAGTTCGCGGCGCGGTCCCCCCTTGACGCTCGCGACGTCGAGGTAGCCGCGGGCGACCCCGCCGTGCATGGCGGCGGCGAGGACGGTCGCGATGTGGGCCGGCGGCACGGCGATCACCGCGAGGTCGACGCGGCCCTCGGGCGGCTCCTGGGTACCGGCTCCCAACGCGGCAGCGGTACGGGCGGATTCCGGGTCGTGGTCGACGAGATGGACCTTGATGCCCCTCCCGGCGAGGGCGAGGGCGGCCGAGGTGCCGACGAGGCCCGTTCCGATGACGACGGCGGTTCTCACTGGGCGATGTCCTTGCGGAGAGAGGCGGTGGCGCCGAGGTAGACGTGGGCGATCTCGGACTTGGCGAGATACGTCTCGACGTGGGCGAGGATCCGGACCACCCGGGGCATCGCCCCTTCGATGTCCAGCTCCTGGGCGCAGATCAGCGGTACGTCGACGATACCGATGCCACGCGCCGCGGCGGCGGGAAAGTCGCAATGCAGATCGGGTGTGGCGGTGAACCAGATGCTGATCAGATCGTCCGCGACCAGACTGTTGCGCTCCAGGACGGCGGTGAGCAGGGCGCTGACCTGCTCGTGCATGTGCCCGGCCTCGTCCCGCTCCAGCTGGACGGCTCCGCGGACCGCTCGTACCGCCACGTCGTACTCCTCGCCTGTGCCTGTCGTCCCGGTGCTTGCGTTTCAGCCTAGAGGGGCGGCGCCGTCCCGCGCCGGGGCGCCCTGTCCGTGAGACGCGGCGGCGGCGCGTGTCCGGGCAGGACGCGTACCCTCCCCGCATGATCTCCCCCGGCGACGAGGCCCTGATCCGCGACCACACGGTCTACTCCTGCGTGATGGGCTCACGCGCCTTCGGGCTCGCCACGGACGGCAGCGACACCGACCGGCGCGGGGTGTTCCTCGCCCCGACCCCGCTGTTCTGGCGGTTCGACAAGCCTCCGACACACGTTGACGGGCCGGCGGACGAGCAGTTCTCCTGGGAGCTGGAGCGGTTCTGCGCACTGGCGCTGCGGGCCAACCCCAATGTGCTGGAGTGCCTGCACTCGCCCCTCGTGGAACGGATCGACGCGACCGGCCGTGAGCTCCTCTCGCTGCGGCAGGCGTTCCTGTCCCGGCAGGCGCATCAGACCTTCGTCCGGTACGCGCTCGGGCAGCGCCGGAAGCTGGAGGCGGACGTCCGGCAGTACGGGGCGCCGCGCTGGAAGCACGCGATGCATCTGCTGCGCCTGCTGGGGAGCTCCCGGGACCTGCTGCGTACGGGAGAACTCACGATCGACGTGGGCGCGGCCCGGGAGGAACTCCTGGCGGTCAAGCGCGGCGAGGTCTCCTGGCCGGAGGTGGAGCGGCGCATGACGGCTCTGGCCCAGGAGAACGACGAGGCGGCCGCCGTCAGTCCCTTGCCCGCCGAGCCCGACCGGGCACGGGTCGAGGACTTCCTGATCCGCACCCGAAGGGCCTCGGCCCTGGCCTCCGAGACGGCTTCAGCCGGCTGAGACCGGCACGAGGCGCGCCCGCACCACCAGTTCGTGCAGCGCGTCGAATCCGCTCGCCCCGTCCGGGAGCTCCGATTCGGCCTGTGCCCGGTCGAGCATCCGGTGCAGCGACTCGACGTCCCCGGCCACCGCGACCGCGTCCACCCCGTCCGCTCCCCCGTGTTCGGCCGCTGCCTTGGCCGTGATCAGCCCGGGGAGGTAGGACGGCGCCGGCACCCGGGTGAGCAGCGTCGGCAGATGCGCCAGCATCTCGCCGCCGCGCATCAGGTGGATGCCGGTGAGCAGGGCCCGGAAGGTGTAGAGAAGCGGCTTCAGCTCGCCGGTCTTCTCGAAGAGCCGCCACTGGGTTCCGGCGAAGCCGCGGTAGTGGTGGGCGTGGTCGCGGGTGAGGACGGCCGGGGCGAGGGCCACCAGTTCCGCGTGCAGAGCGCTCGTGTGCACGACCAGCGGCGACAGCAGTTGCTCCAGCACGTAGCCGTTCGGCTTCAGCATCAGGCGGACGAACTTACGGAGGTCGTGGGTGACCAGGTCCATCTCGACCCCGTCGCTGTCCCACATCCGCGAGCGGGTCTCCTCGGGCTCCCGGAGCCCCACGAGGTCCTCGGCGGGCAGGACGTGGGCCCCCCGCAGGTCCACGTCCGAGTCCCGGGACGGGAACCCGTACAGATGCGCCCCGGAGACCGTGGCAAACAGCAGCGGGTGGCGTTCCCCGGCCAGGACCGGGCCGAGGTCGGTGACCGGCAGTCCGGCGTCCTGGAGGTACGTGGTGTCCGTGCTCATGGATCAAGCGTCCCAGAGCGCCCCCAGCGACAGGAGGTCGCTTCGGTATTCGATTCGTTCGGACCACTCCTTGGGCCAGGCCGCCGAGCCCAGGTGGGCGCCGGCCAGGGCGCCGGTCAGGCAGCCGAGCGAGTCGGAGTCGCCCCGGGTGCAGGCGGCGCGGCGCAGGGCGGTGACGGGTTCGTCGGGGAAGAGCAGGAAGCAGTGCAGGGCCGTGGCGAGGGCCTCCTCGGCGATCCAGCCGTCGCCGGTGCTCTCGCAGGGGTCGGTCTCCGGGGACGGGTGGCGCAGGGCGTCCTGGACCCGGGCGAGGGCGGTGAGGCACTCGTCCCAGCCGCGCTGGATGTACAGCTCCGGGGAGGAGTCGCCCGCGTGGCGCCAGAGATCGCCGAGCCAGCGGGTGAGGTAGCGGCTGCTGTTCTCGTACGCGTAGCTGCGCAGCTGCCCGATCAGGCCCATCGGCTCCGCGCCCTGGGCCAGGAGGTACACCGCCCGGGCCATCAGGTCGGAGGCCGCGAGGGCGGTCGGGTGTCCGTGGGTGAGGGCCGCCTGGAGCTGTGCGGCGCCGGCGCGCTGTTCCTCACTCAGTCCGGGGACGAGTCCGACCGGTGCGACGCGCATGTTGGCGCCGCAGCCCTTGGAGCCGGTCCGGCTGGCCTCCTGCCAGAGGCGGTCGCTGTCGAGCAGCCGGCAGGCGGTCATGCAGGTGCGGCCGGGGGCGCGGTTGTTGTCGGGCGAGTGGTACCAGTCGACGAACTCGTCGCGCACCGGCCGCACGAGGCGCAGCGGGGTGAGCAGTCCGCGGTCCATGGCGGTGCGGATACCGCGGCCGAGGGCGAGGGTCATCTGGGTGTCGTCGCTGACGATCGCCGGCTTCGGCAGCCGCATCTGCCGCCACGGGCCGCACTTGACGAGGATCGACGGCACGTTGTTGAACTCGGTCGGGAAGCCCAGTGCGTCGCCGAGCGCGAGCCCGGTGAGCGCGCCGGTGGCGGCCTGTTTGGTGAGGGTCCTGGTCACGATCATGTGCTTCTTCCTTCCGGTCGCAGCAGAGGGGGGTGCAGGGCGGTGGCGGCCCCCGCCCGGTAGAGCGCGGCCGGTTTCCCCCGGCCACCGGTGCGGCGCGGTGATCCCTCCACGGCCTGGACGAAGCCGGGTGTGGCGAGGACCTTGCGCCGGAAGTTGGGCCGGTCCAGCTCGACGCCCCAGACCGTCTCGTACACCTGCTGGAGCTCTCCCAGGGTGAATTCGGGCGGGCAGAACGCGGTGGCCAGGCAGGTGTACTCGAGTTTGGCGCCGATCCTCGCCCGGGCGTCGCCCAGGATGGTGTCGTGGTCGAAGGCGAGCGTGCCGAGTCGCCCGGCGTCCCACCATCGGGCGCCGGCCGCGTCTCCGCCGCCGCGTGGTTCCGGCAGATCGGGGACGAGGGCGGCGTGGGCGACGGAGACGACCCGCATCCTCGGGTCGCGGTCCGGTTCGCTGTAGGTGCGCAGCTGCTCCAGGTGGAGGGACGGGACGGTGTCCTCGGTCAGCCCGGTCTCCTCCGCGAGCTCCCTGCGGGCCGCGGTCCCGGCGGACTCCCGGGGCAGCACGAAGCCGCCGGGCAGCGCCCAGTGGCCCTTGTACGGCTCCTCGCCGCGTTCGACGAGCAGGACGTGCAGCCGGGACTCGCGGACGGTGAAGACGGCGAGGTCGACGGTGACGGCGAACGGCTCGAAGGCGTGCGGGTCGTATCCCTCGGGGGCGGCGGCGTTCATCGTCGCTCCGGGAGCGGTGCGGCGAAGTCCCAGCCGTCGGCGAGCAGGGCGTCGACGGCCGTGACGGCGGCGGCCAGCCGTTCCTGCCGGTCGCCGGTGACCTCGGTGAACGTCCTTCCGGTCCGGGTGAGTTCGGCCCGGAAGCGCTCCGTCATCCAGGGCCGCAGCTCCTCGCCGTCGCGCAGACCGTCGTCCTCGAAGGCGACTCCCTCGTGGTCGGTGAGCAGCCACAGATGGTGGGTGACCCGGTCGGCCGTCCGCTCGACCAGGGGGTTGCGGCCGCCGACGTACCGCTCGTGCCACACGGTCGTGGCGAAGGAGTCCGTGTCGCAGACGAGCAGCGGGGATCCGGTGCGGGCCGCGGCCTCCTCGCGGGCGTTCTGGGTCTCGGCGATGAGGGGGAAGTCGTGGGTGGTGAAGGTGACGTCCTCCCACTGTGCGTCGGGCCAGCGGCCGCGCAGTGCGGCGAGTTTCCGCTCGCTGAACTCGCGCCCGTACTCGGCGACGTAGCCGGTGTGCGCCCATATGCCGCCGCGCCGGCGGTAGTGCGCGGCGAGGTCGCGGGCGAGGGTGGTGGTGCCGGTGGACTCGGCGCCGAGGACGACGACGCGGCGGGTGAGCGCCGCCCGGACCGGCGGTTCGAGGTAGTCCCAGCAGCCGGCCGGGTCCGCGCGGACGGCGGTGCCGGAGACCGGGAAGACCGTACGGCCGGGGTCCACGCAGACGGACTCGGCGCCGAAGCGGCGGGCGAGTTCGTCCCCGTACGACTCCGAGGTGAAGACGGCGTCCACGGGCTCGGGCACGGCCGCCGTGAAGACCGCCATGTGGGCGTCCCACACCGCCGGGTCGTGGAGGTCCATCCGGGTGTCGTCGACGGCGCCCACCACCGTCACGTCCGGGTGCACCTCGCGCATCCAGGCGACCCGGTCCGCGAGGGAGACGGATTCCACCGAGGAGGCGCAGACGAGCACGGTGAGCCGCTCGCAGCGGTCCCGGGCGGTGCGGACGAGGTGGTGGTGGCCGGCGTGCGGCGGATAGAACTTGCCGAGCACCAGCCCGTGCGCGAAACGCTTCATGCGGCTGCCTCCACGGGCTCGGGGCGCCGGACGGTGAGGTCCCGCCGCCAGTTGCGCAGGCCGATCAGGCACAGCGTCAGGAATCCCACGTACAGCAGCGAGGTCAGATAGAGCTCCTTGTACGCGTACAGCGGGATGTAGACCACGTCGGCGGCGATCCACAGCCACCACGACTCGACGAGCTTCCTGCACTGCCCGTACGTCGCCGCGAGCGACAGGGCGGTCGTCAGCGCGTCCCAGAAGGGCACGGTCGAGTCGGTGGCCCGATCGAGCAGGACGGTCAGCGCGAGGGTCCCCACCGCCCCTGCCGCGAGCAGCCCGGTCCACTCGGTGCGGGTGGTGCGCCGCACCGGCAGGCGGTCGGTCCCTGGTCCACCCCCGTGGGTCCAGGTCCACCAGCCGTACGCGGCAAGGGCGATGAAGACGATCTGGAGGCCCGCGTCCGCGTACAGACCGGACTGGGCGAACAGCAGGATGAAGAAGGCGTTGTTGGCGATGCCGACCGGCCAGTTGGCGAGGTGCTGGCGGGCCACGAGCCAGACGCACAGCGCACCGCTGCCGAAGCCCAGCACCTCGGTCCAGCTGACCGGGGTGTCCAGCACCGTCACCAGGGGTTGCTGCAGGGGATCGAGTACATCCGCGAGACTCACGCCCGCCTCCTTAATAGTCACTCTGACTATAAAGGCGGAACGGGGCAGCAAAAGGCCCGCGACCGGTCCTGTTCGAAAATCGCAAACCAGGACCGGCCGCGGGCCGTGAGCGGTGTACGGGCGGTCTACAGACCGACCTCGCGCATCAGCATGCCCACTTCGGTGTTGGTGAGCCGGCGCAGCCAGCCCGACTTCTGGTCGCCCAGCGGGATCGGCCCGAACGACGTGCGCACGAGGCGCTCGACGGGGAAGCCGGCCTCGGCCAGCATCCGGCGGACGATGTGCTTGCGGCCCTCGTGGAGGGTCACCTCGACGAGGTAGTTCTTGCCGGTGTTCTCGACGACGCGGAAGTGGTCGGCGCGGGCGTACCCGTCCTCCAGCTGGATGCCGTCCTTGAGCCGCTTGCCCAGGTCGCGCGGGAGCGGGCCCTGGATGGCGGCGAGGTAGGTCTTCTTCACGCCGTACTTGGGGTGGGTGAGACGGTGGGCCAGCTCGCCGTGGTTGGTGAGCATGATGATGCCCTCGGTCTCGGTGTCCAGCCGGCCGACGTGGAAGAGACGCGTCTCACGGTTGGTGACGTAGTCGCCGAGGCACTGACGGCCGTCCGGGTCCTCCATGGAGGAGACGACACCGGCCGGCTTGTTCAGCGCGAAGAAGAGGTACGACTGGGTGGCGACGGTCAGGCCGTCCACCTTGATCTCGTCCTTGTGCACGTCGACGCGCTTGCCCTGCTCGACGACGATCTCGCCGTTCACCTCGACGCGGGACTGCTCGATGAGCTCCTCGCACGCGCGGCGCGAGCCCATGCCGGCCCGGGCGAGGACCTTCTGCAGCCGCTCGCCCTCCTGCTCGGCGCCCGGGTGGGTCTTGGGCGTCTTGATCTCGGGCTTGTCCGCGTACCTGTCACGGTTGCGCTGCTCGATCTTGGCCTCGAGCTCGCGCGGGCGGGCCGGGGCGCCGTAAGGGGCGCGCCGGCCGCTGCTCCGGGAACCGCTCGACGGGGCCTTGGGGCCGCCCTTGGCGCCGCCGCGGGCTGCCGCGCCCCGGCCCTTGCGGGTGCCGCCGTCGCCGCCGGGCTTGTCGTTGCCGACGTCGTAGCGCCGCTCCTCGGGGCGGGGCCTGCGGGGGCGCTGCTCCTGGTTCTCGTCGCGCCCGGAGCCGGAGACCCGGGGGCTCGGGTTGGTGTTCCTGCCGGTGCCGGTGTTGTTGTTCCGGCCGCCGCTCCTGCCGCCGCCGGCGCTGTTTCCGCCGCTCCGGCCGGCGCCGCTGCCGCCGCCGCTCCTGCCGCCGCTGTTGCCGCCGCTCCTGCCGGCGCCGCTGCTGCTGCCGCTGTTCCTGCCACTGCTTCGCATCAAAATTCCGTCTTGTCGTGTGCGTGAGTATCCGGGGTGTCCGGTGCGTCCGGATCGAACGACGGCACACCCTCTAGCGTCTCAGCCTCGATCGCGTCCGCCTCGGGGAGGAAGGGCGCGAGCTCCGGGAGCTCGTCCAGGCCACGCAGGCCCATTCGCTCCAGAAAGTAGTTCGTCGTCCTGTACAGGATCGCACCTGTTTCGGGTTCCGCGCCCGCTTCCTCGACCAGCCCCCTCTGGAGCAGGGTCCGCATGACCCCGTCACAGTTCACGCCGCGCACCGCGGAGACCCTCGACCGGCTCACCGGCTGGCGGTACGCGACGACCGCGAGGGTCTCCAGCGCCGCCTGGGTCAGCCGGGCGTGCTGGCCGTCCAGGACGAAGCCCTCGACCGCCGCCGCGTACTCCGGGCGCGTGTAGAAGCGCCAGCCGCCCGCCACCAGCCTGAGGTCGAAACCGCGGCGCTGGACGGTGTACTCGTCGGCCAGTTCCCGCAGCGCGTCGGCGACGGCCCGCTTGGGCCGCTCCAGCACCTTGGCCAGGTGCTCCTCGGTCGCGGGCTCGTCGACGACCATCAGGACGGCCTCCAGGGCCGGCTTGAGATCGAGGTCCGCGACGGCCGAGCCGGTGACGTCCTGCTCGCTCATGTCTTCCCCTCCTGCCGTTCGTCCTGCACGTCCGGTGCCTCCTGGTCGAACTCGTCCGTCACGGCCGGCTCGGCCCCCTCTCCCCCGGCCCAGCGCACCATGAGCTCGCCGAGCGCCTCGTCCTGGTCCAGGGCCACGGCCTTCTCCCGGTAGAGCTCCAGCAGGGCGAGGAACCGCGCGACGACGGTCAGGGTGTCCGGGGCGTCCGCCGTCAGCTCCCGGAAGCTGATCTCCCCCGCCTCGCGCACCCGCTCGACCACGATCCCGGCCTGCTCGCGCACGCTGACCAGGGGGGCGTGAATGTGGTCGATGTAGACCTGCGGCCTGGGCCTGGGCTGCATCGCCTTCACGGCGAGCCGGGCGAAGCCCTCGGCCCCGATGCTGATCACCACGTCGGGCAGCAGCTCGGCGTGGTGCGGTTCCAGCCCGACGGTACGGGGGAAGCGCCGGCCCTCCGCTTCGAGGCGGGCACTGAAGATCTCGGCGATGCGCTTGTACGCGCGGTACTGCAGCAGCCGCGCGAAGAGCAGGTCCCTGGCCTCCAGCAGCGCCAGGTCCCCCTCGTCCTCCACCTCGGCGGCGGGCAGCAGCCGTGCGGCCTTCAGATCGAGGAGGGTCGCGGCGACGACGAGGAACTCGGTGGTCTCGTCGAGGTCCCAGTCCGCTCCCATGGCCCGGATGTGGGCCATGAACTCGTCGGTGACCGTGGAGAGGGCGACCTCGGTCACATCCAGCTTGTGCTTGGAGATGAGCTGGAGCAGCAGATCGAACGGTCCCTCGAAATTCGCCAGCCGGACGCTGAAACGGCCGTCGTCGGAGGCGGGGCCGGAAGCGGGCGCCGCGTCCGAGGCGACGGGTCCGGCCGGCGGAGCCTCGCCCGTCACGGGAGTCTCGTCCGTCACCGGAACCTCGTCCACCACCGGAGCCTCGTCCACCACCGGAGCCTCGTCCACCACCGGAGCCTCGTCCTGCGCCGAAGCCTCGTCCTGCGCCGGGCCCGGGGCGAGGCCCTCCACGCCCGCCCCGTCCCCGGGCGCGGGCCCGCCGCCCGGCCCGCGGCCCAGGGGGCGGCGGGAGGTGCGGGCGGGCTGGTCGGGTGTCGGCATGGAGATCCAGGGAGCGACGGGACACGGGCGGCGGCCCGGGGCACGGGCCGCACCGCTCGGCCGGCGGCCGCCCCAGGCTACCGGCGCCGCACCGGTCAGCGGCCGCGCAGCCGCCGTACGAGAATGCTGGCGTCGCCCCGCGACTCCAGGTCCGCGAGGACCACGGCGACGGCCTCACGGACGATCCGCCCGCGGTCGACGGCCAGGCCGTGCTCGCCGCGCAGCACGAGCCGCGCGTGTTCGAGGTCCATCAGCTCCTCGGCGGAGACGTAGACCGTGATCTTCTCGTCGTGGCGCTCCCGGCCGCTGGGCCGCCGGTTCGCTCCGCGCCCGCCGCCCCGTCTGCGCTGCTGCTGGACGACGGGGGCGGGAACGGGTTCCTGCGAGGACGGCGGCTGCGGCCGGCGCCCGGCCTGTGCGGCCACCGCGACGCGGTCGTTGTCACCGCCGCGGCCGCGCGAGCCGCCGGCGTCGGTGTCCGCCGCG
The DNA here is from genome assembly GCF_040302845.1 of Streptomyces sp. NPDC096323. Lineage (NCBI taxonomy): Bacteria > Bacillati > Actinomycetota > Actinomycetes > Kitasatosporales > Streptomycetaceae > Streptomyces > Streptomyces sp. NPDC096323. The sequence goes on from NZ_JBEOSI010000006.1 coordinate 480,754, forward strand.
GAGTGCTCCTCCCGCTCGGCGGGGGCCGCGTCCGCGGAGGGCTCGGAGCCCTCCCCCGACGTGTCGTCCCCGGCGGAATCGCTCTCGCCGGCCGGAGCCGGTACCCGGGCCTCGCCGTTCGCCTTGCGCCGCCGCTCCGCGGGGGACGAGGACTGCAGCCCCATCCCCCCGGTCGTACGGAACAGTTCGTCGGCCCCGGGCAGACTCACTCGGCGTGACACCGGGCGAGCACCTCCCTGGCGAGCTGGCGATAGGCGGCGGCACCGACCGAGTTGGAGGCGTACGTGGTGATGGGCTCACCGGCGACCGTGGTCTCCGGGAAGCGGACCGTGCGCCCGATGACCGTGTGGTAGACGTGCTCGTCGAATGCCTCGACGACGCGCGCGAGGACCTCACGGCTGTGCACCGTACGGGAGTCGTACATGGTGGCGAGGATGCCGTCGAGCTCCAGGTCCGGGTTGAGCCGCTCCTGGACCTTCTCGATGGTCTCGGTGAGCAGGGCCACCCCGCGCAGCGCGAAGAACTCGCACTCGAGCGGCACTATCACCTTGTGCGCGGCGGTCAGCGCGTTCACCGTGAGCAGGCCGAGCGAGGGCTGACAGTCGATCACGATGTAGTCGTAGTCGGCCATCAGCGGCTTCAGGGCGCGCTGGAGCGTGGACTCGCGGGCGACCTCGCTGACCAGCTGGACCTCGGCCGCCGACAGGTCGATGTTGCTCGGCAGCAGGTCCATGTTGGGCACGGCGGTCTTCAGAAGGACCTCGTCGGCCGCCATGCCCCGCTCCATGAGCAGGTTGTAGACGGTGAGGTCGAGCTCCATCGGGTTGACGCCGAGACCGACCGACAGGGCTCCCTGCGGGTCGAAGTCGACGAGCAGGACGCGCCGGCCGTACTCCGCGAGCGCGGCACCCAGGTTGATGGTCGACGTGGTCTTGCCGACGCCGCCCTTCTGGTTGCACATCGCGATGATCTTCGCGGGCCCATGGTCGGTCAGTGGTCCCGGGATCGGGAAGTAGGGCAGGGGCCGGCCGGTCGGGCCGATCCGCTCGCGGCGCTGCCGGGCGGCGTCGGGCGCGAGGGTGGCCGCGTACTCCGGGTCGGGCTCGTACTCGGCGTCTGGGTCGTAGAAGTGCCCCTGGGGCGCTTCGTCGAAGTCGGCGAAGTGGGCGGTGTCCCGGCCACTCTCGTTGCCGGCCATGGCGTTCACGTGTAGGCCGTCCATCATCTGGGGGGCTGTCGTCATGTGCTGGAGGGTGGCGAAGGTGCGGACAGCGACGGAGCCGACAGCCTCCAGCCCGTTCGGGCCCCGGCCCCGTGCAGGCATCCCTGGATGAACACCCCCGGGAGTAAATGTCGACTCATTCACAAGTCGTCTTACCTCCTTGGACGTGACCAGGAAACTTATCGATAGGTCAGCGTGGCACCATGCCGACGATTGGCGACTCTATGGCGTGTCACCGCTCCGCAGCAACACAATCCGCCGTACCCGGCCCGATGTGTCGGCAATCGAACACCCCGCTGTCAAGGGCGCGCAGCCTCCCGGGCGCACTTTTCGCGGGTGCACGAATCGGTTGAAGGGTTACGTTCGAGGCGAGTTGCACGAGGCTTCGGGGAACCCCGACACACGTCCGGCCGGACCTTGCACCGCAAGGTCCGGCCGGACGCACGAGGTTGACGGGGGGGCGAACCGGGGCCCCTCCCACGCCCTTCGGGCTGTGGGGGAATGTCAGGCGAGGAGCGTGCTCAGTTCGACGTGGTCGAGACCGTGCGCCTCGGCCACCTCGCGGTAAACGACCTGTCCGTCATGGGTGTTGAGGCCCTTGGCGAGTGCGGCGTCACGGCGCAGCGCCTCGGCCCAGCCACGGTTCGCGAGCTCCACGATGTAGGGCAGCGTCGCGTTGGTGAGGGCGTACGTCGAGGTGTTCGGGACCGCGCCCGGCATGTTCGCCACGCAGTAGAAGACCGAGTCGTGAACCATGAAGGTCGGCTCGGCGTGCGTCGTGGGGTGCGAGTCCTCGAAGCAACCACCCTGATCAATTGCAATGTCGACAAGTACACTTCCGGGCTTCATCTTGGCGACGAGCTCGTTGGTGACCAGCTTCGGGGCCTTCGCGCCGGGGATCAGCACGGCGCCGACGACGAGGTCGGCCTCGACGACGGCCTTCTCCAGCTCGAAGGCGTTGGAGACGACGGTCTGCACCTTGGTGCCGAAGATCTTGTCGGCCTCGCGGAGCTTGTTGATGTCCTTGTCGAGCAGCGTGACGTGGAAGCCGAGACCGACGGCGATCTGCGTGGCGTTCCAGCCGGAGACGCCGCCGCCGATGACAACGGCCTTGGCCGCCGCCGTACCCGGGACGCCGCCGGGCAGCACGCCGCGCCCGCCGACCGAACGCATCAGGTGGTACGCGCCGACCTGCGGGGCGAGCCGGCCCGCGACCTCGGACATCGGGGCGAGCAGTGGCAGCGCGCGGTTCGCGGTCTCGACCGTCTCGTAGGCGATGGCGGTGGTGCCGGACTCCAGCAGCGCGTCGGTGCACGCGCGGGAGGCGGCGAGGTGCAGGTACGTGAAGAGGGTCTGGCCCTTGCGGAGGCGGTGGTACTCCTCGGCGACCGGCTCCTTGACCTTCAGCAGCAGGTCCGCGGAGGCCCAGACCTCGTCGGCGGTGGGCAGGATCTGCGCCCCGGCGGCGGCGTACTCCTCGTCCGTGATGGAGGAGCCGGCTCCGGCGTTCTCCTCGACGACCACCTGGTGGCCGTGGCGGACGAGCTCGTGCACACCGGCAGGCGTGATCGCCACGCGGAACTCGTTGTTCTTGACTTCGCGGGGGATGCCGACCTTCACGTCGATCACGGTCCTTGGCTCAGAGAGTTACCCGGGCATAGCTGTACATACCCGGATATACGCAGCGTAAATGGAGACACCGCGAAGACCCGCGGCAGAGCCAGTCTAATGAAGGGTTTCCCGCTGTCTAGCCTTACAAAGCATTAATTTTCTGTCACTGCACTACGGATTTCGTAGGCTGCGCTCTCCTCGCCCAGCAATCTCTCGGCCGCACCCCTGTGCAGGCCTGCGGATGCGGGGTCACCGAGGCGGTCGAGGGTGTCGGCCAGCCTGAGCTCCAGTGCGGCCTGAAGACGCACGTCCTTGGCCCGGCGGGCCCACTCCACGGCCTCCCGGCACGTCTGGAGCGACTCCTGCGGCCGGCCCGCGTACTCCTGGACCCGGGCGACCTCGCTGAGCGCCCGTGCGTGGGCGGGGAGATCACCGAGCCTGCGGTAGCCCGCCGCCGCCGCCCGCCAGTTCCGCAGCGCCTCGCCGTACCGGCCGGCATACGTGTGCACGGTGCCGAGCCGCCCGTAGAGCCGCGCCTCGTCGGCGCGCTCGCCCTGGGTGAGCCGCTGGGCGAGCGCCCGCCCGTACCAGTCGGAGGCCCGGTGGAAGTCGCCCAGCTCCGCATAGGCGCCCCCTACGGATTCCATCGCGCGTCCGGTGGCGTAGGGGTCCTTCGCGGCCCGTCCGGCGTCCAGGGCGGCCCGGTAGCGGGCCAGCGCCTGACGGGTCCGGCCGGTCCCCGCGTCCAGATCGGCGAGGTTGAGCAGGGCGGCCGCCCGCTCCCGGGGCAGATCGCGCCGCTCCGCGACGGCCAGCACCAGACCGTGCAGTCCGTAGAGCTCGGGCGCGGCGGCCTCGGTGCCCTCGTGCGCGGCCAGCGCCCGTACCAGGGCGGCCACCAACCGCCGCGCCAGCGTGTCGAGTTCACCGTCCTCGACGGCGATCCGGGCGGAGGCGACCAGGGCCGGCCCGCGGGCCCGCAGCCAGGCGGCCGCCGCCTCGGGGCCGGGGAACCGCAAGGAGCGCGGCAGCCCGGCGAGCTTGCGCCGGGACGGGGAGCCCTCCGGTTCGGTGACCGCGCGGCACGACTGGAGCAGGCGCACGGTGCGCTCGAGCATCCGGGCCCGGGCGAGCTGGATCTCGGCCGGGCGGTCCCGGTCCTCCAGCAGCGCCCGCAGCAGCCCCGCGAGGCAGCCGGGCACCTCGTACTGGGGCTGCTCGGCCCCGTCGCCGCGCAGCAGCCCCAGCCGCACGAAGTCGTCGAGGGTGGTGCGCGCGGCGGAGACGGAGCAGCCGGCGAGCGCCGAAGCGGTGTGGGCGTCGGCGAGCCCGGCCGGCGCGAGGGAGAGCAGACGCAGTATCCGGGCGGCGGTCGGCTGCAGGGAGTCGTGGACCAGCCGGAAGGCACGGGCCAGCGGGCGGGCGCCGGTGGGCTGGTCGGCGTCTTCCGGCAGTTCCCGGAGTTGCTTCGTCACATCGGCGACCGAGGCCGTCGGGCGGGCGGCCAGCCAGCCCCCGATCATGACCAGGGCGGCGGGCAGCCCGCCGCACTCCTCCGCCAGCGCCTCGGCGGTCACCGGGTCGACGGTGATTCTGACCTGGCCGATCGCCCGGGCGAGCAGTTCGACGGCGGAGCCCGCTTCCAGGCCGCCGATGGTGCAGGGCCGGACGCCGGGGATGCCGGTCAGCGGGCCCTGCGCGGTGGCGACGACGAGGCAGTCCGGGTTGTCCGGCAGCAGCGGGTCGACCTGTTCGGCGTCGGTGGCGTCGTCGAGCAGGAGCAGAACGCGGCGTACGGCGAGCGCCTCGCGGACCATCTCGGACAGTTCGTCCGCGTCCGCTCCGGGCGGTCCGCTCACGTCCAGCCCGCGCAGGAGTTCACGCGCGGCGCGTTCGGCGGGGACGGGGGCGCCGCCGGGTTCGGTGAGCCGGACGCGGATCAGTCCGTCGGGGTAGTCGCCCGTGGCGAGCAGTCGGCGGGTGAGCTCTCCGGCCAGTGCGGTGCGGCCGGAACCGGGGCGTCCGGCGATCAGCAGGACCCGGGCGCGGCCGCTCTTGCGGCCGGCCATGGTGTCCAGTCCGGCCCGTTCGATATCGGCCCGCAGTTCCTTCAACTCGCGCTCGCGCCCGAAGAATCGGGGTGGTTCGACGGCGGCCGGCCCCTCGGTCCCCGCTGCCTCGGCCGGGTCGCTGGTGTCCACCGCCTGATCCGTCACGGGCCACGCTCCACTTCGCTGCACGCGTCGCCCGCCGGGACTCCGGTCAGGGCATTCAGAGCGTAGTTCAGGCGGGTGGGCGAACCGGGAGGAGCGCGACGGGGAGGTCCCCCGATCGGATCAGCATCTTTTCCGATCGGGGGACGCCGGAAATCGTCCGTACGGGGCAGGCGATTCCCTTCGCCGCCGACGAACCGTCAGACCTCGAACGGCCGCGCGGGCCAGGGCGCCTCCGCGGGCCGCAGCGAGTCGGCCCCGTCGCCCGCGAGCGCCGCGGTGAGCGAGAGCACCCCCACCACCAGGCAGCTGTTGTGCAGGTCTCCGGCGAGGACCCCCCGTACGAGATCCTGGAGCGGCACCCGGGCCAGCTCCATGTCGGCCTCCTCCTCGGCGACCTCGAAGCGCTCGCCGTCCGCCTCGGAGACGTTCCGGGCGAGGAAGATGCGTACGGCTTCGTCGGAACCGCCGGGCGAGGTGTAGAGGTCGGCCAGCACCCGCCAGTCCTCGGCCTTGACGTACGCCTCCTCGTAGAGCTCGCGCTGCGCGGCGTGCAGGGGGTTCTCCCCGGGTACGTCGAGGAGCCCGGCCGGAATCTCCCACAGCTTCTGGCGCACCGGGTGGCGGTACTGGCGCAGCACGAGGACACGGTCCTCGTCGTCGAGCGCGAGCACGGCGACCGAGCCGGGGTGCACCTGGTAGTCGCGGCTCGCGACCGTGCCGTCGGGCATCTCCACGTCGTCGGTGCGGACGCTGGTCTTCTTCCCCCGGAACGGAGTCGCGGTCGCGGTGACCGGCCATTCCTCGGGCGTGTCCTGGATACCCATCTACGTCCTCCCACAAAAAAACGGTGACCGGGGTACGCGTCCTCGAAGGATGCGTACCCCGGTCAACCGTAACGCCCTGCGGGGTGCCGTTACTTGCCCGGCGTGGCGGCTGCCTGGCGCGCGACGGCCGCCTTCACCAGTCCCGCGAAGAGCGGGTGCGGGCGGGTCGGGCGGGAGCGCAGCTCCGGGTGCGCCTGGGTGGCGACGAGGTAGGGGTGCACCTCGCGCGGGTACTCGACGTACTCCACGAGCTTGTTGTCCGGGGAGGTGCCGGAGAAGACCAGACCGGCCTTCTTCTCCAGCTCGGCGCGGTAGGCGTTGTTGACCTCGTAGCGGTGACGGTGGCGCTCGTCCACGTACGGCTGGCCGTCGTAGGCCTCACGGACCAGCGAGCCCTCGGCGAGCTTCGCCGGGTACAGGCCGAGCCGCATGGTGCCGCCCAGATCGCCCGCGCCCTCGACGTACGCCAGCTGCTCCTCCATCGTCGAGATGACGGGGTGCGCGGTGGCGGCGTCGAACTCGGTGGAGTTGGCGTCGGGGATCTCGGCGAGGTTGCGCGCCGCCTCGATCACGATGCACTGCAGGCCCAGGCAGAGGCCGAGGAGCGGCACCTTGTTCTCGCGGGCGTACTGGATGGCGCCGACCTTGCCGACGACACCGCGCTCGCCGAAGCCGCCGGGGATGCAGATCGCGTCGACGTCGCCGAGCTGCTTCTTGGCGCCGGCCGGGGTCTTGCAGTCGTCGGAGGCGACCCACTTGACCTTGACGCGGGCCTTGTTGGCGAAGCCGCCGGCCCGGATGGCCTCGGTGACCGAGAGGTAGGCGTCGGGCAGGTCGATGTACTTGCCGACCAGCGCGACGGTGACCTCGTGGTCGGGGTTGTGGACGCGGTCCAGCAGGTCGCCCCACGTGGTCCAGTCGACGTCGCGGAACGGCAGGTCGAGCTTGCGCACGACGTAGGCGTCCAGGCCCTCGGAGTGCAGCACCTTCGGGATGTCGTAGATCGACTTCGCGTCCGGGCAGGCCACCACGGCGGCTTCGTCGACATCGCACATCAGCGAGATCTTGCGCTTGATGGCGGTCGGTACGTCGCGGTCGGCGCGCAGCACGATGGCGTCCGGCTGGATACCGATGTTGCGCAGGGCGGCCACCGAGTGCTGGGTGGGCTTGGTCTTGAGCTCGCCGGACGGGCCGATGTACGGCAGCAGCGAGATGTGCACGACGAAGACGTTGTCCCGGCCGACCTCGTGGCGGACCTGGCGGACGGTCTCCAGGAACGGCAGCGACTCGATGTCGCCGACCGTGCCGCCGACCTCGGTGATGACCACGTCGACGTCGTCGGTGGCCATGCGCCGGATGCGGTGCTTGATCTCGTTGGTGATGTGCGGGATGACCTGCACGGTGTCACCGAGGTACTCGCCGCGGCGCTCCTTGGCGATGACCGTCGAGTAGACCTGGCCGGTGGTGACGTTGGCGGAACCGTCGAGGTCCACGTCCAGGAAGCGCTCGTAGTGGCCGATGTCCAGGTCGGTCTCGGCGCCGTCGTTGGTGACGAACACCTCACCGTGCTGGAAGGGGTTCATCGTGCCCGGGTCGACGTTCAGATACGGGTCGAGCTTCTGCATGGTGACCCGGAGGCCGCGCGCCTTGAGCAGGGCACCGAGGCTGGAGGCAGTCAGACCCTTGCCGAGGGAAGAGGCGACACCCCCGGTGACGAAGATGTGCTTGGTCGTCGTGGATGTGGGCTGCATAGCCAAAGGGGGCTCCCGTGGTCGCGATCGTGAGGTGCGTACCGGCGTTGCCGTCCGGAGGAATCCGGAGGTGCCGTCGCTGCGGTTCGGGGGCCTCGTCTGCTGTCGCCGACGACCACCGGTCCACGGGCTACCAGGGTAACAGCGACGCGGGGAGCCTGCTTCCGGCCACTCCGGGCACACTCGGGGCACGGAATCACCGCAGGTCTCTCACACCCCACCCGTTCGGCTCATCCCGGTTGTCGGGAGCGTCGCGCGGATCATCCGGGTGCGTCGTATCCTGCTCGGATACTCGCTCGGGCGAGGCAGAAGTTCGCAGGTCCCCCCACATCAACCCCTTGCAACGACCTCTTGACCCGCAGTAATGCCCTACGGGGCGACATGGCCGTTCGACTGGAGATGCACGTGGCCGGGCGCATCGAGGATTACGCACTCATCGGAGACATGCAGACCGCCGCCCTGGTCTGCCGGGACGGCACGGCCGACTGGCTGTGCCTGCCCCGCTTCGACTCACACGCCGTCTTCGCGGGACTGCTGGGCACCGAGGAGCACGGCTTCTGGCGCCTGGGACCGGCCCGCGCGGAGGGCGCCGAACCGCCGTCGGCGGACCGTCGCCGCTACCGCGGGGACTCACTGATCCTGGAATCGGAGTGGGACACGCCGCGTGGCACGGTCCGGGTGACCGACTTCATGCCCCCGCGCGACGGCGCGCCCCAGCTGATCCGGATCGTGGAGGGAATCAGCGGCCGGGTGCCGATGCGCTCCGAGCTGCGGATGCGGTTCAGCTACGGGCGCGTCACCCCGTGGGTGCACAAGGTGGACACCCGTACGGTCGCCGTCGCAGGGCCCGATTCCGTCTGGTTCGACACCCCGGCGGAGACGTACGGCGAGAACCTGACGACGTACTCCGACTTCACCGTCGCCCCGGGTGACCGGATCGCGTTCACCATCAGCTGGCAGCCCTCGCACCGCGAACCGCCCGCGCTCCCGGACCCGGAGGGCGCGCTGGAGGCCACCGCGGACTTCTGGCGCGACTGGGTCGCCCAGTGCACGTACCACGGCCCCTACCGCGAGGCCGTGGTCCGCTCGCTGATCACCTTGAAGGCCCTGACGTACGCGCCGACCGGCGGCATCGTCGCCGCGCCGACCACGTCCCTGCCGGAGGACATCGGCGGCTCCCGCAACTGGGACTACCGCTACACCTGGCTGCGCGACGCCGCGATCACCCTCTCCTCGCTGCTGCGCACCGGCTACCGCGACGAGGCCCGCGCCTGGCGCGAGTGGCTGCTCCGGGCGGTCGCGGGCGACCCGGAGAACCTCCAGATCATGTACGGCATCGCGGGCGAGCGCGAGCTGGGCGAGGCGGAGCTGGAGTGGCTGCCCGGGTACGAGAACTCCGGCCCGGTCCGGGTCGGCAACGGCGCCGCGGGCCAGCTCCAGCTGGACGTGTACGGCGAGGTCACCGAGGCCCTCCACCTCGCGCACATGACGGGGCTGACCCGTAACGACTACGCGACCGGTCTCCAGCTCAAGCTGATCGAGTACCTGGAGAAGCACTGGGACGAGCCGGACGAGGGCATCTGGGAGGTGCGCGGTCCGCGTCGGCACTTCGTGCACTCCAAGGTGATGGCGTGGGTGGCGGTCGACCGGACGATCAAGCTGATCGAGTCCGGCGACACGGACGGGCCGCTGGAGAAGTGGCGCGATCTGCGCGACGACATCCACCGCGCGGTCTGCGAGCGGGGCTACGACCCAGAGCGCAACACCTTCACCCAGTCCTACGGGTCGAAGGAGCTGGACGCCTCCCTGCTGCTGATCCCGCAGATGGGGTTCCTGCCGCCCGACGACAAGCGGGTGATCGGCACCATCGAGGCGATCCAGCGGGAGCTGTCCACCGAGGACGGCTTCGTGCTCCGCTACCCCACGTCCGGTCAGGACGCGGGTGTGGACGGCCTGGAGGGCGACGAGGGCGCGTTCCTGGCGTGTTCGTTCTGGCTGGCGGACGACCTGGCGATGATCGGCCGGGTCGACGAGGCCCGCCAGCTCTTCGAGCGCCTGCTGTCCCTGCGCAACGACCTGGGTCTCCTTGCCGAGGAGTGGGACGCGCGGCTGCAGCGCCAGGTGGGCAACTTCCCGCAGGCCTTCAGCCACGTGCCGCTGATCGACACGGCGCTGCGGCTGACGGCGAGCGGGGCGTACGTGGGCTGACGAGCCGCAGTGGGGCGGCGGCGGGCGGAACGGCGAGGTGCCGGGAGGCCCGCCGAGCCGTCCTCGTCAGCCGGCCCGCGCCGCCCCGTCCGTCTCGACCGGGCGGCGCTCCGAGGGCAGCCCCCACTCGCTCCAGGAGCCGTCGTACACCGCCAGGTCGCGGTATCCGGCCAGCGCGGCGCCCAGCGTCAGGACGCACGCGGTGACCCCCGATCCGCAGCTGAAGAGCAGCCGCTCCCGGCCCTGCGCCGGACCGGCGAACGCGGCCCGCAGTTCCGCCGTGGGGCGCATCCGGCCCTCGTGCTGGATCTCGCCGAAGGGCAGGCTGACCGCCCCCGGCATATGGCCGCCGCGCAGGCCCGGGCGCGGCTCGGGGGCCGTACCGAGAAAGCGTTCCCGGGACCGGGCGTCGAAGACGGCGGATGCCGGGTCGGAGAGGGCCGCGGCGACCTCGTCGGCGCCCACGAGCAGTCCCGCGCGCGGCCTGGCCGTGAAGTCGCCGCGCTCCGCCGGGGCGGCGGGCGCGCTGTCCTCCATGGGCAGTCCGGCAGCCGCCCAGCCGGGCAGACCCCCGTCGAGCACGGCGACCCGGTCGAAGCCCATCGCGCGGAGCATCCACCAGGCCCGGGCGCTGGAGTAGATCCCCACCGCGTCGTAGACCACGACGGTGTCGCCGTCGTGGAGGCCCAGGGAACGCAGCTCCTCGGTGAACCGGCCGGCGCCGGGCATCGTGTGGGGCAGCGGCCCCGTGTGGTCGGAGAGCGCGCCGTCGATGTCGAACGGCCGCGCGCCCACGATCCGCCGCCCGGCCCCCCGGTGCGCGCCGACGGAGGCGTCGAACACCCGCAGCCCCGGAGAGCCGAGCCGCCCGGCGAGCCAGTCGGCGTAGACCAGCGGGCCGGGCGGGGCGTCCACGTGTTGGGCTCCGCCCCCGGCGCCCGCTCGGTTCCCGTACGGCAGCGCGTCCTCGCCCATGCTTCCCCCTCGTCCCGGTACAGGTTTTTCAAGATCGCAGCGAGTCCCGCCGCTGTCAACGAGCTGCCCCCCGACGGAGCCTCCGGCGCTCCGGGCCGGTACCTTCCTGACCAGGGCGGGCGCGACCGTGCGACCGCCCGGTCCGACCGACGCGGAGCGCGAGGCCAGAGCAGTGGAGACCCAAGGCGGCATCACCGTGCAGCGCGCCCTCGAGCTGCCGGGGCTGCGCAGCGGACTCCCCGAGGTGGTGACCTGCGCCGACCGGCTCGGCCGCACCGTGCGCTGGGTGCACGCGGGCGAGGTCCCCAACATCGCGTCGCTGCTCAAGGGCGGGGAGCTGCTCCTCACGACCGGTCTGGGGCTCGGCACCCGTCCCGCGGAGCAGCGCGCGTTCGTCCGGAGGCTCGCGGACCGCGGCATCGCCGCGCTCGTGGTGGAGCTCGGTCCGCGCTTCAGCAGGCTGCCGTCCTCCATCGTGGACGCCGCCCGCGCGGCCGGGCTGCCCCTGGTCCAGCTGCACCGCGAGGTGCCGTTCGTGACGGTGACGGAGGAGATCCACACCGAGATCGTCAACGGTCACTACGCGCTCCTGCAGCAGGCCGAGGAGGTCCACCGGCGCTGCACCCAGGCGCTGCTCGGTGGCGGCGGGGTGCCCCAGGTGCTCGGCATCCTGGCGGATTTCACGGCCAACCCGGTCTTCCTGGAGACGGCGGACGGCCGGCTGCTGTACGCGGCGGGCACCGAGTCGGGCCCGGTCTCCGCCGATCCGCTCCAGGTGTGGGACGGGATGCGGGGCGGCCGGGCGGCCCGCGAGTCGCCGCCCGCCGGCGCGGTGCTGGTGGATGTGCCGGGCGGTGGCCAGGGGGCCGGTTCGGTGCGGGCCAGACTGGTCCTGCTGGCGGTGGACGGGCCGCTCGTGCCGGTGCACCGGATGGCGGCGGAGCGGGCGGCGGGCATTCTCGCGGTGGTGCTGATGCAGGCCCGTCAGGAGGAGGAGCTCGCGGCGCGCGGCCGGGGCGACTTCCTCACCGATCTCGCGGAGGGCCGGATCACGCCCGAGGACGCGCCGGCGCAGGCCCGCGTGCTGGGCTTCAAGCCGGGCGAGATGCCGCTGCTGCCCGTCGTGATGCGGCTGGCCCCGGAGCTCTCGCCCTCGGGCAACTGGGCGCTGCTGGCCCGTGCGGTCCTGGAGGAGCTGTCCTCGGTGGGCGTGCCGGTGCTGCTCGGGGTGCGGCCGGTGGAGGGCCGGGTGCCGCTGCTGCTGGGGCTGCGCACGGAGACGGAGCGTACGGCGGTGGCCGACCGGGTGGCCGCGGCGCTGCGGGCCGGGGTGGAGCGGGCCGGTCTGGAGCGGGCGGGCTCCCATCCCCCCGTCGTGGTGGTCGGGGTGGCGGGCGGCTGGGCGGCGGCCGGGGCGGGGCTGCGGCATGCCGCGGAGACGGCCGCGGCGGCGCAGGGGCTCGGCGACCGGCCCTGGTACGACGCGCGCCGCCTCGACATCGATCTGCTGCTGTGGCGGCTGCGGGACCATCCGGATCTGGCGGCGTTCGTCGAGCGGGCGATCGGACCGTTGCGCGATCACGACCGCACCTCGCGGCCACCGCTGCTGCCCACGCTGGAGACGTACCTGGCGCATGCGGGCCGCAAGGCGGAGACGGCGCGCGAGCTGCATCTGAACCGTCAGACGCTGTACAACCGGCTGGCCCGCATAGGGGAACTGCTCGGCACCGATCTGGACGACCCGCAGGCCGTACTGGCCCTGAGCCTGGCCCTACGGGCCCGCCGCCACGCGACGTGAACCCCCAGCTCAGCTCGTACGGCCCGTCGCGAGGGGCTGCACCAACTCGTCGTACACGCTGAGAACTTGGGCGACCGTGTCGTCCTCGGTCGGCCAACTCGCCGCCTGCAGCGGTCCGGCGGCCGCCAGTCGCTCGCGTTCCGCCGGATCGTCCAGCAGCCGGGCCACGGCCCGGGCGAGCGCCTCCGCGTTCGCGTACGGCACGAGTTCGGCGGCGTCACCCACGAGTTCGGGCACTCCGCCGACGGCGGTGGCGACCAGCGGCACACCGATCCGCAGGGCCTCCTGGGCCAGCACCGAACGTGCCTCCCATCGGCTGGGCAGCACGACCAGGTCGGCGGCGGCCAGGAGCTCGGGAACGTCGGTGCGGCTGCCGATCAGCGACACGGGCAGGTCCTCGGCCCTGATCCGACGCCGCAGGGCCGCCCGATCCCGCCCCTCGCCCGCGATGACCAGCAGGGGTACGGGGTCCAGCCGGCGCCACATCCGTGCGGCGTCGAGCAGCGTGCCGTACCCGTGATGCGGCACCAGGCTGCCCACCGCCATGATCAACGGGCGTGCCGTCGCGCCGAGTTCGGCCCGCACCTTGCCGTCGGGCACCGGAACGGGGACACGCGGCAGGGGAACGGCGACGGGCGCGAGGCGGGCGTCACGCGCACCCCGGCGCCTGGCCCGGTCGACCAGGTCCGAGGACGCCCCGAGCACCACCGAGGCCGCGCGGGCCGCTCTTCGCTCCAGCAGATGCAGCAGCCGGCGGCGCGCCCCCTCGGCATGGGCCCGGGTGTGCCAGGTGACGACGAGCGGGATCCGACGGCCGCCGAGCGCCAGCGCGGCCCGCACGGCGGCGTGCACCCCGTGCGCGTGCACGACGTCGGCCCCCGCACAGGCGGCCCGCAGTGCGGCGACGGCGGCGGGGTCGCTGCGCCGTGGCACGGGCGTGAACCCCGCTCCGGTGGCGGAGAACTCATAGGCACGGTCCAGTGCGGCCGGAGCGCAGACGGTGACCTGCACGCCTCGCGCGACCAGTCCGGCGGCCAGCGAAGCGACATGGGCGCTGCTGCCCGCACTGCCGCCGCCCAGCACTTGGACCGTACGCAGCTGTGACACGTTGAATGGCTCCCGGGGATCCCGAGTCGGGGGTAACGGCGTCACCCGACGGCCGTTGGACCGACCGTCGCATGGGCGGCGGTCGGTCCAAGTACAGCGCCCAGGATGCCAGTCCGTACGCACGTTCCGGCACGGCCGGCCCGATACGCCGGTGCGCACCGCAACAAACCGGGCGTGGCGCACCACCCGCACGGGTGAAATCCGCGGGGGCCCCGGACGCCGGGTCGGCCCGGCGGGCGAACCCTCAGACGTCGGCCCGCGCCGTGGCCAGCAGTTCCTCCGCGTGTGCCCGGGCCGTCTCGGAGTCCTCCTGGCCCGCGAGCATCCGGGACAGTTCCCGTACCCGGGCCTCGCCCTCCAGGACCGTCACGCCGCTCCTGGTCACCGAGCCGTCCACGGTCTTCTCGACCAGCAGCTGCCGGTCGGCGAACGCGGCCACCTGGGGCAGGTGGGTGACGACGACGACCTGGGCGGACCGGGCGAGCTTCGCCAGCCTGCGGCCGACCTCGACGGCCGCCTTGCCTCCGACGCCCGCGTCGACCTCGTCGAAGAGGTAGGTGGGCACGGGGTCGGAGCCGGCGAAGACCACCTCGACGGCGAGCATCACCCGGGACAGTTCGCCGCCCGACGCGCCCTTGGCGATCGGACGGGGCTGGGCGCCGGGGTGCGGGGCCAGCAGGAGTTCGACCTCGTCGGCGCCGGAGGGCCCGTAGGCCACGTTGCGTCCGCCGATCTCGATGCCGGACGCCTCGTCCGCCGTCTCGGTCTGCCTGATGTCGAAGGAGACGCGGGCGTGCGGCATGGCGAGGGAGGCGAGTTCCGCGGTCACCGCATCGGCGAAGAGCGCGGCGGCAGCCGTACGCGCATCGGTCAACGCCTGTCCGAGGACCGAGAGTTCGGCGCGCAGCGCGTCCCGCTCGGCGGTCAGTTCGCCGATCCGGTCGTCGTCGCCCTCCAGCTCGGTGAGCCGGCGGGCCCCGTCCTCGGCCCAGGCCAGTACGGCGGCGATGTCGGCGCCGTACTTGCGGGTGAGGCCCGTGAGCGCGGCCCGGCGCTCCTCGACCGCGGCAAGGCGCAGCGGATCGGAGTCCAGCTGGTCGGCGTACCCGGCCAGTTCTCCCGCGACGTCCGCGAGCAGGATGGAGATCTCGCCGACCCGGTCGGCGAGCGCGGCGAGCGCCGGATCGTGGGCCCGTACCCCGTCCAGCGCGTGCCGGGCCGCCGCGACGACCGTCGTCGCGTCGACGGCCTCCTGGTCCTCGGGGTTGCCGGCCAGCGCGGTGTGCGCGAGGGCGGCGGCGGAGGCGAGAGCGTCGGCGTGACCGAGGCGCTGTGCCTCGGCGGCGAGTTCGGTGTCCTCGCCGGGCAGCGGTTCGACCGCGGCGATCTCGTTCAGCCCGAAGCGCAGCAGATCGGCCTCCTGGGCCCGCTCACGGGCGCGCGTGGTCAGCTCGTCGAGCTCACCGGCGACCTCGCGCAGCCGCCGGTAGGCCGCCGCGTACGTGGCGAGGGGCACGGCGACGCCGTCGCCCGCGTACCGGTCCAGGGCCTGCCGCTGCCGGGCCGGCTTGAGCAGCCCCTGCTGGTCGGTCTGCCCGTGCACGGCGACGAGTTCGTCGGCGAGCTCGGCCAGCACTCCCACGGGCACGGATCTGCCGCCGAGATGGGCGCGGGAGCGCCCTTCGGCGGACACGGTACGGCTGATGAGCAGCGCGCCGTCCTCGATCTCGGCCCCGGCCTCCTCGGCCCGCAGCGCAGCCGCGTCGCCCTCGGACACCGTGATCCGGCCCTCGACGACGGCGGCCTTGGCGCCGATCCGCACCAGGGCGGGATCGGCGCGTCCGCCGAGCAGCAGCCCCAGGCTGGTGACGACCATGGTCTTGCCCGCGCCGGTCTCACCGGTCACCGCGGTGAAACCGGGTGACAGTTCCACCACCGCGTCGTCGATGACTCCGAGCGACCGTATCCGCATCTCCTCCAACACGGACATGACCATACGAGGTTTCCCGCCCCTCGTGCACACGGGCCACGGCCGCGGCGCCCGATCCGCGTGCGAACGGCTGCGCCCGGGTCAGTGCGGCGCGCCCCGCCACCCCGACACGGGCAGCGCGAACTTGGCCACCAGCCGGTCCGTGAACGAGGCCTGGTGCAGCCGTGCCAGCCGTACGGGCACGGCGCCGCGCCGCACCTCGACCCGCGCGCCCGCGGGCAGCTCCACGGTCCTGCGCCCGTCGCACCACAGCACCCCGTGCGGGGTGTGCGGCTGGACCTCGACGGCGAGCACCGAGGTCGGCGAGGTCACCAGCGGCTTGGCGAAGAGCGCGTGGGCGCTGATCGGGACCATCAGCAGCGCCTCGACCTCGGGCCAGACGACGGGTCCGCCGGCCGAGAAGGCGTACGCGGTCGAGCCGGTCGGCGTCGCGCACACGATGCCGTCGCAGCCGAACCCGGTCACCGGCCGGCCGTCGATCTCCAGGACGACCTCCAGCATCCGCTCGGGCGACACCTTCTGGACGGCGGCCTCGTTGAGGGCCCAGTCCGTGTGGACGACGTCGCCGTTGCTGTGCACGACGACGTCGAGCGTCATGCGCTCCTCGACCGTGTAGGCGCGGGTGACGACCCGCTCCACGACCTGGTCGAGGTCGTCGCGCTCGGCCTCGGCGAGGAAACCGACCCGGCCGAGGTTGACGCCGAGCATCGGCACCCCGAAGGCGCGCGAGAGCTCGGCGCCCCGCAGCAGCGTCCCGTCGCCGCCCAGCACGATCAGGAGCTCACAGCCCGTCACCGCCTCGGGCGTGGCGTCCGTGACGGTCTCGACGGCGGACGGCAGCGGCAGGTCGGCCGCCTCCGTCGCCAGGACGCGTACGCCCAGGCCGCTGCGGAGCAGCCCCTGGACGACGAGCTCGGCACTGCGGATCGCGGCCGGCCGGCCGGTATGTGCCAAGAGAAAGACTGTTCGTGCCGCATTCGTCGTCAACGAGGCCCCTCCGCCACTGCACGGTCGACATCCGCGGGATCCAGCTCAGGTGCTCCGGCCCGCAGCCACAGAAAGTACTCGACGTTCCCCGACGGCCCGGGCAGCGGGCTCGCCGTCACACCCCGCACACCCAGGCCGAGCGCCCAGGCCCGCCGGGCCACCTCCCGTACCGCTTCGGCGCGCAGCTCGGGGCTGCGCACCACACCCCCGCTGCCGAGGCGCTCCTTGCCCACCTCGAACTGGGGCTTGACCATGAGGACCAGGTCCGCGTCGGGGGCGGCGCAGCGCACCAGGGCGGGCAGCACGAGGCCGAGCGGGATGAACGAGAGGTCGCCCACCACCAGGTCCACCGGCTCGCCGTCGATCGCCTCCAGGGTCAGTTCCCGCACATTGGTACGGTCCTTGACGATGACGCGTTCATCGGACTGGAGCGACCAGGCGAGCTGCCCGTAGCCGACGTCCACGGCGACGACGCGGGTCGCTCCCGCGCGCAACAGCACATCGGTGAACCCCCCGGTCGACGCCCCTGCGTCCAGGGCCCGCCGCCCCTCCACCTCCAGCCCGAGGGGGACGAAGGCGGCGAGGGCGCCCGCCAGTTTGTGGCCGCCCCGTGAGACGTACTCGGGGTCGCTGTCGTCCTTGGTGACGACGAGGGCGGCACTCGTCTCGACCTGGGTGGCCGGTTTACTCGCGGTGTTGCCGCCGACGGTCACCCGTCCCGCGGCGATCAGCTGACTCGCGTGCTCACGTGAGCGGGCGAGTTTCCGGCGTACCAGCTCGGCGTCGAGGCGGCGACGGGCCACTCCTGCCACGTTCGGTTCAGCTCCTGTCGTTGTACGCGTTGTCGTGCGCGCGGTCGTACGTGGGCATGGGTGCGGGTGCGGGCCTGGCGTCCAGCGCGGTCAGCTCGTCTCGCAGGCCACGGTGTACATCCTCGTACACCTCGGTGTGTCCGTCCGCCGGGAGGTGGTCGGCATCGGCCAGACGCTCCAGGTGCGCGTCCACGCCCGCGTGGCCCGTGGGCGTGCGTACGACGCCGAGGGGCGCCGGGGCGGCAGGCTCGTGCGACACCACGGGGGACGGCTCCTGCGGTACGTCGTGCGGCATCCCCCCGGGCGCGGTTCCGGCGGCCGTGTCCGGCCCCGGCATCGAGTCGCTCATGCGGGAAACGCTACCGCGAAGGGCTGCGGTACCGTCGATCACGATGGCGACCATGGCGGAGTGCCGCAGCGCACTCGACAGACTTTCCGACACCCTCGCGGGGGCCGACGGCGATGTACGCAGCGCGGCGGCGCTCGACCGCTCGCTGAGCTGCCACATCAAGGACCTCGACGTGACGTTCACCGGACGCCTCGCCGGGGGCCGGATCCAGGTTCTGGACACGGTCGGGGGACCACCCCGCGAGAAGGCCGAGATCCGGCTCGCGATGACCGGGGACGACCTGGTGGCGATGGTGGACGGCGACCTGAACTTCGCGAAGGCCTGGGGCTCGGGCCGCGTCCGCCTGGAGGCGGGCTTCCGCGACCTGCTGAAACTCAGATCACTGCTGTAGGCGCACGAAGCCCGTCCGGCGTTCGAGGACGTCCTCTCAAGCCCGTCCGGCGCTTGAGGACAAGGCGTGGCCGAAGGTCACGCGCCCCCGGGCACCGGCACCGCCCCCGCGACGCGCGCCCCGCGCCCACGCACCCGCGCGGCCGGAACCACCAGCGGCGTCCCCGTCTCCGGATCGGAGATCACCTGGCACCGGAGCCCGAACACCCGCTCCACGAGCTCCGCGGTGACGATCTCCCCCGGGGCACCCTCCGCGACGACCTCGCCCTCGCGCATGGCGATGAGGTGGGTGGCGTACCGCGCGGCGTGGTTCAGGTCGTGCAGGACCGCCACCAGCGTGCGCCCCTGCGTCTCGTGCAGCTCCGCGCACAGGTCGAGCACGTCGATCTGGTGCTGGATGTCGAGGTACGTCGTCGGCTCGTCGAGCAGCAGCAACGGCGTCTGCTGGGCGAGTGCCATCGCTATCCAGACCCGCTGGCGCTGCCCGCCGGACAATTCGTCGACATAGCGATCACCCAGCGCGCCGACGCCGGTCGACGCCATCGATTCCTCGACAATGCGTTCGTCCTCGGGTGACCACTGCCGCAGCAGCCCCTGGTGCGGGTAGCGCCCCCGGGCCACGAGGTCCGCCACCGTGATGCCCTCCGGCGCGATGGAGGACTGGGGCAGCAGCCCCAGCGTCCTGGCGACCTTCTTCGCGGGCAGCCCGTGAATCGCCTCCCCGTCCAGCAGCACCCGGCCGCGGGTCGGCTTCAGCATCCGCGAGAGCGCCCGCAGCAGCGTCGACTTGCCGCAGGCGTTGGGGCCGACGATCACGGTGAACGAGTGGTCGGGGATCTCGACCGAGAGGTTCTCCGCGATGACCCGCTGGTCGTAGCCGAGGGTCACCGAGTCCGCGGTGAGGCGCTGCATGGTCGTACTCCGGGGGTGGGTGGAATCGGCGAGGGAATCGGAAGGGGAGGGCGACGAGTCACCGGCGCCCCGTGCACGGGCCCTCATATCCGGCCCGCCTTGCGCTCGGACACCAGCAGCCACAGCAGATAGCAGCCGCCGAGCACACCGGTGACGACGCCGACGGGCAGCTGCCGGTCGCCGAAGGCCTCCAGCGACACCCAGTCGGCGACGAGGAGGAGTGCCGCGCCCATGAAGGTCGCGGCCACCAGATTGGGACCGGTGGAGCGGGTGAGCCGGCGGGCGAGCTGCGGGGCGCTCAGCGAGACGAACGCGATCGGCCCCGCCGCGGTGGTGGCGACGGCGACGAGAAGGACGGCGGAGCCCATCAGGACGAGCCGGGTGCGTTCGACGCGTACCCCGAGGGCGTACGCGGCGTCGTCGCCCATCTCCATCACCCGCAGCGCCGGCCCATGGGCGAACACCAGCGGGAGCAGCAGGCCGCAGACCACGAGCAGGGGCCAGACCTGCGCCCAGTCCCGGCCGTCGAGCGAGCCGGTCATCCAGACGACGGCGCGGGTCGCGTCGACCAGGTCGGCCTTGGTGATCAGGTACTGGGTCGCGGCGGTGAGCATGGCGGCCGCGCCGATCCCGACCAGGACGAGCCGGAAGCCGTGCACCCCGCGCTTCCACGCCAGTACGTAGACGGCGATGCCGGTCAGCAGTCCGCCGGCCACCGCGCCGCCCGCGATCGCTGCCGCCCCGCCCTGGAAGAGGACGATCACGCTCAGCGCGCCCACCGTGGCGCCCTGGCCGAAGCCGAGCACGTCGGGGCTGCCGAGCGGGTTGCGCGAGATGGTCTGGAACACGGCGCCGCCGGCTCCGAGCGCCGCCCCGACGAGAAGTCCGACCAGCACCCGCGGCAGGCGCAGGTCCGTGACGATGAACTCCTGCTGGAAGGTGCCGTGTCCGAAGAGCGTGGTCACCACCTCGCCCGGCGTCATCGAGAAGTCACCACTGCCGATGAGGACGACGGCCGTGCCGGCCGCCACGACGGCGAGGAGCAGGATGACGAGGGAGGCCCGGACGTTCATCCGGAACGAATAGCCGCCGGCCATCCGCACGGCCCGCACCGATCGCGCCGTCCCCGCAGTCTGCGCAGGCGTCTGCTCCTTGGTGGCCTTCACAGCTGGGACATCCTCTTGCGTCGTACGAGGTGGATGAAGACGGGCCCGCCGAGCAGCGCGGTGACGATGCCGACCTGCAGTTCGGACGGCCGGGCGACGACCCGGCCGATCACGTCCGCGCCGAGCAGCAGCACCGGGGAGAGCACGGCCGCGTACGGCAGGATCCACCGCATGTCGGGACCGGTGATCGCACGCACCAGGTGCGGGATCATCAACCCGATGAAGACGATCGGCCCGCACGCGGCCGTCGCCGCGCCGCACAACAGGGTGACGGCGAGCATCGCGAGGATCCGGGTCCGGGTCAGATGGGCGCCGAGGGAGCGCGCGGTGTCGTCGCCCATCTCCAGTGCGTTGAGCGGCCGCGCGATGAGCAGCGTGAGCAGGACGCCGAGTGCGATGAACGGCCACACCTTGCCGACCGTCTCCATGTTGGCGGAGGCCAGCGAGCCGACGGTCCAGAACCGCAGCCGGTCCAGGGCCGCCGAATCCAGCAGCTGTACGGCGTTGACGTAGCCGTACAGGGCGGCGGTGACGGCGGTCCCGGCCAGGGCGAGGCGTACCGGGTTGGCGGACCGGCTGCCGCCGAGCAGGTACACGGCGACCGAGACGATCGCGGCTCCGGCGAAGGCGAACCAGACGTACCCGGTCAGCGAGGTGACGCCGAAGAAGCTGATGGCGGAGACGACCGCCGCCGAGGCACCGGCGTTGACCCCGAGCAGCCCGGGCTCGGCCAGCGGGTTGCGGGTCAGCGCCTGCATCACGGCCCCGGCGAGCCCGAGCGCGGCGCCGACGATCAGCCCGAGCACGGTCCGGGGTATCCGCACCTTTCGTACGAGGACGTCGTCGCCGCTGCCCTCGTAGTGGAACAGGCCGTGCCACACGTCGGCGACCGGCAGCCCCTTGGCGCCGATCGCGATGCTCGCCAGGCACACCAGCACCAGGGCGGCCAGCGCCACCAGAAGCCCTGCGGCACGTACCGCATGGCGCCTGGGGGGCGCGGCGTTGTCCGACGCGGCTATCGGGCCTGCGTTCGGTTTCGGAGGACTCTCAACCAACACGCGAGTTAGGTTAGCCTAGCCTCCCATCGGCTCGACCCGGCCGCCCCGCAAAGCCGCCCTGGGGGCCGGCAAAGGCCGTCCGCCCCTACAGCCCGAGCCGGGCCACCGCCTTCCCCGCGTCCAGTGCGCACGCACCGTCCCCGGCATGCGACCACGCGGCCGCGCACAGCGCCCGCAGACCGTCGAGCGCGTCCCCGTCGCCCTCCAGCACCAGCGACCCGCCGCGTGCGGACGCCGTCCAGCCGCCGCAGGCGTACGCCTCGTCCGTCCGCGTCACCTCGGGCTGCCCCGTCAGCAGACCCCGCAGATCGGCGTCCACATACGTCGGCCGGTGCTCGGGCACCGCGGTGACCAACTGCGCCGCGTCCGTCACCCCGGTGAGCACCAGCAGGGAGTCCACTCCCCCGTTGAACGCCCCCTCGATGTCCGTGTCGAGCCGGTCTCCGACCACGAGCGGCCGCTCGGCCCCCGTCCGCAGCACCGTCTCGCGGTGCATCGGCGGCAGCGGCTTCCCCGCCACCTGCGGCTCGGCCCCGGTGGCGATCCGTACGACCTCCACGGCAGCCCCGTTGCCCGGCGCGATCCCCCGGGCGCCCGGAATCGTCAGATCCGTGTTGGACGCGAACCACGGCAGCCCGCGATTGATCGCGTACGAGGCCTCGGCGAAGCGGCCCCACGCCAGGTCGGGCCCGCCGTATCCCTGCACCACCGCGGCCGGGTCGTCGTCCGCGGACTCCACCGGCACCAGGCCCCGTTCACGCAGCGCCACCCGCAGGCCCTCGCCCCCGATCACGAGCACGCGCGCACCGGCCGGAAGCTGATCGGCGACCAGCCGGGCCACCGCCTGCGCCGAGGTGATCACATCGGCGGGCGCGGCGGGCACCCCCAACTCGGTCAGATGCTCCGCCACCGCGGCCGGAGTCCGCAGCGCGTTGTTGGTGACGTACGCCAGGTGCATCCCGCCGTCCCGCGCGGTGCGCAGAGCGTCGACGGCATGAGTGATCGCCAGCCCGCCCGCGTACACCACCCCGTCGAGATCCAGCAGCGCCGTGTCGTACGCCTCGCTCAGCGCGGTGCTGCTCCCGCTCGGCCTGGTCCTGCTCGCCTGACTCATATCCCGCGCTCCTCGTTGCCTGCGTCTCCCCCGATCATCGCGCATCCCCGGAGCGCACATACGATGCTGAAATGAACACACGAGGCCCGGCGGACAAGGGACTGCACCTGTTTCCGTTCCGTGGACTGCGCTACGTCCCCGAGCGGGTCGGCAGTCTCGCCGCGGTGACCTCGCCCCCGTACGACGTCGTCGTACGGCCCGACGGGCTGCTCCACCTGGAATCGGCGGATCCGCACAACATCGTGCGCCTGATCCTGCCGCAGGCCGACTCCGCGACCGCCCGGCACGAGCAGGCCGCAGCGACCCTGCAGCGCTGGCTGGCCGAGGGCATACTCGCCCCCGACTCGGAACCCGCGCTGTACGTGTACGAGCAGCGCAACGGCGAGATCCTGCAGCGCGGCGTCGTCGGCGCGCTGGCGCTCTCCGGCCCGGCCGAGGGCATCGTGCTCCCGCATGAGGACGTGATGGCCCATGTCGTCGAGGACCGCGCCGACCTGATGCGGACGACCGCGGCCCATCTCGAACCGCTGCTGCTGACCTACCGCAGCGACGGCGACGCCACGGGTGCGACCGCGGTCATCGAGCGGACCATCCAGTGCCCGCCGCTGCTCGCCACGACGACCGAGGACGGCTTCAGCCACCGGCTGTGGGCGGTCACCGACGCCGCCGACCGTGCGGAGATCGAAAGGGATCTGGCCGGCCGCCAGGCCCTGATTGCCGACGGCCACCACCGATGGGCAACCTACCTCCGGCTCCAGCGGGAGCACACCGTCCCCGGCCCCTGGGACTTCGGCCTGGTCCTGCTGGTCGACACCGCCCGCTACCCGCTCCGGGTCCGCTCCATCCACCGGCTGCTGCACGGCCTGCCGGTGAGGGACGCGCTCGCCGCACTGGACGGCCTGTTCCGCGTCCGCACGGTCGAGGGGCCGCTGCCCCGGGCGCTGGACGCCCTGGCCGCCGCGGCGGCCGAGGGCAACGCCTTCCTGCTCGCGGGCGACGGCGCCTTCCATCTGGCGGACCGCCCGGACCAGGCCCTGCTGGCCCGTACCGTTCCCGCGGACCGGCCGGCCGCCTGGCGCACCCTCGACGCGACGGTCCTGCACTCGGCGCTGCTCGACCATGTCTGGCGGATCCCCGACGACCCGTCCCGCATCGCCTACATCCATGACACGGCGGCAGCCGTCGAACAGGCCGAGCGCCACGACTCGACGGCGGTGCTGATGCATCCGGTACGCGAAGAGGTGGTACGGGACCTGGCCCGTCAGGGCGTCACCATGCCCCGCAAGTCGACGTCCTTCGGCCCGAAGCCGGCCACCGGCCTGGTCCTGCGCAGCCTGGCGCTCGGCTGATCCGTTCCCGAACGCGGAAGAGGGCGGCACCCGATGGGTGCCGCCCTCTTCCTCCTGCGTTACGCCTTGACGGGACCGTCCTCGTCGTCCTCGTCGTCGTCCTCATCATCGAGGTCGTCGATGTACTCGTCGGCCTCGATCACGACCGGCGCGGTCGCTTCGGCGGCTTCGTCCTCGTCGTCACCGAGGGCGTCGACGAACTCGACGCCGTCCAGCTCGGCCAGTCGGTCCGACGCGTCGGTGGAACCGTCCTTGTCGGCCTCCAGGGCCTTCCCGAACCACTCCCGCGCCTCGTCCTCACGGCCGGCTGCCAGCAGCGCGTCCGCGTACGCGTAGCGCAGACGGGGCGTCCACGGGTGCACTGCGCTGGACGCGAGCTCGGAGCTCTGCAGCGTCACGATGGCGGCGTCGATCTGCCCCATGTCCCTGCGGGCCCCGGCGGCGACCAGACGCATCTCGACCTGACCGGCCTTGTCCAACTTCTGCACCTCGGGCTCACCGGCCATGGCCATCGCCCGCTCGGGCCGGCCCAGTCCGCGCTCGCAGTCGGCCATGACGGGCCACAGCTCCACGGACCCGGTCATGCGCCGGGACGCCCGGAACTCCGCCAGCGCCTCCGCGTACTTCTGGGTTGCGTAGGCGGCGAAGCCCGCAGCCTCCCGTACGGCGGCCACACGCGAGGCGAGCCGCAGAGCGATCCGCGAGTACGCGTACGCCTGCTCGGGGTCCTCGTCGAGGAGCCGGGCCACCATGACGAGGTTCCTGGCCACGTCCTCGGCCAGGGTCTTCGGCAGGCTCATCAGCTCCTGGCGGACGTCCTTGTCGATCTCGTGACCGGTGACATCGTCGGGGATCGGAAGCCGCTTGATGGGCTCACGGTCCCGGTCGTCCCGCCGCTCGTAACCACCACGATCGTCGCGCCCGCGGTAGCCACCACCGGCTCGATCGTCCCGCTGGCCGCGGTAGCCGCCGGCGGACCCGCCTCGGCTGTCATCACGACGGAAGCCGCCACCGGACGGCGCGCCGCCTCGGCTGTCGTCGCGACGGAAGCCACCACTGGACGGCGCGCCGCCACGGCTGTCATCCCGACGGAAGCCACCACCGGACGAGCTGCCGCCGCGGTTGTCGTCGCGGCGGAAGCCGCCGCTGCGGTTGTCGTCGTCGCGACGCGGCCCACGCGGCCGGTCATCACGACGCTCGAACCCACCAGTGGGACGCCCACCACGGTCGTCATCCCGACGCGGAGCCCGGTCATCACGACGGAACCCACCACCGGAAGAGGCCGGGCCCCGGTTGTCGTCACGGCGGAAGCCGCCACCGGCGGATCCGCCACGGTTGTCGTCGCGGCGGAAGCCGCCGCTGCGGTTGTCGTCGTCGCGACGCGGCCCACGCGGCCGGTCGTCACGACGCTCGAACCCACCACTGGGACGCCCACCACGGTCGTCGTCCCGACGCGGAGCCCGGTCATCACGACGGAACCCACCACCGGAAGAGGCCGGGCCCCGGTTGTCATCGCGACGGAAGCCGCCACCGGACGGCGCGCCGCCACGGTTGTCGTCGCGGCGGAAGCCGCCGCTGCGGTTGTCGTCGTCGCGACGCGGCCCACGCGGCCGGTCATCACGACGCTCGAACCCACCAGTGGGACGCCCACCACGGTCGTCGTCCCGACGCGGAGCCCGGTCATCACGACGGAACCCACCACCGGAAGAGGCCGGGCCACGGCTGTCATCGCGACGGAAACCGCCACCGGATGATGAGCCGCCTCGGCTGTCGTCACGGCGGTAGCCGCCGCCGGCGGATCCGCCACGGTTGTCGTCGCGGCGGAAGCCGCCGCTGCGGTTGTCGTCGTCGCGACGCGGCCCACGCGGCCGGTCATCACGACGCTCGAACCCACCACTGGGACGCCCACCACGGTCGTCATCCCGACGCGGAGCCCGGTCATCACGACGGAACCCACCACCGGATGAGCTGCCGCCGCGGTTGTCGTCACGGCGGAAGCCGCCACCGGACGAGCTGCCGCCGCGGTTGTCGTCGCGGCGGAACCCACCACCGGACGAGCTGCCGCCACGGTTGTCATCGCGACGGGGTGCACGATCACGGTCGCGGTCGTCACGGCGGAAGCCTCCGCCCCCGCTGGTCGGCCGGCTGTCGTCACGACGGGCACCGCCGCCGCTGGTGGGCCGGCTGTCATCGCGACGGCTTCCGCCACGGTCGTTGTCCCGGCGCTGGCCGCCCGACCGGTCGTCACGACCGCCGCTGAAGCCGCCCCGGTCACCGCCGTCCCGGCGACGCGGCTCGCGCTCCGAACGATCGTCGGGAGAGTTGGTGGACATGGGTGCTGCTCCTGTCATCGGGTACTACAGACATTCTCGCGCAGCCGGACACCCGACGCGCTTCGGAAAAACAAAAAGGACCCTTGGTTCCAGCGTTGAACGCTGGGACCAAGGGTCCTTCAAAGATTGTTCGGCGGCGTCCTACTCTCCCACAGGGTCCCCCCTGCAGTACCATCGGCGCTGAAAGGCTTAGCTTCCGGGTTCGGAATGTAACCGGGCGTTTCCCTAACGCAATGACCACCGAAACCCTATCGGGTTCTAGCGAACAAGCACACTTTTCAATTAAGTTAGTGACGCTGTTCAACCGGTGCGATAACTGTTCGCAACCCGGGAACAACACAGTGGACGCGAGCAACTGAGGACAAGCCCTCGGCCTATTAGTACCAGTCAGCTCCACCCGTTACCGGGCTTCCACATCTGGCCTATCAAC